>NZ_JBEOSJ010000016.1:0-198175 GCF_040302905.1 Streptomyces sp. NPDC096193 | reverse complement strand
GACCGTGGTGGCGGTCGCCGCGGAGAAGAACTCCACCCTGGTGCTGCCCTTCCCGGTGGAACTCCTGCGCTTCCTGGAACGCGCCCAGCAGCCGGTTCCGGTGGCCGTGGCCCAGGCGGGCGCTGCCGCACAGCCCGAACCGGGTCGACAGTCCATGGCTCCACCGGCGCCGGGAGCGGCGGTGGGTGGGCCGGCAGTGGAGACGGAGCCGGCGCAGGAGCCGAAGCCGGTGCCGGAGTCGCTGGGCGTGCCGGAGGCCGGACCCGAGGTGGTGCCGGAGTCGCTGGGCGTGCCGGAGGCCGGACGCGAGATGGTGGCGGAGTCGCCGGGCGTGCCGGAGGCCGGACCCGGAGGTGCGCCTGGGCCCGGGGGCTCACCCGCCGACCCGACCGCCGGGGACGCGGCGGGCCGCGAGCCGGTCGGCGGCACGCGGTAGGCGAGGCCCGGCCATCCGTACGTCCGCTGCCGCCGACTGCCTGATCGCCGCGGCCGAACCTGTCCCGCCGCGCACCCGCACCGCTGTCGGCAGTCATTGTCAGACCCCGCCCGTAAGGTCGTAGATCAGTGCTCCACTGCACGACCGATGGGTGGGAGGTGACCCGATGACGTCCGAGGCGACGCCTGCGCTGCACGGCTGCGCCGCCGTGTTCCTTCCGGCAGCGCTCCCGCGTGAGGGTCGGGTCGCCTTCTGGGACCCGGACGGCGACCGGCTGCGTGACGCGGCTGCGGAGATCACCGTCATTGGACCTGGACCTGGACCTGGACCTGGACCTGGACCCGCCGCGCCGGACGCCGGGCCGGACCTTCCGGGCGGGAGTGTGGCGGTGCGTACTGTGCCCGCCGTGCTGCTGTCCGTCGCCGAGGCCGTTCCGCTGCTGGCGCAGGCTCGCCATCGTCCCGGTGCGCATCCCGCCACCGCCGGCTGGGGTGCGGCCGCGCTGCACGCGCTGCATCTGGTGGCGCGCGGCCGGCTGCTGCCGGGGCTGACCCCGACCGATCACGACGCCTGGCGTGCGGGCCCGCTGGACGCGGACGACATCGCCCAGCTGCGCGCCATTGCCGCCGCCATGCCGTACGAGGCACACGCCGTCCCCGTGCCCGGCCCGCAGCCCCCGCACCTGCCCGAACCGGAGACCCTGGTGCGGGCCTTCTTCGACGCGGTGGCCGACGCTCTTCCCCGTACACCGGCCGCGGCCTTCGCGGCGGGCGCGCCGTTCGCGGCCGAGGAGGCCCAGCATCTGCCGGGGGCGCGGGAATGGGCCGCGGAGGCCGCGGCGGGCATGGACGCCGGAGTGCGGGTGTCTCTGCGGCTGGACCTGTCGGCTTTCGAACTCTTCGACATCGCGGACGCGGAGGAGGACGCCGAGCGCAGTGCGGGAGCGGCTCTCGTCCAGGTGCACAGCCTCGCCGACCCGACGCTCGTCATCGACGCGGCCCGGCTGTGGGCGGGCGACGGCGACCAGCACTTCGGCCCCCGTGCCCGGATCGACGCGGTGCTCGCGCTGCGCCGTGCCGCCCGGGTCTGGCCGCCGCTCGCCGGACTGCTGGAGCGGGACATCCCGGATGTGCTGCCGCTCACCGAGAGCGAGTTGTACGACCTGCTCGGGCCGGGCGCGACACGGCTCGCCGCCGCCGGCGTCGCCGTCCACTGGCCCCGGGACCTCGTGCGCTCTTTGTCGGCCGCCGCCGTCGTACGGCCCGCGCCGGGCTCGGCGACAGACGGCACCCCCTTCTTCGACAGCGAGGAACTGCTCGCGTTCAACTGGCAGTTGGCCCTCGACGGCGATCCGCTGACCGAGAAGGAGATGGACGCGCTGGCCGAGTCGCACCGCCCGGTCGTGCGGCTGCGGGACCAGTTCGTCGTGGTCGACCCCGACCTCGTGCGCAAGGCACGGAAGCGGGAGCTGGGGCTGCTGCAGCCCGTTGACGCGCTGGCCGTGGCGCTGACCGGCACCGCGGAGGTCGACGGCGAGACCGTGGAGGCGGTGCCCACCGGCGCGCTGGCCGCTCTGCGTGACCGGCTCACGGCCGGCGCCGCACCGGTCCCACCCCCCGAGGGACTCACCGCCACCCTGCGCGACTACCAACTGCGCGGTCTGGCCTGGCTGGACCTGATGACCTCGCTCGGTCTCGGCGGCTGCCTCGCCGACGACATGGGCCTCGGCAAGACGGTCACGGTGATCGCGCTCCATCTGCGGCGCGAGCGCTCCGCCCCCACCCTCGTCGTCTGCCCCGCATCACTCCTCGGCAACTGGCAGCGCGAGATCGCCCGGTTCGCCCCCGGCGTGCCGGTCCGCCGCTTCCACGGTGCCGACCGGACCCTCCCGGAATCCGGAGGCGGCTTCGTCCTCACGACCTACGGCACGATGCGCACCAGCGCGGAACAACTGGCCGGACACACCTGGGGCATGGTGATCGCCGACGAGGCCCAGCACGTCAAGAACCCCTTCTCGGCCACGGCGAAGGCTCTGCGCACCATCCCGTCACCCGCCAGGGTCGCGCTGACCGGCACCCCCGTGGAGAACAACCTCTCGGAGCTGTGGGCCCTGCTGGACTGGACGACGCCCGGACTCCTCGGACCGCTCAAGGCGTTCCGCTCCCGGCACGCGCGCATCGTCGAGCACGGCGAGGACGAGGAAGCCGTCGAGCGGCTGTCCCGGCTGGTGCGGCCCTTCCTGCTGCGCCGCAAGAAGTCCGATCCCGGCATCGTGCCCGAACTGCCGCCCAAGACCGAGTCCGACCATCCCGTGGCGCTCACCCGTGAGCAGGCCTCGCTGTACGAAGCGGTCGTCCGCGAGACGATGGCCGCGATCGAGGGCGCCGAGGGCATCGCGCGCCGTGGCCTGGTGATGAAGCTCCTCACCGACCTCAAACAGATCTGCAACCACCCGGCGCAGTTCCTCAAGGAGCGCGCGCCCAAGGAGCGGCGTGCCGCCCCGGGGGACCACGCGCGCCGCGGCGGCGAGCCGGGCGCCGGCGCCGTGCGGCTGGCCGGTCGCTCCGGCAAACTCGCCTTGCTGGACGAGCTGTTGGAGACGATCCTGTCCGAGGACGGCTCGGTTCTCGTCTTCACCCAGTACGTCGCCATGGCCCGGCTGCTCGCCGACCATCTCGCCGCACGGGCGATCCCGACCCAGCTCCTCCACGGAGGGACGCCGGTGGCGGAGCGCGAGCGCATGGTGGACCGCTTCCAGTCCGGCGGCGCACCCGTGTTCATCCTGTCGCTGAAGGCGGCCGGCACCGGACTGAACCTGACGCGCGCCGGCCATGTCATCCACTACGACCGCTGGTGGAACCCGGCGGTCGAGGAGCAGGCGACCGACCGGGCCTACCGCATCGGCCAGACCCAGCCGGTCCAGGTCCACCGGCTGATCGCGGAAGGCACCGTGGAGGACAGGATCGCGGACATGCTCGCCGCCAAACGGGCCCTGGCGGACGCGGTCCTCGGCTCGGGCGAGGCCGCCCTGACCGAGCTGACCGACCGAGAGCTGGCCGACCTCGTCTCCCTGCGGAGGCCGTCATGACCCCGCGCAACCGCACCACGGGACCCGCCCGCCACGACGACCGCCGGCGCACGTTCCCCGCGCTCCAGCCCCTCGCGGGTGAGGACTTCGCCGCCAGCTGGTGGGGGAACGCCTGGGTGGACGCGCTGGAGGACACCGCCCTGGACCGGGCCAGACTGGTCAGGGGCCGGGCGTATGCGAGCCGCGGCCATGTCGACGCGATCACGGTCACCCCCGGCCGTGTCATGGCGTACGTCCACGGCAGCAGACCCCGCCCGTACCGCACGGAGATCAGACTGCGGACGCTCACCGACGACGACTGGGACGACTTCCTCGCGGCCGCGGCCTCCCGGCCCGACCACATCGCGGCCCTGCTCGACAAGGATGTGCCGCACGCGCTGGCGCAGGTGGCGGACCTCCTGCCGACGCCGGGCGATCTGATCCCCGACTGCTCCTGTCCGGACGACGGTTACCCCTGCAAGCACGCTGCCGCGCTCTGCTACCAGACGGCCCGGCTGCTCGACGAGGACCCCTTCGTCCTGTTCCTCATGCGCGGCATGGGCGAGCGGGAGATCCTCGCCGCCCTCGCGCACCGCAACGCGACCAGGTCGGCCGCCGAGCGGAGCACTGCCGCGACGGCCGCACCCGTACCGACGGTCCCGGCCCGCGAGGCCGTCGCGGCTCGCACGCTCCCGGTCCTGCCGCCGCCGTTCCCCGTGCCCCTCCACCCGGGGCGGCCGCCGGCATACCCCGAAGGTCCCGGCGCAAGCAGCCGCGGGCTCGACTCGCTCGCCCTCGATCTGCTCGCCACCGAGGCCGCCGCCCGTGCCCACACCATCCTCGTCACCGGCTCCGACCCCATCGCCGGACTCACCACCTGGCAGGACGCGATCCGACTGGCCGCCGCTCACCCGGGCTCGGGGCTGACCGCGTCCACCCGCGCGCTCTACCGGGACCTCGCCGCCGCCACCGGTCGTACGCCCACCGATCTGGCCCGGGCGGTCGCCGCGTGGCGGCAGGGCGGCCGGGCCGCCCTCGAAGTGCTGGAGGAACCGTGGGACCCGCCCGCCGGTCCCTTCGACCGCGCCCGGCCCGCGCTCGTCGCCGCCGACTTCCCGCACTTCCGTCCCTGGCGCAACCACCTCTCGACGCGCTCGCTCCAACTGCGCTTCGGCCGCGACGGCCTCTGGTACGGCTACGAGTCCGACACCGACCGCGAGGACTGGTGGCCCCGCGGCACGCCCGACGCCGACCCGGTGGGCGCGCTCACCGCGCTGCTGGGCAGATGACGGGCCCGGGGCGTCCGGCACGGGGCGGCCCGGTCGACGGACCCGCGCCGGCCGGACCGGTTCACTGACCCGGCCTGCTCACAGACCGGACCGGCTCACAGACCGGGCGTGCTCACTGGCCGGGCCTGCTCGCTGACCGGACCGGCTCGCCGACCCGCCCGGCGTACGGGACGACCCGTGTCAGGAGCTCGTGAGGATCACGAGTTGCTGCGTCGCCCGGGTCATCGCGACGTAGCGGTCGACCGCCCCCTCGATGCCCTGGCCGAACGCCTGCGGGTCGACCAGGACGACCAGGTCGAACTCGAGACCCTTCGACAGCTCCGGAGTCAGCGACCGGACGCGGGACGTCGCCCGGAAGGCGGGATCGCCGATGACGCAGGCGATTCCGTCGTCATGGGCGGCGAGCCAGGTGTCGAGGACCGAGCTCAGATCCGCAGCCGATCCGTGCACGACGGGGACGCCGCCGCTGCGGATGGAGGTCGGCACGTTGGCGTCCGGCAGTGCGGCCCGGATGACCGGCTCGGCCTCCGTCATGATCTCTTCCGGCGTCCGGTAGTTGATGCTCAGGGAGGCCAGGTTGATCCGGTCGAGCCCGATGCGTTCGAGCCGTTCCTGCCACGACTCGGTGAACCCGTGCCGGGCCTGGGCGCGATCGCCGACGATGGTGAAGCTCCGGGACGGGCACCGCAGCAGCAGCATCTGCCACTCCGCGTCGGTGAGTTCCTGAGCCTCGTCCACGACGACGTGCGCGAACGGGCCGGCGAGCAGGTCCGGTTCGGCGCCGGGCAGTCCGCTCTCGTCGATCAGGGTGTCCTGGAGATCCTTCCCGTGCAGCATCCCCATCGCGCCCTGGCTCTCGTCGATCTCGGTGTCCCGCAGCAGGATGTCGATGACGTCGGCCCGGCGCTCCCGTTCGGCGGCGACGGCCGCTTCGTGCCGTCGCTTGCGCCGTGCCGTCTCCGGGTCGCCGAGCCGTTGCCGGGCCGCGTCCAGGAGCGGCAGGTCGGACACCGTCCAGGCCTGGGCGTCCTCGCGCTGAAGCGTGCGCACCTCGTCGCGGTCGAGCCAGGGCGCGCACATCCGCAGATAGGCAGGGACCGACCACAGGTCCCCGACGAGGTCGGCCGCTTCGAGCAGCGGCCACGCGCGGTCGAAGGCCGTCAGCAGTTCCCGGTTCCGCCGCAGGGACTTGCGGAGCAGGTCCTCCGGGGCGTCACCGTCGTGATGGTCCACCAGGATGGTGACCAGCTCCTCCCAGACCTGGTCACGCGCCTCGTTGTGCGGAATGCCGGGTGCCGACTCGAATGCCGAGGCCCAGTCGTCGGCGCTCAGCCGGATGTCGGACCAGTGGGTCGTGACCGTCATCCCCTTCGTGGGCGGCTCCTCGTAGAACCGGACGGCAGACTCGATCGCCTTGACCAGGTTCGCGGACGATTTGAGACGGGCCACCTCCGGATCGGCCTCGATCGCCGCCGTGGCTCCCTCGGTGACGAGGTCCCGCAGGGTGCAGGTCTGCACGCCCTCCTCTCCGAGGCTGGGGAGCACGTCGGCGACGTATCCCAGATAGGGCTGGTGCGGACCGACGAACAGGACTCCGCCCCGGCGGTGCCCGAGGCGGGGGTCGGAGTAGAGGAGGTAGGCGGAGCGGTGCAGCGCGACGACGGTCTTTCCCGTGCCCGGACCGCCGTCGACGACGAGAGCGCCGCGGGAGCCCGCACGGATGATGGCGTCCTGGTCGGCCTGGATGGTGCCGAGCACGTCCCGCATACGTGTCGACCGGTTGCTGCCCAGGCTGGCGATGAAGGCGGACTGGTCGTCCAGCGCTGCGTGCCCGACGAACCCGTCCGGAGTGAACACCTCGTCCCAGTAGTCGCTGATCCGGCCGCGGGTCCAGCGGTACCGGCGGCGGCTCGCCAGGCCCATGGGGTTCGCGTGTGTGGCTCCGAAGAACGGCTCGGCGGCGGGGGAGCGCCAGTCGAGCAGCAGCCGGCGGCCCTCGCTGTCGGTCAGGCCGAGCCGTCCGACGTACAGGGGCTCGTCGCCGTCCTCGGTGACCATGTGCCCGAGGCACAGGTCCAGGCCGAAGCGGCGCAGCGCGCGCAGGCGTGCGGTCAGCCGGTGGACCTCGATGTCCCGGTCCATGGCCTGCCGGCCGATGCCGCCGGGTGTCCGGCGCTCCGCGTCGAGGCGGTCGGACAGCTCGGCGATCGACTGAGCGAGGCACTGCGCGATGGCCGCGAAGTGCTGCTCGTCGCCGTCAATCAGCGTCGGGTCGGCCTTGGAGGCGAGACGGTCGGGAAGGTCGAACGCACTGGTGGTCAGGGGGGTCATGCATCAGCTCCGAACTGAGATCGCTTGCGTCCGTCGCGCGCGGCAGGCCGTCCGCACCGGGGTGACGAAGTCGGGGGCCATGGCGGGCCGGGCACGGCCTGACGTGGACTCCGTGGCCGTTGCCGGCCGGAGTCTGCCGGGCTTGTCGGTTCTGGGTGCGCACACCCGCGCCTCGCGCCGAGCGCCCGGAACCGCACCGCGAGCCCCGCCACGGGCTCGACATCCCCGAGCGAGCCGTACGTCGACAACAGAACACGCATTCAGTGACACCCATTTCCGCAGGTTCCGGCTTCGGCGGACGATTCTGCGGTACGACGGGGGCCTTGCCGCAAGCCCCCCGGTGCGCTATAAGTTAAGAGTGGCAAGGAGAGTCGGTGTACTCCTTGCCTTTCGTCATCTTCGGCGACGGACACCTCGACGGACGGCTCATGACCGTCGGAGCGGCGTGCCGAGCGGCGGGCCCCTTCGGTGTCGCGTCCGACCGTGCCGACCGTACGTCTCACAGCTCACTCACGGGTATGTCAGGCCCGACAGGCAGCTGTATTTGCGTAGGTCGGCCCCGCAGCCCCCAGCCCCGACGGCCCGTCAGAAGACCTTGCCCGGGCTGTCCTTATGACCATGGACGATCCGGCGAGCGAGCTGCTGATCGCCGTAGCGGAGAAGGGCGAGACCGGCTCAGTCAGGACGAGTTGATGGTGCCCGCTCTTCTCCTGCGGACGGCCGGAGGCGCGAGGCCGTGTCGAGCCGGTCCGGCTCGGGGAAGCGGGAGGGGTCCGCGGAGCGCCGCTCGCCCGCCTCGGATCCGGCATCGTTCTGAGGGTTCTCGGGTTTTGGGAGGGGCCTTGCGAAGGCGGGTTCAGAAGTCGGCGAGGGTCGGCTCGTCGAGGCGGGCCACCGACTCCTGTCCGTACGCCGCCCGGTACGCCTCGCGGATCCGCTCGATCAGCGGTCCGCGAGAACCGGCCTGCGACGCCGGGTACAACAGGGTCAGCTCGTACGAACGCTCCTTCTCGATCGTGCCGTTGGCATCACGCCACTGCCCGCGGCCGTCCTGGACTGTCAGCCCGTCCGGGAAGCCCGGGTGACGCTGCGGTCGACGAAGGCCATGAACTGTTCGTCGGTGACATCGGGTCCGCCGTCGGGACGCTCCGTGCCGAAGAAGAGCCGGGTCTCGACGTAGGCACTCCCGGTCGCCGCGGCCTGTACCTCCCTCACCGCGGCCGGTACCTCCGTCACCCCGGTCGGCATCTCCGCCACCATGGCGGGTACTTGCGCGGCCGCCGCGGCCTCCGGGCCGTCGAGCGCCGCGGTGGCGGACGGCGCCGCCAGGGTCCGCACGGCGGCAACGGCACCGGCGGCGGTCAGCAGTGAGCGCTGCTTCGGGGTGGGCACGGATGGATCCCTCCGTCCGGCGTCCGCACGGCGGTCTGCCGGGCGCGCCCTCACTGTGGCAAGGTCCGTGCCGGTGTGCCCGGCAGACGGCGCATGTCGGCCGGACACCACCCGCACGGGAACGCCGGCCGTTCGGAAGGTGACTGCCGGGCACAGAGGTCAGCGGCCGCAGGCCGCAAGCCGGAGGGAGAACCGGATGGTTGATCTTGTCATCGACGGGTGCACCGCCCTGGTGCACGACGACGACGGGCAGATCCACTTCGCGCAGGACGCTGCCGTCGTGGTGCGCGGGGGAGTGATCGATGCCGTCACCTCCACGCGCGAAGCCGCCTCGATCGAGGCCGTGGAGCGCATCGACGGGCGCGGGCAGCTGGCCATGCCCGGCCTGATCAACTGCCACACCCACTCGCCCATGGTCGCCCTGCGGGGGATCGCCGAGGACATGCCCGTCGAGGAGTGGTTCAACGACTGGATCTGGCCGATCGAGTCCAACCTCACCGACCGCGTCGTCGAACTCGGCGCGAGGCTGGCGTGCGCCGAGATGATCCGCGGCGGGGTGACCACCTTCGCCGATCACTACTTCTCGATGGACCGGGTGGCCGCCGCGGTGGGCGACAGCGGACTGCGGGCCAATCTCGGCTGGGCCTTCTTCTCCAGCCAGGGTGCCGAAGGGCGCGAGCGCTCCCTGGACTTCGCGCTGCGGATGCGGGGCGCGGCGGACGGCCGGATCACCACCTCGCTCGCGCCGCACGCGCCGTACACCGTGGACGACGACGACCTCGTGGTGACCGCCGAGCTCGCACGCAGGCACGGGCTGCTCGTCCACCTCCACGCCGCCGAGAACCGGGCGCAGACCGACAACAGCCTGGAGCGGTACGGCCGTACGCCCATCGGTGTGCTCCAGCGCACGGGGTTGCTCGACGTGGACCTCCTCATCGCGCACGGGACCGGGATCACCGCGAAGGACCTGGACGTCCTGCGGGAGGGCACGGGACGCATCGGGGTCGCCTGCGCGCCGAAGGGTTACCTCAAGTTCGCGTGGGACACCACGCCCGTCCGGGGTCTGGCGGCCGCCGGTGTCGCCGTCGGACTCGCGACGGACGGGGCCGCGTCGAACAACAGCCTGGACGTGTGGGAGAGCATGGCGCTGACCGCTCTCGTGCAGAAGTCGGCCGAGAACGACCCCGCCTGGCTCACCTCCCGGCAGGCACTCGGCCACGCCACCACACAGAGCGCCCGGGCCGTAGGACTCGGGGACGAGATCGGCTCGCTCGCCCCCGGTCGACGGGCCGATGTGATCCTCGTCGACCTGAGTGGGCCGCACACCCAGCCGTTGCACGATGTGGCCGCTGCCCTGGTGTTTTCCGCGCGCTCCGCCGATGTCACGACCACGGTCGTCGACGGTCGGATCCTCATGCGGGACCGCCGGCTGCTCACCCTCGACGTACCGGAGATCGTCGCCGAACTGAACGCGGAACTGCCCGCGTTGACCGAGCGGCGGAAGGGCAAGCGGATCCAGGAATACGACGGCTGAGGGCTGTCCCGTGGGCCGGGTGTCCGCGCGGCGGAAGGGCGATACCGCTTACCGCGCCCAGTTCGAAATGCCGCCCACTCGATGGAGTGAAAGGCGTGGGCGACGTAACCCGAATGGCGTCATGGCGTCGTTGTTCCCGGTGCGGGCGACTGCCCGCGAACTTCTCCGGAAGGCAGGGAACCATGAGGCAGCTTCACCGAAAGGGTCTGGCCACCGTGATGCTCACGGGTGGCGCGCTCGCCCTGACGGGACACGCGCACGCCGACTCCGGCGCGGACGGCGCCGCGGCCGGTTCACCCGGTGTGCTGGCCGGCAACACGGTGCAGCTTCCGGTGCACGTCCCGGTCAATGTGTGCGGCAACACGATCAACGTCGTCGGGCTGCTCAACCCGGCCGTCGGCAACTCCTGCGAGAACACCTCGCGGGACGACGGCCGGCCTGCCGGACACGGCTCGAAGGGAGGAGCCACCGCCGAGGGCGGCAGAAAGGATTCCCCAGGTGTCCTGTCCGGCAATGGCATCCAGCTTCCGGTCGATGTGCCGGTCAACGTCACCGGGAACTCCGTGAACGTGGTGGGTATCGGCAACGCCTCCGTGGGCAACTCCTCGTCCAACACCCCCGGACAGCCGCCCACCGAGCCGCGCCCGGTCACACCGCCCCGGCCCGCACCGCCCGAGCCGACCGAGCGCGCCGTCGCACCGCTGCCCGAGACGGACGTCGAGCTCGCCCACACCGGCTCCGGGCCGATCGGCTACGCGGTGCCCACGAGCGCCGCGCTGCTGCTCGGCGGCGCGATGCTCTACCGGCGGACCCGCCGCGGCGGGGCCTGAGAACACCCCCGCACCGACGTCTACCGGCCAGGGGGCCGTCGCCAGGACTCCAGCACCGTCTCGACCGTGGCCGACACCCGCGCCCGTGCCTCCTTACGGGCGGTTCCGGCGGACAGCAACGCGTCGTACTCGGTGTCGAGGTGCCGTACGGAGGCCCGCACCGCGGCTGTCACCGCTCCTGTCTCCAGGGACCGGCCCGCGGCGGTGCGGCCCACCCGGCCGCTGCCGCGGGCCGCGGAGTGCGCGGCGATGTCCTGGGCGCGGGCGGGCGGACAGCGGGGGAACAACCGCAGGATCTCGGCGGCCAGTTCGGCCGTGAAGCGTACGTCCTCGCCCGCACGGCGGGCCGCGTCCCGTTGCCGGCGGCGCGCGCGGGCTTCCGCGTCCGCGAGGCAGGCCGACTCGGCACGTGCCAGCGCCGCCTCCTCGACGAGCAGGCCCTCACGCTCGTACCGCCGGCGGCGGCGGTTGAAGCGGACCACGACCGCGCAGAGCGAACTCGCCTCGCGGGCACGGCGGGTGAGTGCCGCCGACCCCCGCGGCAAATACACCAGGTGCCCGAGATCCGCACAGACCAGGCAGAGCGGCGCGTTGAACTCCCGGATGTGCATCGTCAGCGGTCCCTGACGGCACTCCGCGCAGTGCCGTCCCTTCCGTGGTTCGATCACCACCACGTCCATGTCCGCACCGTACCCACCAGGTACGCTCCGCTCCCATGACGCTGCGCTGTGCCGTGCTCGACGACTACCAGGCGGTCGCACTCTCCCTGGCCGACTGGTCGGCCGTCGCGGGCGACGTCGAGGTCCGTTCCCACGACCGCCACCTGGCCTGCGAGGACGAGGTCGCCGAGGCCGTCGGCGACTGCGAGATCCTCGTCGCGATGCGCGAACGCACCCCTTTCACCGCCTCGTTGCTCGCCCGCCTGCCCCGACTGCGGCTGCTGATCACCTCCGGCATGCGCAACGCGTCCATCGACCTCGAAGCCGCCGCCCGGCACGGAGTCACCGTCTGCGGCACCGCCAGCAACTCGGAGCCTCCCGCCGAACTGACCTGGGCGCTGATCCTCGGTCTTGCCCGCCATGTCGTCGAGGAGAACGTGGCCCTGCGCGGCAACGGCCCCTGGCAGTCGACCCTCGGCGCCGACCTGCACGGCCGCCGGCTCGCCCTCCTCGGGCTGGGCAGGATCGGCGCCAGGGTCGCCCGTGTGGGACAGGCCTTCGGCATGGATGTCATGGCCTGGAGCGAGAACCTCACCGACGAACGGGCCGCGGAGCACGGCGTCGTCCGTGCGGCCTCGCTCGACGAACTCCTCGCAGCGGGCGACTTCGTCTCCGTCCATCTCCAGCTCAGCGACCGCTCCCGCGGGCTGATCGGGGAGAGCGAGCTGCGGCACATGCGGTCCACGGCGTATCTCGTCAACACCTCACGCGCGGCGATTGTCGACCAGTCCGCACTGGTGCGGGCGCTGCACGAGGGATGGATCGCGGGAGCGGGATCGGACGTGTTCGCGGCCGAGCCGCTGCCGGCCGACGATCCCCTGCGCGAGGCACCGAACTTCCTCGGCCTGCCGCACCTCGGCTATGTCACCCGGCGCAACTACGAGGGCTACTTCACCCAGGCGGTGGAGGACATCGCGGCGTATCTCGCGGGCAGCCCGGTCCGCCGGCTCATCTGACACTCGGCGCCGCGGCGCCGATGAACTCCGAGAGCGTTTCGCGGGCCTGCTCGGAACGCTCCGCCCGGTCGGCCTCGTCCGGCGCCTCGTGCATGCAGTTGGTCACCGCGAACGCAGACGCGGCCAGTGCGAGCGCCTGCGGGTCGTCACACACCAACTGGACGCGGATCAGCGCCTGATGGGCGCTCGAACGGAGCCGGTACGAGTCGATGCGGGCCGCCTCGGCGGCCGGGCTGTCCGGGGTCTGCCGTGCACGGTGCCAGCGGTCGTTCCGCCCGCGCCGGTATCCACGAGGGCGCCGGCGAAGGCGCTGTACGCCGAAATACGGTCCTGACGCAGCTGTTCGGACCGGGCGAGCTGCGCGGCGCGCTCGGTCGTCTGCCGTTGGAAGACGTGGGTGATCAGCGAGCCGAGCAGCGTGCCGATGACCGCGATGACGGCTGTCTCCATGAAGTGCCCGCTCCCGGTGGCTCCGAATAAGGGTTCGAGCGCGTCGGAGTGTCTTGGTAACGTGATCGACGTGGCGAAACTCAATCAGATCATCGCAGTGGAGAAGGGCGTCAAGTCCAAGACGCACCAGGACCTGACGGCCGCCCACCACGGGCTTCAGAAGCCCGCGTTGCTCGCCGGCATCTCGCGTACGTACCAGCCCAAGGACGAGGAGGGCGAGCAGCTTCCTCCCGAGTCGACGCGGGTCCAGGTCAAGGCCGAGGACGTGCTGCGCGACACCGCGAAGACGCTGACGCGACTGTTCGACGTGACCGCCACCAAGGACTGGGCGAACTGCACCGCGCGCGCCGATGTGACGGTGGACGGGCGGGTGCTGGTGAGCGATGTGCCGGTCTCGTACCTCCTGTTCCTGGAGAAGCAGCTGACGGACATCAACACCTTCGTGCGCAAGCTGCCGGTGCTGGACGCGTCGGAGTCGTGGACGCAGGACCCGTCGACGGACGCGTGGAAGACCGAGCCGGTCCGCACGCTGCGGACCAAGAAGGTCCCGCGCAACCATGTGAAGGCCGAGGCGACGGAGAAGCACCCGGCGCAGGTCGAGGTGTACTACGAGGACATCCCGGTCGGTTACTGGACGACGGTGAAGTTCTCCGGTGCGCTGCCGGCCCGGCGGGTGAATGAACTGCTGGAGCGGGTGGAGAAGTTGCAGCAGGCCGTGAAGTTCGCGCGCGAGGAGGCCAACGGCGCGGAGGTCACCGACGAGCGCGTGGGTGACGCGGTGTTCGGCTACCTGTTCGGGTAGCCTTCAAGACTCCCCGTCCGCTGTTGTGCGGGCGGGGTGCGCGAGGAGCGCAAGCTGAAACTGAAGCTTGTCGTGAACGAGGCGGTTCCAGTGGAGGTTCGAATCCTCCCCGCGGCATTTCGCGCCGCGGTGGCCCAAGCCCGGCAGAGGCAGCCGCCGTCAATCTCAGACTATTGCTCCAGATTCAGTATTCGCCGCCGATCGCCGGATCGACCGGGCCCGGGCCCAGTACGCCGAGATGCCGGTTCAAGTCCGGCCCGCACAGCTCGATGTGCGGTGGTCCAAAGGCAGGACGCGACGACATCATGACTGACCGGGGTCCTCAAGTGTGCCGGCGTGCCGTATGGGCGGCATCACAGGGCCCGGGGGCCGGCTACGCCTCCGGGCCCGCTCCTTTTCCGGCCCGGCCCGCGTACGCCGGGCACCGCCACCGCCCCGCGATCGGCACCGCCGCCGCCCCTCCGGTCACGCACCCCTCCTTCGGCGCCGCCGTCGCGTCCGCCGCATGATGGACCCGTGCGACTCGAAGCGATCACCTGGGAGCGGCTGACCGGGGCCGTGGCCGACACGGTCGCGGCGGGCAGGGCCGAGGACGGCAGCCCGTGGCTGCGCGTCGCCGTGGACGGAGCCGGCGCCGCGCCCGGCGGGGAGTTCGCGCGGCGCATCGAGGAGGCGCTGCGGCTGCGCGGCCGGAGCGCTCTCGTCGTCGGGACCGAGGGCTTCCTGCGGCCCGCGTCGCTGCGCCTGGAGTACGGGCGTGAGGACCCCGACTCGTACTACAGCGGCTGGTTCGACACGGGCGCCCTGTGGCGGGAGGTCTTCGGGCCGCTGGAGGCCGGGGGCAGCGGGCTCGTCCTGCCCGATCTGTGGGACCCGGTGACCGACCGGGCGACCCGCAGCCCGCACGTCCGACTCCCGCCCGGGGGAGTGCTGTTGCTGCACGGCCCCTTTCTGCTCGGCCACTGGTTCCCGTTCGACCTGACCGTCCATCTCCAGCTGTCGCCCGGCGCGCTGCGGAGGCGGACACCGGGGAGCGAACAGTGGACCCTGCCCGCGTTCCAGCGGTACGAGGACGAGGTGGGGCCCGCCGAGGCCGCCGACGTGCTGGTCCGCGTCGACGACCCGCGTCATCCGGCGTGGGGCGGGACGGGCTGAGCCGGCCGGCCGCCGATCAGTGTCACCGCTTCCGCGCCGGCCCGGCAGCCCTCGGCCGCCGCACTCGCCGGGTCCGCCCCCGCGAGTCGCGCCGCCAGGAACGCCCCCGTGAAGGCGTCGCCCGCGCCCGTCGAGTCGACCGCCCGCGCCCGGGGCGCCGGAACGCGCGCCGTGACCGCGCCGGACTCCGCCACCAGCGCGCCCTCGGCGCCCAGGGTGACGACGGTCAGCGGAACCCGGCGGCTGAGCCGCCCCGCCGCCTCGGCGGGATCGGTCAGACCGGTGAGGAGGCACGCCTCGTCCGCGTTGGGTACGAGGATGTCCACGTCGTCGAGTTCCGCCAGCACCTCCCGAATGCCGGCGCTGCGGATGAAGCCCGCCGAGGCCGGGTCCAGGCTCACCGTGACGCCCCGGGCACGTGCCGAGGCCATGGCGAGGCGGGTGAGTTCTCGGCTGGCGTCGGCGAAGAGCAGATAGCCGGAGATATGCAGATGCCCGACGCCGTCCAGCAGTGACGGGGACCAGTCGGCGGGTGAGATGCGCAGTACGGCGCCGCTGTCGGTGAGGAACGTCCGCTCGGCACTCGCGTCGACCAGCGCGATGACCGTGGCGGTGGGCGCGCCGTCGTCGGGGACCAGCAGCGGGCGGACTCCGGCGGACCGCAGCTGCTCCTCGTGCCAGCCGGCCTCCGCGCGACCGACCCGCCCGTGGAGACGTACGTCGGCGCAGCCCCGGCGCGCTGCCCAGCAGGCCACATTGGCTCCCGCGCCGCCCGGCAGGATGCGGATCGTCGCCGCCGTGTCCGTGCCGTGGGTGAGCGCCGCCGTATGGCGTGCGACGACATCGGTGACGACGTCCCCGATGACGAGCAGCGCGCCCGCGGGCCCGGCTCCCCCTTCACCCGGCGCCTCTGTGTGAAGCTCCGCCCTCACAGGGCCGCCGCGATCCGCGCCGCCAGCCGCACATTCCCGCGCACTGCCGCGATGTTGGCCTCCAGCGACGCGCCCTCCGTCCGCCGCGTCAGGAACTCCAGCAGGAACGGCGTCACCGCCTGACCCACGATGCCCCGCTCCGTGCACTCGTCCAGTGCCTCGCGGAGCACGCGGTCGTGCAGCGCCGGATCCAGCTGGTCCGCCTCCGCGACCGGATTGGCGACGATCAGCGACGACTCCGGCCCACCCAGCGCCTCGCGGGCGCGGATCACCTCGGCGACCTCGGCGGGGGAGTGGACCGTCCAGTCCACCGGCTCTCCGGAGGAGGTGAGATAGAAGCCGGGGAAACGATCCGTCCCGTATCCGAGGATCCCGACGCCCAAGGTCTCCAGCCGTTGCAGCGTCGCGGGGACGTCCAGTACCGACTTCACGCCGGCGCACACCACCGCGATCGATGTCTGCGCCAGCACCCGCAGATCGGCGGACTCGTCCTGGGAGTGCGTCCACTCGCGGTGCACCCCGCCGAGCCCGCCCGTCGCGAAGACCCGGATACCGGCCCGCGCGGCCAGAAAGGCCGTCGCCGACACCGTCGTCGCCCCGCTCGCTCCCGAGGCCAGCGCCGGTGCCAGGTCCCGGTGCCCGAGCTTGCGCACGTCGTCGTCCCCGGCGACGCGGTCCAACTGCCGCTTGTCCAGGCCGATGTGGATCCGCCCGTCCAGTACGGCGATCGTGGCGGGGACGGCCCCCTCGGACCGTACGAGCTCTTCCAGCTCCTCGGCGACGGCCAGATTGCGCGGACGCGGCAGCCCGTGCGCGATGATCGTCGACTCCAGGGCCACGACGGGCCGGTGCGCGGCGAGTGCTGCCCGTACTTCATCGGTCATCTCGGTGAGCTGCATGTCCCATCCCTGGCACACCGGCAGGCGGCCCAAACCCCGGCGCCCTCGTCCCGGACCCGGCGTCACCGGCGGGACCGCCCGACCCGAAGTCTCCCGGACCGGGTGCGTCAGCGGATCGACCTGCGGATCGCCAGGGCCGCCATCGGCAGCAGCAGACAGGCCCCGACCAGGTTCAGCCAGCCGTAGCTCGCCTGGGCGACGATCAGTCCCGCGGCCGCGCCGCCGAGCCCCGCGGTGGCGCTCATCGCCAGGTCGGACAGGCCCTGGGCGGCGGCCCGGGCCGGCTGCGGCACGGAGTCGGTCAGCAGAGCCGAACCGGAGACCACGCCCGCCGACCAGCCGAGCCCCAGCAGGAAGAGTCCCACGGCGGTCTGGACGTGGCTCGCACCCGCCGTGCCGGCGAGCAGCGCGGCCACCGACAACAGGCCTACGGCGAGTCCGATCACCGCGAGCCGGCCGACCTTGTCCGCCAGCCAGCCCATGACCGGCGAGAACGCGTACATGCCCGCGATATGGCCGCTGATGACGAGCCCGATCAGTTCGATGCCGGCGCCGTGATGGCTCAGGGCCACGGGTGTCATCGACATGATCGACACCATGGCCGTGTGCGAGAGGGCGACGGCCACCAGCGCGAGCCGGGCCATGGGGGACTCGCGCACCGCCTGCGCCCCGGCCCGCAGCGAGCGGCCCTCGGGGGAGCGGTCGGCGGGCGACAGGGCTCGGGCGGTCAGCAGCGGGTCGGGCCGCAGCAGCACCAGGACCATGATGGCAGCTATCAGGAACACCCCCGCGGCCCAGACGAAGGGACCCGCCGTGGCCGGTATGCCCGCACCGGCGACACTACGGCCCGCGGGCGCCGCGATGTTGGGGCCGAGGACCGCACCGATCGTGGTCGCCCACACCACGTTCGAGATGGCCCGGCCACGCCGCTCGGGCACGGCCAGATCCGCGGCGGCGAACCTGGCCTGGAGGTTGGCGGAGGAGGAGGCGCCGAACGCGGCCATGCCCACCAGCAGCACCACGAAGTTGTCCATGACGGCGCCGAGCACGACCACGCCCGCACCGAGAGCGCCGATCAGATACGCGAGGACCAGCCCCGGTCGCCGTCCCCTGGCCGTCATCAGTGCGGCCAGCGGCACGGACATCAGCGCCGTCCCCGCGACGGTCGCAGTCGGCGCGAGCCCGGCCAGCGCCTCGGTGCCGCTGACCTGCTGCGCCAGCACGACGGCGAGCGCGATACCGGTGGCGACTCCGAGCCCACCGAGGATCTGACTGGCGACGAGCACGGCGGTGATGCGCCGCCGCACCGCCGCCAGCTCGGTCTCGGACAGCGGGGCGACGGCCGGAGCCTTGTCGAGCGAGGTCACGACGCGTACGCCGTTCCACCGCCGGGACAGAGGGAGGGGGCGTCAGCGCGGAGAGTCACTGGCGCAGTCTGGCAGCTCGCACGGCCGTGCGAAACCGCATTCCCGCCCCGGTGCGCACGACCGGATCCGCCCGCCTCAGAACAGCGGCTCCGGCAGGATCCCCTCCAGAGCCAGCAGCTTCCGCTTCGTCTCCAGACCGCCACCGAAGCCCCCCAGCTTGCCGTCGGTCTCCACCACGCGGTGGCAGGGCACCACCACCGGCAGCGGATTGGAGCCCATGGCCGCGCCCACGGCCTGTGCCGCACCCGGCTGGCCCACCCGCGACGCCAGGTCGCCGTAACCGACGACGGTGCCGAAGGGGACACCGGCGGCGAGCTCGCGCAGCACCTCACGGTTGAAGCCGCCCGACAGCGACCAGTCGAGCGGCAGCGTGAACTCCCGCAGGCCGCCCGCGAAGTACGCCGTCAGCTGGCGCACCGGCTCCGCCAGCCTGCCGGCCGCGTCCTCCACCGGATCGGCGCCCAGGCGCCCGGTCAGCTGCCCGAGCGCCCGGTCCCGTATGCCCGCGTCCGCGTGGAAGACGACGCTCACCAGGCCCTGCTCGGTCGCGGCAACCAGCAGGGGCCCGATGTCCGCGCTCACGACGGTCCACTCGAAGCTCTTCATGCGGACCACCGTACGACCGGGCACTGACAGCGCCCCCGGCCGCGGGTCGGAGCGGCTCAGCCCACCGCGTCCGCCACCACGTCGGGCTTGTTGGTGATGATGCCGTCGACGCCGTACCCGGCGACCCGTCCCGCGTTCGCCGCGTCGTCCACGGTCCAGGTGTTCACCTGGAGCCGCTTGCCGTGCGCGCCCTTGAGCCGGTGGACCGCGGTCACGTAGTCGGCGGTGAGGGTGCTGTACGTCGGGTTGATCTGGTCGGTGAACGCCGCGTACGACGGCAGATCGGCGACCGGGGGCGTGCCCAGGAAGCCGGTGGTGACGTCCGGGCGCTGCCGGTGGACCTCCCGCACACTGGCCGCGCCGAAGCTCTGGATCACGAGCCGGCAGCGGACGTGCCCGCGGTCGAGCCACCCCTCCTGGCGCAGCACGCGCAGGGTGTCCTTCTCGATGCCGGGGTAGAGCTCGGGCTTCTTGATCTCCAGCAGCAGCTTCTGGCCGTTGTCCTCGACGCGGTTCAGGTACTGCTTCAGGGTCGGCACCCGGGCACCCGACCACTTCGGGCCGAACCAGCTGCCCGCGTCCAGTGTGGCGATCTCGGCCGCCGTGAAGTCCTTGACCTTCCAGGGCGACCGTGCGGGGAACCGCTGCTCGACGTCCGTGGTGCGGGCCAAGGAGTCGTCGTGGACGACGACGAGCTCGCCGTCCTTGGTGCGCTGGACATCGTTCTCGACCCAGGCGAAGCCCATGTCGGCGGCGAGGTCGACGGCCGCGAGGGTGTTCTCCGGGGCGTAGGCGGAAGCGCCTCGGTGGGCGAAGATGACCGGTTCGCCGTGCCGGCTCGCGGTCTCGGCGGGGCTCGGGTCGGCGGCGGCGGCCGGACCGGACAGCAGGGCTGCGCCGACTCCGATGACGGCGGCGGCAGTTGCGGCGACGGGACGTACGTACACCTTGACTCCTCACGGTGTCGGTCACGGACGGGCCGAGAGTGGCATCCGCCGGTCAACGCGGAACAGGCGAAGTATGGCCAGAACGTGAACGGATCCACCCAGAACGCATCGCGTGTCCGCGCTCATGTCGACAAATCTCCGCACACCTGTTTGCCAACCGTGGCTGGAGTCATACCCTCGGCCCCTGACCGGACGTTCCCTCAGGATCACGGGGATCCAGGATCGCGGGGATCGCGGGATCACGCCGGGAGCGAAGGGCGTTGGACGCATGCAGGGAACAGTCGACGGCTTCGGCTACGGCCTCGTCACACCCGTGGCCGCCTTTGTGATGGCGTGGCTGGGCGGTGCCCTCGGGCTCCGCTGCGCGGTACGGTCCGTCCGCGACAGGAGGTCGTTCAAGGCCGGCTGGGCGGCGCTCGGCGCGACCGCGATCGGCTCCGGTGTCTGGAGCATGCACTTCATCGCGATGATGGGCTTCGGCGTGGACGAGGCGCCGGTCGCCTACGACCGGCCGGTCGTCTATGCGGGCCTCGGCGTCGCCGTCCTCATGACCGGCATCGGGATCTTCCTCGTCGGCCACCGCGGAGCCACGCCGATGGCGCTGACGACCGGCGGCACGATCATCGGCCTCGGCATCGCCTCCATGCACTACCTCGGCATGGCGGGGATGCGGCTCCAAGGGGCTCTGGCGTACGACACCGTGACCGTCGCCGCGTCCGTGGTGATCGCCGTCGTCGCCGCCACGACCGCCCTGTGGGCGGCGGTCTCCGGCCACGGCCTCCTGGCCGGTCTCGGCGCCGGCCTGCTCATGGGCGTGGCCGTGAGCGGCATGCACTACACCGGCATGGCGGCCATGAGCGTCCATCTGCACGCAGCCGCGGGCACCGCGGGCACGGGCGACGACCCCGCCGCGCTGCTCATCCCCATGCTGATCGGACCTGTGATCTTCCTGGTGCTGGCGGGGGTGGTCGTGATGTTCGATCCGCTCCTGATGCCGGGAGAGCCGGACCGCCGGGCGCCCGCGAGCGTGGACGCGCGCCCCGGGGTGCCGGCCCAGCGCACGGGGAGCCCGTCCGGGCAGCGGTCGCCGGGCCGGGCGGTCGGGAGGGGCGAGCGGCACCGGTCCGACAGCTGGTGACCCAAGGCGGCCACTGCGGCGGAATGCGGGGCCCGCGTCCGGATCCGGCCCGATCCGCACGACGGTCCCGGGCCCGGTTGTCAGTGGGGGGTCGTACCGTGGATTCATGCGGCCCGTTTCCAAGATCGAACGTACGGTGGCGCCCTTCGAGGTCGTCAGTCCCTTTCAGCCCAGTGGCGACCAGCCCACGGCCATCGCCGACCTGGAGCGCCGTATCCGCGCAGGTGAGGACGATGTCGTGCTGCTCGGCGCGACCGGCACCGGCAAGTCGGCGACGACCGCCTGGATGATCGAGAAGCTCCAGCGCCCCACCCTGGTGATGGCGCCGAACAAGACGCTGGCCGCCCAGCTGGCGAACGAGTTCCGCGAGCTCCTGCCGAACAACGCCGTCGAGTACTTCGTCTCGTACTACGACTACTACCAGCCCGAGGCCTACGTCCCGCAGTCGGACACCTACATCGAGAAGGACTCCTCGATCAACGAAGAGGTCGAGCGGCTGCGCCACTCGGCGACCAACTCGCTGCTCACCCGGCGTGACGTGATCGTCGTCGCCTCGGTCTCGTGCATCTACGGCCTCGGTACCCCCCAGGAGTACGTCGACCGCATGGTGCCGCTCAAGGTCGGCGAGGAGATCGACCGCGACCAGCTGCTGCGCCGCTTCGTCGACATCCAGTACACACGCAACGACGCGGCGTTCCAGCGCGGCACCTTCCGCGTCCGCGGCGACACCATCGAGATCTTCCCGGTCTACGAGGAGCTCGCGGTCCGCATCGAGATGTTCGGCGACGAGATCGAGGCGCTCTCCACCCTCCACCCGCTCACCGGCGAGATCATCAGCGAGGACCAGTCGCTCTATGTGTTCCCGGCGAGCCACTACGTGGCGGGCCCCGAGCGCATGGAGAAGGCGGTCAACGGCATCGAGGCGGAGCTGGAGCAGCGGCTGGCCGAGCTGGACAAGCAGGGCAAGCTCCTGGAGTCGCAGCGGCTGCGGATGCGCACCACCTACGACCTCGAGATGATGCGCCAGATCGGCTCCTGTTCGGGCATCGAGAACTACTCGATGCACTTCGACGACCGCGGACCCGGCTCGCCCCCCAACACCCTCCTCGACTACTTCCCCGATGACTTCCTCCTCGTCATCGACGAGTCGCACGTCACCGTTCCGCAGATCGGCGCGATGTACGAGGGCGACGCGTCCCGCAAGCGGACCCTGGTCGACCACGGCTTCCGGCTGCCCTCCGCGCTCGACAACCGTCCGCTGAAGTGGGAGGAGTTCAAGGAACGGACCGGCCAGACCGTGTATCTCTCGGCCACCCCCGGCGCGTACGAACTCTCCCGCGGCGACGGATTCGTGGAGCAGATCATCCGCCCCACCGGACTCGTCGACCCGGAGGTCGTCGTCAAGCCGACCGAGGGCCAGATCGACGACCTGGTGCACGAGATCCGGCTGCGCACGGAGAAGAACGAACGGGTCCTCGTCACCACCCTCACCAAGAAGATGGCCGAGGACCTCACCGACTACTTCCTCGAACTGGGCATCCAGGTCCGCTATCTGCACAGCGACGTCGACACCCTGCGCCGCGTCGAGCTGCTGCGCGAGCTGCGCGCCGGTGAGTACGACGTCCTGGTCGGCATCAACCTCCTGAGGGAGGGCCTCGACCTCCCCGAGGTGTCCCTGGTGGCGATCCTCGACGCCGACAAGGAGGGCTTCCTGCGCTCCGGCACCTCGCTGATCCAGACCATCGGCCGCGCGGCGCGCAACGTCTCCGGCCAGGTCCACATGTACGCCGACAAGGTCACCCCGGCGATGGAGAAGGCCATCGAGGAGACCAACCGCCGCCGGGAGAAGCAGATCGCCTACAACACCGAGCGGGGCATCGACCCGCAGCCGCTGCGCAAGAAGATCAACGACATTGTCGCCACCATCGCGCGCGAGGAGGTTGACACCGAGCAACTGCTCGGCACCGGATACCGGCAGTCGAAGGCCGAGAAGCCGGGCAAGGGCGCCAAGGCCCCCGTCCCCGCGCTCGGCGGCAAGGCGGGCCGGAAGGGCGAGGTGCTGAGCGACCGGCCCGCCGCCGAACTGGCCGGAATCATCGAGGAGATGACCGACCGGATGCGCGCGGCGGCCGCGGACCTGCAGTTCGAGGTGGCGGCCCGGCTGCGCGACGAGGTGGGCGAGTTGAAGAAGGAGCTCCGTCAGATGAAGGAGGCGGGTCTGGTCTGAGCCCCTCACCGGCCGGGTCACCGTCCCGCTCCCCCGGTGCGCGGCCGCCCCCGCACACCTGAGTTGCCCGGTGTGTTGCAAGACCGACACAAAATCGAGCCATTTGTGCTGCACCGTTGACGCGACTGCGTAGGGTGCTGGGAAGCCGCGCGTTGGGCGGCGGAATTCAGGGAGAAGGGGACAGCGCGTGACGGTCAACATGACCAAGGGTCAGGCCATCAGCCTGCAGAAGAGCGACGGGGGCACCCTCACGGCTGTACGGATGGGGCTCGGCTGGCAGGCGGCGCCCCGGCGCGGTCTGTTCGGCTCGCGCACCAGGGAGATCGATCTGGATGCCTCGGCGGTGCTGTTCGCCGACAAGCAGCCGGTGGACGTGGTCTTCTTCCGTCACCTGGTCAGCGACGACGGTTCGGTGAAGCACACCGGTGACAACCTGGTCGGCGGGGCCGGTTCGGGCGGCGACGACGAGGCGATCCTCGTCGATCTTCAGCGAGTGCCGGTCCACATCGACCAGATCGTCTTCACGGTGAACTCCTTCACCGGCCAGACGTTCCAGGAGGTGCAGAACGCCTTCTGCCGCATCGTCGACGAGACGAACGGCCAGGAGCTCGCCCGCTACACGCTCGACGGTGGTGGCCAGTACACCGCCCAGATCATGGCGAAGGTGCACCGCGCGGGTTCGGGCTGGCAGATGACGGCCCTCGGCAACCCCGCCAACGGCCGTACCTTCCAGGACCTGATGCCGTCGATCCTGCCGCACCTGTAAGCACGGCTCGCACGGACGACGCAGCTCCCGGAGGCATGAGGCCGCCGGGAGCTGCACCGATTGGCACCACCGCTCAGCACCGACCACAGCACGAGGGGACATGGCGATGACGGCCGAGCTGGTCCGGGGGCAGAACCATCCACTGCCCGACGCCCGCCTGGAGATACGGGTGTCGGCCGGACACCCGGTCGTGGCCTGCGCGACCTGCGCCGACGAGCGGGGCGCCGTCCGGGACGACTGGATCGCCCACCCCGGAGCGCCCACCGTGCACGGCGTCGAGGTGCCCGGCCAGGCCACCGAGGCGCCGCGCTTCGCCGTCGACCTGCCGGCGGTGCCCGCGGCCGTCCACCGGCTCAACATCCTGCTCGCGCTCCCCGAAGGCACCGGCGGCCCGGCCCAGTTCGGCGCCACGGCCGCCCCGTTCCTCGCCGTCGTCGCCGAGGACGGCAGCGAGGTGGCCAGCTTCACCATCACCGGTCTGGACACCGAGACGGCGCTCGTCGCCGTCGAGGTCTACCGCCGCCAGGGCGCCTGGAAGGTGCGCGCCATGGGCCAGGGGTACGCGGGCGGGCTAGCCCAGCTCCTCGGCGACCAGGGACTGGCCACGGCCCGTGAGAAGGCCGCCGAGATCCAGGCCACCGCCGCCCCCCGCGCTCCGCGCACCGCGCCCGCCCCGCTGAACACCCGCGGCGCCGACAGCGCCTACACCCGCCCGTCCGCCGGCCCGCCCTCGGCGGTGGACCCGACGGTCGCGGACGGTGGTCTCGGCGCCGGCGGCGGCCAGGCCCCGTCACCTGCCGGCCCTCAGCAGGCCACCACCCCCGACGCCCCGCCGGGATCCGGCGGCCCCATCGACTACGCGCACCCGCGCCGCCGCTCGGCCCCGCCCCCGCCGCCGCCGACCGCGCCGGCCGCCGAGCCCGGGCAGCCCGCCCGGCCCGTCGCCGGTGACGCCACCGGCTGGTCCATGGAGGAGCGGCTCTACAACCAGATCTGGGGGATGTTCGAGGACCTGGCCCGCGCGGTCGCCGCCTACCGCAGCGCGGTCGAGTTCGCCGAGAACCGCCTCGACCAGGAACTGGACCGGGTCCTGTCCGACCCGCGCAGCCGTATCGGCGGCGCCGGGGACACCGCCCGTGCGGCGGCCCGCGCCAAGTGCGAGGAGCTGACGACCCAGGCGCGCCAGGCGCTCGACCGGGACCTGGCCCAGCTGTCGGCCGAGTCCGATGTCGTCGAGCCGGCCCTGCCGCCGGCCTTCGCGCGCTGGGACAACCCGGTCTGGCACGCCTACCGCGTGCCCATGGAGATCCCGATGGCCCTGCGGCTCGGTGATCTCCAGCTGCCCGAGACTCCGGAGCTGCGCATCCCGTTTCTGATCAGGCTGCCGCTGGAGCGCGGCCTGTGGGTGGACAGCGGACGCACCGGCTCCGAGGCCGCGATGATGCTGGACGAGGACCAGCTGCGGAAGCTCGCCGTGGACTGCGCGGTCTCCCACGCGGCCCGGCTGCTCGGGGTGTACCCCCCCGGCGAGTTCACCGTCCACGTCATCGACCCCGCCCGTACGGCAGCGGCCTCGCTCGCCCCGCTGGTCGAGTCGGGCGCGCTCGCCGGCCCGCCCGCGACCGGCGCGCAGGGGGTGAGTGACACGCTCGCCAGGCTCACCCAGCGGGTGGACCTGGTGACGATGGCGGTGCGCGGAGGTGCGGCCGACGCTCTCCCGCCCGACCTGGACACCGGCGAGCAGCTGCTGATCGTCAACGACTTCCCGCACGGCTTCGACGACCGGGCCGTCACCCAGTTGCGCTATCTCGCCGACGAGGGTCCGGCGGTCGGCGTGCATCTGATGATGGTCGCGGACCGCGAGGACGCGAGTGCGTACGGACCGGTGCTGGACCCGCTGTGGCGCTCCCTCCTGCGGATCACGCCCGTGCCGGACGACCACCTCGCCGACCCCTGGGTCCGGCATGCCTGGACGTACCAGCCGCTGCCGGTCCCGCCGGGCAGCGCGGTACTGCGTCAGGTGCTGGACGCGGTGACCGCCGCTCGCCGCAACTGGCGTCGCTGACCTGCTGATTTGAACCGTCCTTTACCTTGCGCTTTACCTTTCCTTGGGGATTCCTGTACTCTCCTTTTGAACGGAGGGGAGTACTCCCGACTGCGGCGTGCCCGTCAATACGGACCGATTCACAGGTCCCGGGGCGCCGGCCGGAGCGGCAAGGACCGCTCGGGTGGAGGAGACCTCCGGCAGCGACGACGCTGATCAGTAGCCGTACGAAGCCGGAGGCGCAGTGGACGTTTCATTGAACATCTGGTTGCTGACCATTCTTGGTCTGTCAGCCCTCATAGCCGTGGACTTCTTCATCGGGCGCAAGCCCCATGACGTGTCCATCAAGGAAGCCGGAATCTGGACGGTCGTCTGGATCGCCCTGGCCGCACTGTTCGGCCTCGGACTGCTGGTGGCCGGCGAGAGCCAGGCATCCGGCGAGTTCTTCGCGGGCTTCATCACCGAGAAATCGCTCAGCGTCGACAACCTCTTCGTCTTCGTCCTGATCATGGCGAAGTTCTCGGTGCCCTCACACCTCCAGCAGCGGGTGCTGCTCATCGGTGTGCTGATCGCCCTGGTCCTGCGAGCGATCTTCATCGCCGCCGGCGCCGCGATCATCGCCAGCTTCTCCTGGGTCTTCTACATCTTCGGCGCGTTCCTGATCTACACCGCCTGGAAGCTCATCCAGGAGGCGCGGTCCGACGACGAGGACGAGGAGTTCGAGGAGAACCGTCTCCTGAAGTCCATCGAGAAGAAGTTCGGCGTCGCCGACAAGTACCACGGCACGAAGCTCTTCATCCGCAACAACGGCAAGCGCGTCCTGACCCCGCTGATGGTGGTCATGCTCGCCATCGGCACGACCGACGTGCTGTTCGCGCTGGACTCGATCCCGGCGATCTTCGGCCTCACCCAGGACCCGTACATCGTCTTCACCGCCAACGCCTTCGCCCTCATGGGTCTGCGGCAGCTGTACTTCCTGATCGGCGGTCTGCTCAGGAAGCTGGTCCACCTCAGCTACGGCCTGTCGGTGATCCTCGGCTTCATCGGCGTGAAACTGGTGTTGCACGCACTGCACGAGAGCGGGGTGCATGTCCCCGAGATCTCGATCCCGGTCTCCCTGGCGGTCATCTGCGGCGTGCTGATCATCACCACGATCACCAGCCTCATCGCCTCCAAGAGGCAGTCCGAGCGCGAGGCGGCCCAGACGCCGGAGTCGCCGGAGAAGGACAGCATCGAGGCCTGACGGACCTCATGAACGGTGGGCGGGGACAGCGGTCGCTGTCCCCGCCCACCGGTGTTCCGGCGCCTGCGCTGCGTCAGTACGTCACGGTGATACGCCGGGCCGGCCCGTCCACCCGCACAAGTCCGCCGTAGGGAACGATCAGCTGTGGATCGGTGTGCCCGAGGTCGACGTCGAAGACGGCCATGATGTCCGGCGCGTAGGCGGCGAGCGCGCGCAGCACCGCCGCTCGCTGATCGCGCGCGTACCGGGCCCGCTCCGCGTGGTCACCGGGCCGCTCGAACGACCAGGTCTTGGCCCGTCCCATCAGCAGTGCGTCGAAGCGCTCCAGCAGACCCCGCTCACCCATGGCGCGCAGGATCCGGAACACCTCCTCGGCCGACGGCAGTTCCTCGTCGGTCTCCAGCAGCAGCACTCCGCCCGCGTACGCCGCGAGGTCCCGACCGATCTCGCGGTCCGCCATCAACAGCCAGGACAGCACCGAGAGATTCCCGCCCCACGAACGCCCCTCGACGACGCGCTCGGGCCCGTGCCACAGCCATCCGTCGCTCGGATCCGTCTCGGGCTCGGCCTCGAACGTCGCCGGATCCGCCCAGTCGCGGTCGACGACCCGGAACCGGTCGGCGGCGCGGAGTTCGTACGGACCCGAGGTGAACAGGGCCGCCCGCAGGGAGTCGGCGGTCAGTGGCGCCATGGCTCCCGGCCGGCCCAGCTCGACCATCACGCTGCCGCCGTGGTAGCTGACGATGCCGGTGTTCCAGAGGTAGCAGTGCAGGGCCGTGTTGTCGCTGTACCCGAAGAACGGCTTCGGGTTCGCCCGGAGCAACTCCCGGTCCAGATACGGCAGGACGGTGATCTGGTCGTCCCCGCCGATGCTCGCGATGACGGCCGTGATGCCGGGATCCGCGAAGGCCGCATGGATGTCGCGGGCCCGCTCCCGGGGTGACGAGCCCATCCTGCGGGTCGTCGGGTACTCGACCGGGACGAGCCCGAAGTCGTCACGCAGCCGGGCGAGACCCAGCTCGAACGGCAGCGGCAGCAGCCCCGGAAGTCCGCTGGACGGCGAGAGGACGGCGACCCGGTCGCCGGGAAGGGGCTTGGGAGGGTGGACGGGTTGCGTCATGGCCCGGAGGCTAACCGTGGGCCGCCGCCGGGCGACAACGGTTTCTCGCCGGACGCGGACCGACCGGCCACCGGGGACGCGAACGCCCGCGCACCGCCGCCGGATGTGGACCCGCGCGCACCGCCCGCCCCGCACCGCCGCACAGCCACAGACCCGTCCCCGAGGCCGTCCGGGCGCCGGAACTCCCCTACGGCCGCGCGGTCACCAGCCGCGCCGGCGCCACTCCGCCAGGTGCGGCCGCTCGTCGCCGAGGGTCGTGTCCCTGCCGTGGCCCGGGTACACCCATGTCTCGTCCGGCAGCGGGCCGAAGAGCTTCTCCTCGACACCGTCGATCAGACTGCGGAAGGCCACCGGGTCCTTGCGGGTGTTACCCACCCCACCGGGGAAGAGGCAGTCACCGGTGAAGATGTGCGGGTGGCCGTGCGGGTCGTCGTAGACCAGGACGATCGACCCCGGAGTGTGACCCACCAGATGCCGGGCGGTCAGCTCGACCCGGCCGACGCGGATGACGTCGCCGTCCTCGACCCGCACGTCCGTGGCCACGGGAATGCCCTCGGCGTCGAAGCGCCCCGCGTAGGTGCGCGCACCCGTCGCCCCGACCACATCGGCGAGTGCCTGCCAGTGGTCGCCGTGGCGGTGCGTGGTGACCACCGAGGCGATGGAGTCGTCACCGATCAGCCGGAGCAGCGTCTCCGGTTCGTTCGCCGCGTCGATCAGCAACTGTTCGTCCGTGGCGCGGCAGCGCAGCAGAAAGGCGTTGTTGTCCATCGGACCGACCGCGACCTTGGAGATCATCAGGTCCTTCAGTTCGTGGACGTCCGCAGCGCCGCCGACCTTCACCACTCCGCTGTACGTCATGGAGATCAGCCTATAGCGGGGGCACGGCGGGCAGCAGGGCTCCCGCGGTGTCCAGGGCGGCCCCGTCCCGGCGGCCGGCGAGCCAGCCCACGAGCGCGGCCGCGGGGCCGGAGACGGTGACCGGGGCGCCGTCGATACCGCCGGTGTGCCACTCCCCGCCGGAGCCGTCCGTCGCGACGATCCGGGTCGGGGGCATGTCCGGCCGGCCGGAGAACCGCTGCGCGAGGAAGTCGATCTCCCGGGAGATGAACTCCTCCGGCAGATCCTCCAGCTCGTAGCCCACATCGAGGTCCACATGGTGCAGTTCGACCTCGACGAGCCGGCGGAAGGGGACCCGGGCGGCGGCGTCGGTGACGCCGTTGCGCAGCTGGACCGTGCGCCGCCAGTCGGCGGGCAGCGCGCCCACGGCCTCCAGGCGGGCCGCGCTGTCGCGCAGGTCGGCGAGCTGCACGTCCGGCGGACGCGGCGCGTCCCGCTCGATATCGGCCTCGCGCGCCTCGGCGCTCGCGTACATCGGACGGCCTTCGAGAATATTTACGATCGCGTCGGCGTTACGGGATACATGAGCAAGGACATGTCCGCGGCTCCAGCCCGGTAGCCGTGACGGACCGGCGAGGACGGCGTTGTCCATTCCGTCGACTGCGGTGAGCAGCCGCTCCGTCGCTTCACGTACAGATGCCAGGTCGCGCTGGGGATCGATCATGGGGCCGACGATAGCTTCGCCACACGTTCGGGTGAAGGTGGCAGAGCGCGGTCTGAAATCGAATGCACGTGCTATAGCCTGGTCCGAGGCATCCTTGCTTGTCTGGCACTCATCGATCTGGCGCCCTCCGTAGGCTGGAACAGTCTGGGACGGGGGCCGGTGCCCCCGCTTCTCTGAAGAAAGGTGCGGACCCGGCGTGGCCGACCGTCTCATCGTTCGTGGCGCTCGCGAGCACAATCTCAAGAACGTTTCGCTCGACCTCCCCCGTGACTCCCTCATCGTCTTCACGGGGCTCTCCGGGTCGGGCAAGTCCTCGCTCGCCTTCGACACGATCTTCGCCGAGGGCCAGCGCCGGTACGTGGAATCCCTGTCGTCGTACGCCCGCCAGTTCCTCGGGCAGATGGACAAGCCGGACGTCGACTTCATCGAGGGCCTCTCCCCGGCCGTCTCCATCGACCAGAAGTCGACCTCGCGCAACCCGCGCTCGACGGTCGGCACCATCACCGAGGTCTACGACTACCTCCGCCTGCTGTTCGCGCGGATCGGCAAGCCGCACTGTCCCGAGTGCGGCCGGCCCATCACGCGCCAGTCGCCGCAGGCCATCGTCGACAGGGTGCTCGAGCTTCCCGAGGGAAGCCGCTTCCAGGTGCTCTCGCCGCTGGTGCGCGAGCGCAAGGGCGAGTTCGTCGACCTCTTCTCCGATCTCCAGACCAAGGGATACAGCCGGGCCCGGGTCGACGGGCAGACGATCCAGCTCGCCGAGCCGCCGACGCTGAAGAAGCAGGAGAAGCACACCATCGAGGTGGTCATCGACCGCCTCACGGTCAAGGACAGCGCCAAGCGCCGGCTGACCGACTCCGTGGAGACCGCACTCGGCCTCTCCGGCGGCATGGTCGTGCTCGACTTCGTCGACCTCCCCGAGGACGATCCCGAGCGCGAGCGGATGTACTCCGAGCATCTGTACTGCCCGTACGACGACCTGTCCTTCGAGGAGCTCGAACCGCGCTCGTTCTCCTTCAACTCCCCCTTCGGCGCCTGCCCCGACTGCACCGGCATCGGCACGCGCATGGAGGTCGACCCCGACCTGATCGTCCCGGACGAGGAGAAGTCCCTCGACGAGGGCGCGATCCACCCCTGGTCGCACGGCCACACCAAGGAGTACTTCGGCCGGCTGATCGGCGGCCTCGCCCAGGCGCTCGGGTTCTCCACCGACATGCCCTGGGGAGGGCTGCCGCAGCGCGCCAGGAAGGCCCTGCTGTACGGCCACAAGACCCAGGTCGAGGTCCGCTACCGCAACAGGTACGGCAGGGAGCGCGCGTACACCACGCCCGCGTTCGAAGGCGCAGTGCAGTTCGTCAAGCGGCGGCACCAGGAGGCCGAGAGCGACTCCAGCAGGGAGCGCTTCGAGGGCTATATGCGCGAAGTCCCCTGTCCCACCTGTCAGGGCACCCGGCTGAAGCCGATCGTCCTCGCGGTGACGGTGATGGAGAAGTCCATCGCCGACGTGTCCGCGATGTCGATCAGCGAGTGCGCCGAGTTCCTCGGCCGACTGACGCTGAACGCCCGGGACAAGAAGATCGCCGAGCGGGTCCTCAAGGAGGTCAACGAGCGGCTGAGGTTCCTGGTCGACGTCGGCCTGGACTACCTCTCGCTGAACCGCGCGGCCGGCACACTCTCCGGCGGCGAGGCCCAGCGCATCCGGCTCGCCACCCAGATCGGCTCCGGACTCGTCGGCGTGCTGTACGTCCTGGACGAGCCGTCGATCGGTCTGCACCAGCGCGACAACCACCGGCTCATCGAGACGCTCGTCCGCCTCCGTGACATGGGCAACACCCTCATCGTCGTCGAGCACGACGAGGACACCATCAAGGTGGCCGACTGGGTCGTCGACATCGGCCCCGGCGCCGGCGAGCACGGCGGCAAGGTCGTGCACTCGGGCTCGCTCAAGGATCTGCTCGCCAACAAGGCGTCGATCACCGGCCAGTACCTCGCCGGGAAGCGGTCCATCCCGACCCCGGACATCCGCCGGCCCACGGACCCGGGACGGCAGCTCACCGTCCACGGCGCCCGTGAGAACAATCTGCGGGACATCGACGTCTCCTTCCCGCTCGGTGTCCTGACCGCCGTCACCGGTGTCTCCGGCTCCGGCAAGTCGACCCTGGTCAACGACATCCTCTACACGCATCTGGCGCGTGAGCTGAACGGCGCCAAGTCGGTGCCCGGCCGGCACACCCGCGTCGACGGGGACGACCTCGTCGACAAGGTCGTGCATGTCGACCAGTCGCCGATCGGCCGTACCCCGCGGTCGAACCCGGCGACGTACACCGGTGTGTTCGACCATGTCCGCAGGCTCTTCGCCGAGACGATGGAGGCGAAGGTCCGGGGCTACCTCCCCGGCCGGTTCTCCTTCAACGTCAAGGGCGGCCGCTGCGAGAACTGCTCGGGCGACGGCACCATCAAGATCGAGATGAACTTCCTTCCGGACGTGTACGTCCCGTGCGAGGTCTGCCACGGTGCGCGCTACAACCGGGAGACCCTGGAGGTCCACTACAAGGGCAAGTCCATCGCCGAGGTGCTGGACATGCCGATCGAGGAGGCCCTGGACTTCTTCGAGGCCGTCCCGACGATCTCCCGCCATCTGCGCACGCTCAACGAGGTCGGTCTCGGTTACGTCCGCCTCGGTCAGTCCGCGCCGACGCTCTCCGGTGGTGAGGCCCAGCGGGTGAAGCTGGCGTCCGAGCTCCAGAAGCGCTCGACCGGCAGCACCGTGTACGTGCTCGACGAGCCGACGACCGGTCTGCACTTCGAGGACATCAGCAAGCTGATCAACGTGCTGTCCGGGCTGGTCGACAAGGGCAACACCGTCATCGTCATCGAGCACAACCTCGATGTGATCAAGACCGCGGACTGGGTCGTCGACATGGGACCGGAGGGCGGCAGCGGCGGCGGACTCGTCATCGCGGAAGGCACTCCGGAGCAGATCGCCGGGGTCCCGACCAGCCACACCGGCAAGTTCCTCCGGGACATCCTGGACACGGAGCGGATCAGCGACGCGCTGGTGCCGCAGGCGCGTTCGGGCTCCCGGAAGGCCGCGGCGAAGAAGCCCGCGACCACGGCCGCCGCGAACTCGGTCCCCACCGTGAAGGCACCCGTCGCCAAGAACAACGTCAAGAACACCGCCAAGAAGGCGGTGGCCAAGAAGACGGCGACGAAGAAGACGGCGGCTCGCGCCCGCAAGGCCTGAGCAGCGCAGTCGGCAGCGCCATCGGTCTCCCCCCGGGCTCATGGGGGGGAGACCGATAGCGTTCTGCCCGCGTCCCGCCCGCGCCCGGCGTCCCGCCCGCGCCCGGTCCCGGACGGCTCGTCAGCCCTGGCGCAATTCCCAGGCGTAGGGCGGCTCCGCCCCCGTACGGGAGCAGGTCACCGCCGCCGCCCGCGCCGCGAAGTCCAGCACCTCACGCCAGCCCTCCACGTCCAGCCGGGCCATGCCGTCCGCCGACAGGGCGTCCCGGTCCGCGAGGCCGTGCAACAGGGCCGCGTTCACCGTGTCGCCCGCGCCGATGGTGTCGGCGACGCGCACCTGTGTCGCGGGCACGGAGACCTCCGCCCCGGTCCGCGTCCGTACGCACATGCCCTCGTCGCCCCGCGTCAGCACCACCGCCGCCGGGCCCTCGGGCACACCGCCCAGCCAGCGGGCGTCGTCCTCGGAGAGCTTCAGCAGCGACACCGACGGCAGCCAGCCGGCGAACCGCGCACGGTAGGCGTCCGCGTCCGGGATCAGCCCCGGCCTGATGTTCGGGTCGAGCAGCGTGAACAGCCCGCGCTCCGCCTCCCGCCGCAGCAGCGCCTCGTACGCGCTCGCGCCCGGCTCCAGTACCAGCGAGCAGGTGCCGAACGCCACCGCCCGTGCCGCGTCCGGCAGCCGGGGCGGCAGCTCGAACAGCCGGTCGGCGCTGCCCTCCGCGTAGAAGCCGTAGCCGGCGGATCCGTCCGCGCCGAGGGACGTGACCGCCAGCGTCGTCGGCTCCGGCCCGCGCGCCACCAGCCCGGTGTCGACGCCCGCGTCCCGCAGCCCGGCCAGCAGCGCCTCCCCGAAGCCGTCCGTGGACATCCGGGAGCAGAACGCGGCGCGCGCCCCGAGGCGCCCCAGCGCCACAGCGGTGTTGTACGGCCCGCCGCCGAGGCGCGGCAGCAGCATCGGCAGGGGCTCGCCGTCCCCGTGCGGGACCAGATCGATCAGGGATTCACCGGCGACGACGATCACGGCTCAGAACGTAACGCACACCCGCGGCCGGGAGGCATCCCGCCCTCGGGGCCGCAGGTACGCGCCGGTATGGTCGGGTCTGTCGCAGGTCCTGCGACCGATGCTCTGATCCGTGGAGTCTGCATGTCCGGCCACCCCTCAGCCGCCCGCCGCACCGTGCTGAAAGGCGCCGCCCTCGCCGGGGCCGCCGGCCTCGGGGTCGCCGCCTGCTCGACCGAGTCCGAGCTCGGTCACGCGGAGAACCCCACACCGACCGCGCCCGTCGACCTCGGCGCGGCCGACGCCGTCCCGGTGGGTGGCGCCAAGCTCTACCGCGAGCAGCGTCTGGTCGTGAGCTGCCCGGCCGCCGGCCAGTACCGGGCGTTCAGCGCCCAGTGCACACACGCCGGCTGCGTCCTCGACAAGGTCGAGGGCACCGAGGGCAACTGCCCCTGCCACGGAAGCCGCTTCGACGTCACCACCGGCAAGGCGCTCCAGGGCCCGGCGACCGTGCCGCTGCCGGAGGTCCCGGTCACGGCGCGGGGCGGAAAGCTCGTCGCGGGGCCGAGCGCATAAGGCGTCCGGCGGACCGGCCACCGGCCGGCGAAGGCGATAGTTCCGCGCTCACTCCCAGTCCCAGTCGATCCCGAGGATCCCGGGCCGCACACCCTGCTCGACCAGATGCACCGTGCGGTGCCTGCCGCTGAGCGTCAGGGCCGTCCGGGCGCCCCGCGGAGCACCCGTGGTGGCCTGGGCGAACCGGCGGCACCGGGCCGGCAGGGCCCCCTCGTCGAACCGCACCTGAAGGACGTACTGCCCGCCCGCGAAGGTGAAGCCGCGGACGTACTCACTGCTGGGGCCGCCGGTGCCGTCCTCGAAGCCGTAGCCGAAGACATAGGTCTCACCGGCCCGCAGCCGGGCGTCGAAGAGCAGTTCCGCGACGACGATCCCGGTCTCGCGGTGCCGGCGGACCCGGCCCGTACGGCAGTTCTCCAGCGCGCTCACCCGGACCGCCGCCGGGTCACAGCCCGGGTCCCCGTGGTGGATGGCCAGATAGCGGTCGACGCCGTCGCGGTGGGCGCGGACGACATGCCGCGAATCGCGGCCCACCAGTTCCCGGCCGGCGCCGATCCGGACCCGCTCGTGGTGTCCCACGGTGTGCAGCCCGGTGTCCGCCGGCGTCTCCATGTCGTCGAGCAGCCGCTCCACGACAGCGGGCACCTCGACCAGGGAGCGGTAGGAACGTCCGGCGGGGCGCTCGACGTCCAGGCCCGCCGCGCGCTCGCCGGCACCGAGCAGCCGGGTCAGTGAGTTGCCGGGCAGCTCCAGCACCTCTTCCAGCGCGCGTACCGCCCGCAGCGACTCCGGACGCTGCGGCCTGCGGGCGCCCTGCTGCCAGTAACTGAGGCTGGTCACCCCGACCTTGATGCCACGGTGCGCGAGATGGTGCTGCACGCGCTGGAGAGGCAGCCCACGCACCGCGAGCGCGGCGCGCAGCGCCAGATGGAACGGCCCGGTGTGCAGCACCTGCGCCAGATCGGCCTCGGTGTGACCCATGGAACCTCCAGCGGCTTCGGGTACGGCTGCGCGGCGTGCGACGGCCCGGCTGAACGGTCAGGACGGGAAGCGGGGCGCGGTGAGCGGGCGGCGCTGCCGTCCGGCCGGAGCGGGGGAGTGGTCACATCCCGGTCGCGGCGTTCACAGTCCCGTGTCCACCGCATTGAAGCGGGTTGACCTGCCCGCGACAAGGATTCGGGCACAACCGCGGCGTCCCCGGGCGCGCTCCGTCCCCGCCGCGCACTGACCGTGCGGGCAGCCTCTCGGACGGTGAGCGATGACCGTCCCGGGCCGAGCCGCACGGGACGCCGTCGCGGCACCTGAGGCCCGCTGAGCCTCCTGCTCCGTGCAGGCCCGCGCGCCCCGCGGTGTCACCCCCCGCCAGTAGGGTGGTCGGCATGGCAGACCCCTCCAGCTACCGTCCCAAGCCGGGAGAGATCCCCGACTCGCCGGGGGTCTACCGGTTCCGCGACGATCACCGCCGCGTGATCTACGTCGGGAAGGCGAAAAGCCTCCGCCAGCGCCTCGCCAGCTACTTCCAGGACCTGGCCAATCTGCACCCGCGCACGGCGACGATGGTCACCACGGCGTGCTCCGTCGAGTGGACCGTCGTCTCCACCGAGGTCGAGGCGCTTCAGCTGGAGTACTCCTGGATCAAGGAGTACGACCCGCGGTTCAACGTCAAGTACCGGGACGACAAGAGCTATCCCTATCTCGCGGTCACCCTCAACGAGGAGTTCCCGCGCGTCCAGGTGATGCGTGGCGCCAAGCGCAAGGGCGTGCGGTACTTCGGTCCGTACGGCCACGCCTGGGCGATCCGCGAGACCGTCGACCTGATGCTGCGCGTCTTCCCCGTACGCACCTGCTCCGCCGGTGTCTTCAGGAACCATCAGCAAAAGGGCCGGCCCTGTCTGCTCGGCTACATCGGCAAGTGCTCGGCGCCCTGCGTCGGCCGGGTCACGCCCGAGGAGCACCGCGAACTGGCCGACGAGTTCTGCGACTTCATGGCCGGCCGCACCGGCACCTACATCCGCCGCCTGGAACGGCAGATGACCGAGGCGGCCGAGGAGATGGAGTACGAGCGGGCGGCCCGGCTGCGCGACGACATAGGGGCTCTGCGGCGCGCCCTGGAGAAGAACGCCGTCGTGCTCGCCGACGCCACCGACGCCGATGTGATCGCGGTCGCCGAGGACGAGCTGGAAGCGGCCGTGCAGATCTTCCACGTCCGCGGCGGCCGGGTGCGCGGACAGCGCGGCTGGGTCACCGACAAGGTCGAGGCCGTCGACACCGCCGGGCTCGTCGAGCACGCGCTCCAGCAGCTGTACGGCGAGGAGAGCGGCGACGCGGTGCCCAAGGAGGTCCTCGTCCCCGCCCTCCCGGACGACTCAGAGGCCGTCAGCCAGTGGCTCGGCCAGCGCCGCGGCTCGAACGTCTCCCTGCGCATCCCTCAGCGCGGGGACAAGAAGGACCTGATGGCGACAGTCCAGCGCAACGCGCTCCAGGCGCTGGGCCTCCACAAGACGAAGCGTGCCAGCGACCTCACCACCCGCTCCCGCGCACTGGAGGAGATCGCGGAGGCCCTCGGGCTGGACTCGGCGCCGCTGCGCATCGAGTGCTTCGACATCTCCCATCTCCAGGGCGAGGACGTCGTGGCCTCCATGGTCGTCTTCGAGGACGGCCTGGCACGCAAGAGCGAGTACCGCCGCTTCCAGATCAAGACCTTCGAGGGCCAGGACGACGTCCGGTCCATGCACGAGGTGATCAGCCGGCGCTTCCGCCGCTATCTCGCCGAGAAGGACAGGACCGGTGAGTGGATCGGCGAGGACGCGCCCCCCGAGGACGACGGGAAGCCCAAGCGGTTCGCGTACCCGCCGCAGCTCGTCGTCGTCGACGGCGGAAAGCCGCAGGTGGCCGCGGCCCAGCGCGCGCTCGACGAGCTGGGCATCGACGACGTCGCGGTCTGCGGACTGGCCAAGCGGCTGGAGGAGGTCTGGCTGCCGCGTGAGGATGATCCGGTGATCCTGCCGCGTTCCAGCGAGGGCCTGTACCTCCTCCAGCGCATCCGGGACACCGCCCACGACTTCGCCATCCGCTACCAGCGCTCCAAGCGGACCAAGCGCATCAGGACCAGCCCGCTGGACGCGGTGCACGGTCTGGGAGAGGCCCGCAAACAGGCGCTGATCAAGCATTTCGGATCGGTCAAACGGCTGCGGCAGGCGACAATCGAGCAGATCTGCGAGGTGCCCGGCATGGGCCGCAAGACGGCGGAATCCGTGGTGGTGGCCCTTGCCCGGACGGCTCCGGCCGTCCCTGCCGTGAACACGGCAACAGGAGAGATCATGGAAGAGAACGACGGGGGTAGTACGACATGACCGAGCACGACGGAGACGGAGCAGACGTGAGTACGGGCACCACGATCGAGCCCGGCGGTGCCGCGGACGCGGCCATCCCCGAGCTGGTGATCATCTCCGGTATGTCCGGCGCCGGGCGCAGCACGGCGGCCAAGTGTCTGGAGGACCTCGGCTGGTTCGTCGTCGACAACCTCCCACCCGCCCTGATCCCCACCATGGTGGAGCTCGGGGCCCGCTCGCAGGGCAATGTGGCCCGGATCGCGGTCGTCGTCGACGTCCGCGGCCGGCGGTTCTTCGACAACCTCCGGGAGTCCCTCGCCGACCTCGACTCCAAGCAGGTCACGCGCCGGATCGTGTTCCTGGAGTCCTCCGACGACGCCCTGGTCCGCCGCTTCGAGTCGGTCCGCAGGCCGCACCCCCTCCAGGGCGACGGCAGGATCGTCGACGGCATCGCGGCGGAGCGCGATCTGCTGCGTGAGCTGCGCGGCGACGCCGATCTGGTGATCGACACCTCCAGCCTGAACGTGCACGAGCTGCGGGCCAAGATGGACGCCCGGTTCGCCGGCGACGAGGAGCCCGAGCTGCGGGCCACCGTCATGTCGTTCGGCTTCAAGTACGGGCTGCCGGTGGACGCGGACCTCGTGGTCGACATGCGCTTCCTGCCGAACCCGCACTGGGTCCCGGAGCTCCGCCCCTTCACCGGCCTGAACGAAGAGGTGTCGAACTACGTCTTCAACCAGCCCGGCGCCAAGGAGTTCCTCGACCGCTACACCGAGCTGCTCCAGCTGATCGCCGCCGGCTACCGTCGTGAGGGCAAGCGGTACGTGACCATCGCCGTCGGCTGCACGGGCGGCAAGCACCGCTCCGTCGCCACGTCCGAGAAGCTCGCCGCCCGGCTCTCCTCCGCGGGAGTCGAGACCGTCGTCGTCCACCGTGACATGGGGCGCGAGTGAGCGGACAGGCCATCCGTCTGCGTCGGCTGCGCAGGACCGCGCACACGCTCGCGGGGCGGAACCGCGGCGCCCAGCCCAAGGTCGTCGCCCTCGGCGGCGGCATGGGCCTCTCCGCGTCGCTCACGGCTCTGCGCCGTATCACCGGCGACCTCACCGCGGTCGTCACCGTCGCCGACGACGGCGGCTCCAGCGGCCGGCTCCGGGAGGAGCTGGGCGTGCTGCCGCCCGGCGATCTGCGCAAGGCGCTGGCGGCCCTGTGCGGCGACGACGAATGGGGCCAGACCTGGGCCCGGGTGATCCAGCACCGCTTCCAGTCCAAGGGCGATCTGCACGAGCACGCGGTCGGCAATCTGCTGATGGTGGCGCTGTGGGAACAGCTCGGCGACCACGTCCAGGCACTGGACCTCGTCGGCAGGCTGCTGGGCGCGCACGGCCGGGTGCTGCCCATGTCCGCCGTACCGCTGGAGCTCCAGGCACTGGTCAGGGGCCACGATCCGGCGCGCCCGGACGACGTGGAGACGGTCCGGGGGCAGGCGACCGTGGCGCTCACCCCCGGAGAGGTGCAGTCCGTGCACCTCGTGCCCCACGACCCGCCGGCCGTCCCGGAGGCCGTCGCCGCCGTACGGGACGCCGACTGGGTGGTTCTCGGGCCCGGCTCCTGGTTCTCCTCGGTGATTCCGCACCTCCTGGTGCCCGAACTGCTGGACGCGCTGGTCGAGACGAAGGCCCGCCGGGTCCTGTCGTTGAACCTCGCGCCCCAACCCGGCGAAACAGAAGGCTTCTCACCGCAGCGTCATTTGGAGGTTTTGGGACGACACGCGCCTAAACTCGCCCTCGACGTGGTGCTGGCCGACGTGGCCGCCGTGCCCGACCGAGGGTCCCTCGCCGATGCCGCAAAGAGCCTCGGCGCCGCGGTCGAGCTGGCCCCCGTGGCCTCGCCCGACGGCGTTCCGAAGCATGATCCGGAGCTGTTGGCCGCCGCGTACGACCGTATTTTTCGGATGCATGGAAGGATCGGCCCATGGCGATGACGGCAGCGGTGAAGGACGAAATCTCCCGGCTTCCCGTCACCCGGACCTGCTGCAGAAAGGCGGAGGTCTCGGCGATCCTGCGGTTCGCGGGCGGGCTGCACCTGGTGAGCGGCCGCATCGTGATCGAGGCGGAGCTGGACACCGGCATCGCCGCGCGCCGGCTGAAGCGGGACATCCTGGAGATCTTCGGACACAGCTCCGAGCTGATGGTGATGGCGCCCGGGGGACTGCGCCGCGGTTCGCGCTATGTCGTACGCGTGGTGGCGGGCGGCGACCAGCTCGCCCGCCAGACAGGGCTGGTCGACGGCCGCGGCAGGCCGATCCGGGGCCTGCCGCCGCAGGTCGTCTCCGGTGCCACCTGTGACGCGGAGGCAGCCTGGCGCGGGGCGTTCCTGGCGCACGGCTCGCTGACCGAGCCCGGCCGCTCCTCGTCGCTGGAGGTCACCTGCCCCGGCCCCGAGGCGGCGCTCGCGCTGGTCGGCGCGGCCCGCCGGCTCTCCATCGCCGCGAAGGCGCGGGAGGTACGCGGTGTGGACCGGGTCGTCGTCCGTGACGGTGATGCGATCGGCGCGCTGTTGACGCGTCTGGGTGCTCACGAGTCGGTGCTCGCCTGGGAGGAGCGGCGCATGCGGCGCGAGGTCCGCGCCACCGCCAACCGCCTCGCCAACTTCGACGACGCCAACCTCCGCCGCTCGGCACGGGCCGCGGTCGCCGCGGGCGCCCGGGTGCAGCGCGCGCTGGAGATCCTGGGCGAGGAGGTGCCCGAGCACCTCGCCGCCGCCGGCCGGCTGCGTATGGAGCACAAGCAGGCCTCGCTGGAGGAGCTGGGCGCGCTCGCCGACCCGCCGCTGACGAAGGACGCGGTCGCGGGCCGGATCCGCCGGCTGCTGGCGATGGCCGACAAGCGCGCACAGGACCTCGGCATCCCCGGCACCGAGTCCACCCTCTCCGAGGAACTGGCCGACGGTCTCGTCGGCTGACACACCGCTCTTGCGCCTCTGCCGACGCTGCCGGTGCCCCCAGGGCACCGGCAGCGTCGGTCGTTCACCCGTGTGCCGGGCCCGGCCTTCTTGACATGGTCATGGGGTGTGATGAGTCTGGCGTCTGTTCACTTTCCTGGCAGACACCAGCAAGGGGGGCTTATGAGACGCAGAGCGAGATCGATCCTCGCCGCGGTTTCACTGCTGACCGCAACACTTGCGGCCGCTCCGATCGCCCAGGCCGAACCCGGCGGAGGGAATGGCGACGGGCTGTCCGTATGGCACGCGAAAGTCACCAAGGCCCAGGTTCCGCTGATCCTCGCGGCGGGCGCCGACGGACACGAACTGACGGAACAGGTGCCCGACAAGGGCACGGCGACCGTCGAGCTCTACCTCACGAAACGTCAGGCCGGTGAACTGCGCGAGCAGGGCGTCGGTATCACCGAGCACACCGTGTCCCCGGCGGCGAGGAACCGGGTCGCCGCCGCCGGCGACGGCGTCTTCCGCCCGTACAGCGGGGAGAAGGGGCTCCAGCGCGAGATCCTCGCCACGGCGCAGGCCAACCCCGGCCTCACCAAGGTCGTCAGCATCGGCAAGACGGTCAAGGGCCAGGACATCCTCGCCCTCAAGCTCAGCAAGGGCGCGGCGAGGACGGCGGACGGCTCCAAGCCCGCGACGCTGTACATGTCCAACCAGCACGCGCGCGAGTGGATCACCCCGGAGATGACCCGGCGGCTGATGCACTATTACCTCGCCAACTACGGCAAGGATCCCCGCGTCACCAAGATCGTGAACAGCAGCGAGCTGTGGTTCGTGCTGTCCGCCAACCCCGACGGCTACGACTACTCCTTCACCGGCACTCAGCAGCGGCAGTGGCGCAAGAACCTCCGCGACAACAACGGTGACGGCGCGATCAAGCCGGGCGACGGCGTCGACCTCAACCGGAACTTCACCTACAAGTGGGGCTACGACAACGAGGGTTCGTCCCCCGACCCGTTCGACGAGACCTTCCGCGGCACCGGCCCGGCCTCCGAGCCGGAGACCAGGGCCATCGACCGGTTCCAGAAGCGCATCGGCTTCTCCTACGGCATCAACTACCACTCCGCGGCCGAACTGCTGCTGTACGGAGTGGGCTGGCAGGTCGCCACACCGACCCCGGACGACGTCCTCTACCGGTCGCTCGCCGGCACACCCGAGAACTCGGCGATCCCCGGCTACCGTCCGCAGGTCTCCTCCGAGCTCTACACCACCAACGGCGAGGCCGACGGGCACGCGGCCAACGTCAACGGGATGATGATGTACACCCCGGAGATGTCGACCTGCGCCACCGCCTCCAGGATCGATCCCCAGGACCCCTGGAACGCGGCCGACTGCGCCTCCGTCTTCACCTTCCCCGACGACGAGAAGCTGATCCAGCAGGAGTTCGCCAAGAACGTCCCGTTCGCGCTCTCCGTCGCCGAGACGTCCCTGCACCCGGACCAGCCAGCCTCCTCGCTGGGCCTGAAGGCCGCGGACTTCACCCCCGACCCCTTCACCGTCTCCTACGCGCGCGGCGGTGACCAGGAGGTCTCCGTCGTGGCTCGCAGGTCGGTGCGCGACAAGGAGCTCCGCTACCGCGTCAACGGCGGGCGCGTCCACGACCAGGCGCTGAAGCCCTGGAAGGGCGGCGAGACGTACGGCGGTGAGGACAACATCCTCTTCGACGAGTACCGCGCCAAGGTCAGGGACGGCGACGTCGGCGACACGGTCGAGGTCTGGTTCACCGGCGAGACCCGGGCCGGAAAGCCCACCGCGAGCGAGCACTTCACGTACAGGGTCGCCCAACGGCCGCGCGGCGACACGCTCGTGATCGCCGAGGAGGGCGGCACCACAGCCGCGAAGAACACGGCCGCCTACACCGGGGCACTCGCCGACAACGGCGAGCGCAGCGCGGTCTGGGACGTCGCGACCCAGGGCGTGCCGCACCGGCTCGGCGTGCTCGGCCACTTCGACACGGCCCTCTGGTACACCGGATCCGCCGCACCCTCCTGGCCCACCACCCGGGCCGTACGCGACTTCGTCAACGAGGGCGGCAAGCTCATCACCACCGGTGAACGGGCCGGCGGCAACGCCGACCTCGGCGGTGCGCTCAGCGACGACTTCGCGCAGTACTACCTCGGCGCTTCGGGACGCGCCTCGCTCGCCGGGGCCGCGGACTTCCTCGGCACGGGACGCCTCTCCGGCGCCGCGGGCGCACTCGGCGACGCTCCCGGCAACCCGCTGGACGCGGCGGGCGCGTACACGGTCACCTCGGACACTCTGCCGCCGGCGCAGTTCCCGCAGTTCCGCAGCGCGGCCGCGGGCGACTACCCGGGCGTCAAGATGCCGTTCTCGCCGTACGAGGGAGAGTGGTACGCGGCGGCGAGCCACCGCAACTCCTCCTGGATGCGGCTGTCGCGGGCGGTCGACCTGACCGGCACCACCGCCGCCGACCGGCCCGGGCTGAACCTGCGGATCAGCTTCAACACCGAACCCGGCTACGACAACGCCGTCGTCGAGGTCCACACCGTCGGCCAGGACGACTGGACCACCCTGCCGGATGCCAACGGCGGCACGCGGACAACCGTGCCGACCCAGTGCGACCAGGGGTTCTACGTCAACCAGCACCCGTTCCTGCGGCACTACCTCACCGTCGGGTCCGGCGGCTGCACGGCGACCGGCACCAGCGGCGCCTGGCACTCGTTCACGGGTGCCTCCGACGGCTGGAAGGCCGCCTCGTTCGATCTGAGCGCCTACGCGGGCAAGCAGATCGAGGTCTCCGTCTCGTACATCACCGACCCCAGTGACGGCGGCCGCGGCATCTTCGTGGACGACACCCGGCTGGTCACGGGCGCCGGACAGGGCGCCGAGGGATTCGAGACCTCGCTCGGGCCGTGGACGACGGGTCCGGCACCCGACGGCAGCCCGGCGCTGCGCGGGACCTGGGAGCGCAGCCAGGACCTGTTCCCGTCGGCGGCGGCGGTCACCACGCGCGACACGGTGCTGATCGGATTCGGTCTGGAGCACGTCCCCGGCGCGACCGAACGCAAGAAGATCGTCGGCCGTGCTCTCGGCGCACTCGGGCGCTGACCCCGGGTGACGGAGACCGCGGCTCCGGGCGCGGCTCCGGCGGCCCGTGCACCCTACTGAGGGGTACGGGCCGCCACCGCCACACAGGGGCCCTTCCGATGTCACTCCGCGGCCTCCAGAGAGGTAGGGTCGGAGGCGGTCGGGGACATCCCATACAACTCGCCGGCGTCGAAAACCGGCGTACCTAACGAGGAGATCGGTTCGTGACGATCCGCGTAGGCATCAACGGCTTTGGCCGCATCGGTCGTAACTACTTCCGCGCGCTGCTGGAGCAGGGTGCAGACATCGAGATCGTGGCTGTCAACGACCTGGGTGACACTGCGACCACGGCTCACTTGCTGAAGTACGACACCATCCTGGGCCGCCTCAAGGCCGAGGTGACCCACACCGCCGACACCATCACGGTCGACGGCCACACGATCAAGGTGCTCTCCGAGCGCAACCCCGCCGACATCCCGTGGGGCGAGCTGGGCGTCGACATCGTCATCGAGTCGACCGGCATCTTCACGAAGAAGGCTGACGCCGAGAAGCACATCGCGGGCGGCGCCAAGAAGGTCCTCATCTCGGCTCCGGCCAAGGAAGAGGACATCACCATCGTGATGGGCGTCAACCAGGACAAGTACGACGCGGACAAGCACCACGTCATCTCCAACGCCTCCTGCACCACCAACTGTGTGGCGCCGATGGCCAAGGTTCTCGACGAGAACTTCGGCATCGTCAAGGGCCTGATGACCACGGTCCACGCGTACACCAACGACCAGCGCATCCTGGACTTCCCGCACTCGGACCTGCGTCGCGCCCGCGCCGCTGCCGAGAACATCATTCCGACCACCACGGGCGCCGCCAAGGCCACCGCACTGGTCCTTCCGCAGCTCAAGGGCAAGCTCGACGGCATCGCGATGCGCGTGCCGGTCCCGACCGGTTCGGCCACCGACCTGGTGGTGACGCTGCAGCGCGAGGTCACCAAGGACGAGGTCAACGCCGCGTTCAAGAAGGCGTCCGACGACGGCGACCTCAAGGGCTTCCTGACCTACACCGAGGACCCGATCGTCTCCTCGGACATCGTCGGCGACCCGGCCTCCTGCACCTTCGACTCCTCCCTGACCATGGTCCAGGAAGGCAACACGGTGAAGATCCTCGGCTGGTACGACAACGAGTGGGGCTACTCCAACCGCCTCGTGGACCTCACGGTCTTCGTCGGCGGCCGGCTCTGACAGCTCCGACCGGCACCGAGAGCATCCCGATGTGAGCGACAGGGCTCGGGCACGCGCAGTGTGGCGCGGTTCGAGCCCTGTCGCACGTCCCGCCGTCCCAGGAGTTCTGACCATGAAGACGATCGACCAGCTTCTTGCAGAAGGGGTCACGGGTCAGCGCGTTTTCGTCCGCGCCGACCTGAACGTGCCGCTCGACGGCACCACCATCACCGACGACGGCCGCATCCGTGCCGTCCAGCCGACCGTCGCCAAGCTCGCCGAGGCCGGCGCCCGCGTCATCGTCGCCTCCCACCTCGGCCGTCCCAAGGGCGCCCCGGACCCGGCCTTCTCGCTGGCCCCCGCGGCCGCCCGGCTCGGTGAACTGCTCGGCACCGATGTCGCCTTCGCGACCGACACCGTCGGCGAGTCGGCGCGGTCCGTCGTCGCCGCCCTGGCGGACGGCCAGGTCGCGGTGATCGAGAACCTCCGCTTCAACCCCGGTGAGACGAGCAAGGACGACGCCGAGCGCGGCGCCTTCGCCGACGAACTGGCCGCCCTGGCCGATGTGTACGTCGGCGACGGCTTCGGCGCCGTGCACCGCAAGCACGCCTCCGTGTACGACCTGCCGGCCCGCCTGCCGCACGCGGCCGGCCAGCTGATCGCCACCGAGGTCGGCGTCCTCAAGAAGCTCACCGAAGACGTGGCCCGGCCGTACGTCGTCGTGCTCGGCGGAGCCAAGGTCTCCGACAAGCTCGGTGTCATCGACCATCTGCTGGAGAAGGCCGACCGCATCCTGATCGGCGGCGGCATGGCGTACACCTTCCTCAAGGCCCAGGGCCACGAGGTCGGCATCTCGCTGCTCCAGGAGGACCAGATCCCGGCGGTCAGGGAGTACCTGACGCGCGCCGAGAAGAAGGGCGTGGAGTTCGTGCTCCCCGTCGACGTCCTGGTCGCCCCGGAATTCCCGGACCTCAAGACCAAGGCCCCGGCCAACCCGACCGTCGTCGCCGCGGACGCGATCCCGGCCGACGAGGAGGGTCTGGACATCGGTCCCGAGACCCGCAAGCTGTACGCATCGAAGCTCGCCGACGCGGCCACCGTCTTCTGGAACGGTCCGATGGGCGTCTTCGAGCACCCCGACTACGCCGAGGGCACCAAGGCCGTCGCCCAGGCGCTCGTCGACTCCTCGGCCTTCAGCGTGGTCGGCGGCGGGGACTCCGCCGCGGCCGTGCGGATCCTGGGCTTCGACGAGAAGGCATTCGGCCACATCTCGACCGGTGGCGGCGCCAGCCTCGAATACCTCGAGGGCAAGACGCTTCCCGGCCTCGCCGCACTGGAGGACTGACCCACTCATGACTACGCGTACCCCGCTGATGGCGGGCAACTGGAAGATGAACCTCAACCACCTCGAGGCCATCGCCCACGTCCAGAAGCTCGCTTTCGCACTGTCCGACAAGGACTACGACGCCGTGGAGGTGTCGGTCCTGCCGCCCTTCACCGACCTGCGGTCCGTCCAGACCCTGGTCGACGGCGACAAGCTGAAGATCAAGTACGGCGCGCAGGACCTCTCCGCGCACGACGCCGGTGCCTACACGGGCGAGATCTCGGGCCTGATGCTGGCCAAGCTGAAGTGCACCTATGTCGTGGTGGGCCACTCCGAGCGCCGGCAGTACCACGCCGAGACGGACGAGATCTGCAACGCCAAGGTGAAGGCCGCGTTCCGGCACGGTCTGACGCCGATCCTCTGTATCGGCGAGGGCCTGGAGGTCCGCAAGGCCGGCCAGCAGGTCCAGTACACGCTGAGCCAGCTCGAAGGCGGTCTGAAGGACATTCCGGCCGAGCAGGCCGAGTCCATCGTGATCGCCTACGAGCCGGTCTGGGCCATCGGCACCGGTGAGGTCGCCACCCCGGAGGACGCCCAGGAGGTCTGCGGGGCGATCCGCGGGCGGTTGGCCGAGCTGTACTCGCCGGAGGTGGCCGACAAGGTCCGCATCCAGTACGGCGGCTCCGTGAAGTCCGGAAACGTCGCCGCGATCATGGCGCAGCCCGATGTGGACGGCGCTCTGGTCGGTGGCGCGTCGCTGGACGCCGAAGAGTTCGTCAAGATCGTCCGGTTCCGCGACCAGTGAGTATGCGGTAGCGCGGATCCGTCGTACCCTTGCGGGGGCCTGAGGCTGTGGAGCCCGGGCCCCCGCTCGTCCGTAGATGTCCCGAGAGAATTGCCAGGAAGTAGGGTCCAGCCGTGGTTATGGGGTTCTCGATCGCCCTGATCGCTTTCAGCCTGCTGCTGATGCTGCTCGTGCTGATGCACAAGGGGAAGGGCGGCGGCCTCTCCGACATGTTCGGCGGTGGCATGCAGTCGTCCGTGGGCGGCTCCTCGGTCGCCGAGCGCAACCTCGACCGCATCACCGTGGTGGTCGGTCTGCTGTGGTTCGCGTGCATTGTCGTACTTGGTCTGCTGATGAAGCTGGACAGCTGACCCACGCCTTCCGCGTCCCGGGCTGGGGTGTAACTCCCACCACTGGACGAGCGTTGGGCCTTACGTAGACTGGGGCACCGCGGCGCAGCCGCTGTGAGAGGCTGTGCAGCACCATCACGCAGGGAGTTACGACCGTGGCAAGTGGCAACGCGATCCGGGGAAGCCGGGTCGGAGCGGGGCCGATGGGCGAGGCCGAGCGTGGCGAGTCCGCGCCACGCCTGCGCATCTCCTTCTGGTGCTCGAACGGGCACGAGACGCAGCCGAGCTTCGCCAGCGACGCACAGGTCCCTGACACTTGGGACTGCCCGCGCTGCGGGTTCCCGGCCGGTCAGGACCGGGACAACCCGCCGGACCCGCCGCGGACCGAGCCGTACAAGACGCACCTCGCGTATGTACGAGAGCGGCGCAGCGACGCGGACGGTGAGGCGATCCTCGCCGAAGCACTTGCCAAACTGCGGGGCGAGATCTAGAACTTGCGTCCGGCCGGACACCTCACGGTGCCCGGCCGGTCTGCTTTTCCCGCCCTTCTCGCCGGCAGGCCCGACTGTCAGTGGCACCCCGTAGCGTTCCGGATCACGGGACGGGAAGGGGATGTTGTGACGACGACCGAAGCGGTGGCGGCGCGGAGCGTCTCCTGGCGCGGGGGATTCGGACGGCTGTGGACCGCTGCCGTCGTCTCCAGGTTCGGCGACGCGCTGCGACTTGCCGCCATGCCGCTGCTGGCCGCCTCGCTGACCGACGATCCGCTGCTGATCGCCTCGGTGACGGCCTGCGGATATCTGCCCTGGCTGCTCTTCGGCTTGCTGGGCGGCGCGGTCGCCGACCGGGTGGACCAGCGGCGGGCCATGTGGGCCGTGGACCTGCTGCGAGGCCTGCTGATGGCGGGCTTCGCCCTCGCCGTCCGGCAGGGACTCGCATCGATCGCTCTGCTGCTGGCGCTCGCCTTCGCCCTCACCACCCTCCAGACGCTCTTCGACAACGCCGCGACCGCCCTGCTGCCCGCCCTGGTCCCCGAGGGCGCGCTGGCGGGGGCCAACGCCCGGCTGATGACCGCACAGCAGATCGTCGGGGCATTCCTGGCCGCGCCGGCGGTGCCGGTGCTCCTCCTCGCCGGCGCGGCCGTGCCGTACGCCGCGGACGCCGTCACCTATCTCGTGGCGGCGGCCCTGATCGCCTCGCTGCGCCTGCGGGCGCCGGAGCGGGCGCCCAGGCCCGCCGGAAGCACCCTGCGCGCGGAGATCGCAGAAGGGCTGCGCCGGTTGTGGAGCGACCCTGCGCTGCGCCGTCTGTGCGTGGCCACCACCCTGTGCAACATAGGCATGGGCGCGCTCATCGCCACCCTCGTCGTCCATGTCACCGGCTGGCTCGACGCGGGCAGCGGGGCGTACGCGGCGGTGCTCACCGCGGTGGGCGCGGGCAGCGTGACGGGCGGGCTGGTGGCCCGCCGGCTCGCGGAGCGCGTCGGGCGCATCCGCAGCGTGTTCATCGCCGGGGCCGTGCAGGCCGGCTGTCTGGCGATCACCGGGACGGTCCGCGCGTTGTGGGTGACGGTCGCCGCGATGGCGGTCTTCGGCGTCATGAGCATGGTGTGGAACGTCAACCAGGCGACGCTGGTGCAGGAGCGCAGCCCGGCGGACATGCTCGGCCGGATCAGCTCGGCGTTCCGCACCCTCGGCGTCGCAGGAGCCCCGCTCGGCGCGCTCGCCGGCGGCGCGGCTGCGGCCGCCTGGGGAGGCAACGCTCCGGCACTGCTCGCGGCGGCGCTGTTCGTGCCTGCTGTCGCCTCGCTGACCGGTCTGATCAACTAGGTTAGAAAGGCAGCGGGGCATGCAGGCAGGTACAAGAGAAGTGGGCTGATGTCCAGAATGAACGCAGACGGCCGTACCAGGCTCAACAAGACGCCCGAATGGGCTGCTCTCAGCAAGCACCGCGAGCAGCTCGGCCAGACGCAGTTGCGGGAGCTGTTCGCGGCCGACGCACAGCGCGGCAGCAGGTACACCCTGCAGGTCGGCAACCTCCACCTCGACTACTCCAAGCACCTGGTGACCGACGAGACGCTGACGCTGCTGCGCGAGCTCGCGGCGGCGACCGACGTCACCGGGCTGCGGGACGCGATGTTCCGCGGCGAGAAGATCAACACCACCGAGAACCGCGCCGTCCTGCACACGGCACTGCGGGCCCCCCGGGACGCCGTCATCGAGGTCGACGGCGAGAACGTGGTGCCGGCCGTGCACGCGGTGCTCGACAGGATGGCCGCGTTCGCGGACCGGATCCGCTCGGGTGAGTGGACCGGTCACACCGGCAAGCGCATCAAGAACGTCGTCAACATCGGCATCGGCGGATCCGACCTCGGCCCCGCCATGGCGTACGAGGCGCTGCGCGCCTACACCGCCCGCGATCTGACGTTCCATTTCGTCTCCAACGTCGACGGCGCCGATCTGCACGAGGCCGTGCGTGAGCTGGACGCGTCCGAGACGCTGTTCATCATCGCGTCCAAGACCTTCACCACGATCGAGACCATCACCAACGCCACCTCCGCACGAGACTGGCTGCTCACCGAGCTGAAGGCCGGTCAGGAGGCCGTGGCCAAGCACTTCGTGGCCCTGTCGACCAACGCCGAGAAGGTCTCCGACTTCGGCATCGACACGGCCAACATGTTCGAGTTCTGGGACTGGGTCGGCGGACGCTACTCGTTCGACTCCGCCATCGGCCTCTCGCTGATGATCGCGATCGGCCCGGACCGCTTCCGCGAGATGCTCGACGGGTTCCACCTCGTCGACGAGCACTTCCGGACGGCCCCCGCCGAGTCCAACGCGCCGATGCTGCTCGGCCTGCTGGGGGTCTGGTACGGCGACTTCTTCGACGCCCAGTCGCACGCGGTGCTGCCGTACTCCCACTATCTGAGCAAGTTCACCGCCTATCTCCAGCAGTTGGACATGGAGTCCAACGGCAAGTCGGTGGACCGCGAGGGCAACCCGGTGGAGTGGCAGACCGGACCCGTGGTGTGGGGCACGCCCGGCACCAACGGACAGCACGCGTACTACCAGTTGATCCACCAGGGGACGAAGCTCATCCCGGCGGACTTCATCGGCTTCGCCAATCCGGTCGACGACCTGCTGCCCGGTCTCGTCGCCCAGCACGACCTGCTGATGGCCAACTTCTTCGCGCAGACGCAGGCGCTCGCCTTCGGCAAGACGCCGGACGAGGTACGGGCGGAGGGTGTGCCCGAGGAGCTGGTGCCGCACAAGACGTTCCCCGGCAACCGCCCCACGACCACGATCCTCGCCGACGAGCTCACCCCCTCGGTCCTCGGCCAGCTGATCGCGCTGTACGAGCACAAGGTGTTCGTCCAGGGAGCCATCTGGAACATCGACTCCTTCGACCAGTGGGGCGTCGAGCTGGGCAAGGTCCTCGCGAAGAGGCTCGAGCCGGTGCTCACGGAGGGCACGGGCGGCGGGGATCTGGACGGCTCGACCGCCGCACTGGTGGCCACGTACCGCTCACTGCGCGGTCGTTGAGCCGATGGCCGCCGGGGAGGGGACGGTTCGGCTGAGGCCGCCGAACAACACGCTCAATGACCGAGTCGTCGGCTGGTGGCGGGTGCAGTTGCTGCTGCTGACGGGCGTCCCGGTCGTGGTGCTGGCCGTGCTGGGCGCCATGATCGGGCCCGTCCGGACCTGGCTGCTCGCCGTCGCCGGAGGACTGGCGGTGCTCGGACTGCTGTGCACCGCCTTCTTCCCCTCCTGGTGGTTCCGGGTCCACCGGTGGGAGGTCACGGACGAGGCGGTGTACGTCCGCAGCGGCGCCCTGTGGCAGGAGTGGCGGATCGCGCCGATGTCCCGGATCCAGACCGTGGACACCCTGCGCGGGCCCCTCGAACGCGCCTTCCGGCTGGCGACGGTCATCGTCACCACCGCCTCCTCCAAGGGCGCGATCAAGATCGAGGGGCTCGACCACGAGGTCGCGGCCGAACTCGCGGAGCAGCTCACGCACATCACCCAGGCGACGCCCGGGGACGCGACATGAGCACCGCGGAGGACCCGGCCGCGGGGGAGGCCGCTCTGCCGGGCGCGGCGGCGTACGGCCCCGGCGCAGGCGAGGGGACGGCGGGCCGACCGACCGGGGGGAGCACGGCGGACGGGCAGGCGTCCGGCGAGAGCACGGCGGACGGGCAGGCGTCCGGCGAGAGCACGGCGGACCGGCAGGCGTCCGGCCAGGACTGGCGCCGGCTCGACAAGCGGGCCTTGGTGGTGAGGGCCGCGGTGATGTCCGGCGTCGCGGGAGGCATCTGCCTGCCCGTCCTGCTGGGGCTCTCCGGCGGGGACTGGCTCCGCGCAGAGGCCCGCAGCGGCACCGGCATCGCTCTGCTGCTTCTCGGCGGGGCCCTGCTGGTACTCGCCGGAGCGGGCGCGGAGTATCTGCGCTGGCGCAAGACCCGCTACCGGATAGGCACCGAGCGCGCCGAACTGCGCACCGGGGTACTGCTGGTCAAACGGCGCTCGCTGGCCCGCGAACGCATCCGCAGCGTCGATCTGACGGCCAACCCCCTGCTGCGGATCCTCGACCTGGTGAAAGTGCGCATCGGCACCGGTGAGCACACCGGCGGTGAGTCGACGCTGGAGCTCAACCCCGTCACCAAGGCGGAGGGCGAGCGGCTGCGCAGGGAACTTCTCGGCCGCGCCACCACCGCCGCACCCGGCGAACACCGCGAAGGGCAGCTCGCGTCCGTCGACCTGGCGTGGGTCCGCTACGCGCCGGTCTCCTTCGTCGCCCCGCTGCTCGGCGGCGCGGCGGCCGGCGGTGTGATGCAGGTCAGCGAGTGGTTCGGGGCGCAGGGCGCGGTCATCGACTGGGTGGGCGAGCGCTTCTCGCACACCTCCGTGCTCATGATGATCGTGGTGCTGCTGCTGGCGGCCGTCACCGCCGGTGTCGTCGGCTCGCTGGGCCTGTGGATCGAGATGTGGTGGAACTACCGGCTGGAGCGCGAGCCCGGGGGCACCCTGCGGGTGCGGCGCGGACTGTTCACCGCGCGCTCGATCTCCATGGAGGAGCGCCGGCTGCGCGGGGTCGAACTGGTCGAACCGCTCGGCGTACGGCTGTTCGGCGCGGCCCGGGTGGACGCGGTCGCCACCGGCATCGCCGACGACGACCAGGACAAGCACGCCGACCTCAAGGTGCTGCTGCCGCCGGTGCCCCGGGCGGTGGCGGACGACGTGGCCGGTCAGGTCCTGCGTGAGGCGCGGACGCCGACGGACGCCCCACTCACCGCCCACCCGCGGGCGGCACGCAGCCGCAGACTGCGCTGGTCGCTCGCGACCGCGGTCCTGCCACTCGCCCTGCTCACCGCGCTGGGCCTGTGGCTCACCGACGTCCTGCTGTACATCGCGGCGGGCTGTGCGGTCCTCGCGCTGCCGACGGCGGTCCTCCTCGCCCTCGACGCCTACCGCAGCCTCGGCCACGGCATCAGCGGCGGCTATCTCGTCGCCCGCTCGGGCACGGTCCGGCGGGCGACGGTCGCCTTGCAGCGCGGGGGAGTCATCGGCTGGGTGGTGAAGCAGTCCGTGTTCCAGCGCCGGGCCGGGGTGCTGACCCTCACCGCGACGACGGCGGCGGGAGCGGGCGCCTACGCGGTCCTCGACGCCGACGCGAGCGAGGGTCTGGGCTTCGCGGCGGACGCCGTTCCGGGGCTGTTGGAACCGTTCCTGCTGCGGGACGGGGACGCACGGACATGCGACGGCCCGGACGGCGGCGCGACGATCCCCGTATGAACGGGTCGCGTGGACGTGCAGGTGGCGGCGCCGGGCGAGGACAGGGCGGGCCGCACGGCCGTTCGCCGCGTCGACAACCGGCGTGTCGACAACCGGCGCGTCGGGACCCGCTGCGTCGGGACCCGGCACATGGAGAACCGCTGCGTCGCGAACCGCCGGACCGGATCACCGCCATCCGCCGTGGGCTCCCGCGACCGCCCCCCTACGCCGACCGCCGCCGGCCCGGAGGAACGGGGCCGGCGGCGGTCGGAACAGAGGGCTCCCCAGAGCCCGTCACCAGTGCGACGTCACGGCGACGCCGGTGGGTACAGATCGCGCGGCAGTTCCGAGGCCGCGGCCCCGTCCAGCAGCCACAGCGTCCTGCTGCGTCCGTACGCACCGGCCGCGGGCGCCTGAACCTCGCCCGCGCCCGACAGGGCGATCTGCACCGCCTTCGCCTTGTCCTCGCCGGCCGCCAGCAGCCACACCTCACGGGCCGCCCGGATCGCCGGGAGCGTGAGTGTGATGCGGGTCGGCGGCGGCTTCGGCGCGCCGTGCACACCCACCACCGTGCGTTCGGTCTCCCGCACCGCCGGATGCTCCGGGAAGAGCGAGGCGACATGGGTGTCGGGGCCGACGCCCAGCATCAGGACGTCGAACCGCGGGACCGGACCGTGGTCCTCCGGACCCGCCGCTGCGGCGAGCGCGGTGGCGTACGCGGCGGCCGCGGCCTCCACGTCGCTGCCGTACGCACCGTCCGAGGGAGCCATCGCATGCACCCGGGCCGGATCCACGGGAACCCTGTCCAGCAGGGCCGCGTGGGCCTGCGTGACATTGCGCTCCGGGTCGCCGTCGGGGAGGAACCGCTCGTCCCCCCACCACAGATCGAGCCGCCCCCAGTCGATCGCGTCGCGGGCCGGCGAGTTCCCGAGGGCGGTCAACAGCGCATTGCCGTTGCGACCGCCCGTCAGGACCACCGACGCCGAACCGCGCGCGGCCTGGGCGTCCACGATCTTCGTGATCAGCCGGGCCGCCGCGGCCTGCGCCATCAGCTCCTTGTCGCGGTGGACGACGAGCTGCGGCGCACTCACTTCGCTGCCGCCTTCTTTGCGGGAGTCTTCTTCGCCGGGGCGGCCCCGGACTTCTCGGCCTCGACGTCCCCGCCGTCCGAGAGCCGGTGCACACCGAACCGCAGCGCCGAGGCGTAGATCTCGTCGGGGTCCAGCCGGCGCAGCTCCTCCGCGATCAGCTCGGCGGTCTCGCGCCGCTTCAGGGCGACCGCGCGATCCGGCTGCCCCTTGATGGACAGGGTGGCCAGCGAGCCGTCGGCCCGGTCGAGCACGATCGGACCGCAGGAGGTCTCCAGGCGTACGGCCGTGAGCCCGGGGCCCGCCGAACCGGAGCGCTTGACCGGCACTTTCAGCCGGTCCGCCAGCCACATGGCGAGCAGTTCGCAGCTCGGATTGAACTCCTCGCCCTCCACCTCGACCGCCGTGACGTCGCACGCCACCTGGTCCAGGGCGGCGGCCAGCATCGAGCGCCAGGGAGTGATCCTGGCCCAGGACAGGTCGGTGTCACCGGGGGTGTAGGCGGCGGCGCGCGCCACGAGTTCCCTCACGGGCTCCTCTGCCGCGTAGGAGTCCGTGACCCGTCGCTGCGCGAGCGCGCCGAGCGGCTCCTTGGCCGGGTCGAGCGGCGCGTTCACCGGCCACCAGACGACGACCGGGGCGTCGGGCAGCAGCAGCGGCAGCACCACGGACTGGGCGTGGTCGATGACCTCGCCGTACAGCCGCAGGACCACCGTCTCGCCGGTGCCGGCGTCCGTGCCCACCCGTACCTCGGCGTCCAGGCGTGCCTTCGCCCGGTCGCGCGGCGAGCGCGAGACCCGCTTGATGACGACGAGCTTGCGCGAGGGGTGCTCGCGCGATGCCTCGCTGGCCGCCTTCAGCGCGTCGTAGGCGTTCTCCTCGTCGGTGACGATGACGAGGGTGAGGACCATGCCGACGGCCGGTGTGCCGATCGCCCGGCGCGCCTGCACCAGTGCTTTGTTGATCTTGCTGGACGTGGTGTCCGTGAGGTCGATCTTCATGGCCGACGCCAGCTCCGTCCGTCTCGTGCGAGCATTTCGTCCGCCTCGTCCGGCCCCCAGGTCCCAGCCTGGTACTGAGCCGGCTTGCCGTGCTTGGCCCAGTACTCCGTGACGGGGTCGAGGATCATCCAGGAGCGCTCGACCTCCTCGACCCTCGGGAAGAGGTTGGAGTCGCCGAGCAGTACGTCGAGGAGGAGACGTTCGTACGCCTCGGGGCTGGACTCGGTGAAGGACTCGCCGTAGGCGAAGTCCATCGAGACGTCCCGCACCTCCATCGAGGTGCCCGGCACCTTCGAGCCGAAACGCAGGGTCACGCCCTCGTCCGGCTGGACGCGGATGACCAGGGCGTTCTGGCCCAGTTCCTCCGTCGCCGTGTGGTCGAAGGGCGAGTGCGGGGCGCGCTGGAAGACGACCGCGATCTCGGTGACGCGGCGGCCGAGCCGCTTGCCCGTCCGCAGATAGAACGGCACACCGGCCCAGCGGCGGTTGTCGATCTCGAGCTTGACCGCGGCGTAGGTGTCGGTCTTCGACTTGGGGTCGATGCCGTCTTCCTGGAGGTAGCCGACGACCTTCTCGCCGCCCTGCCAGCCCTCGGCGTACTGCCCGCGGACCGTACCGGTGCCGAGGTCCTTGGGCAGCTTCACCGCGCCCAGCACCTTGGTCTTCTCGGCGGCGAGGGAGTCCGCCTCGAAGGAGGCGGGCTCCTCCATCGCGGTCAGCGCGAGGAGTTGGAGGAGGTGGTTCTGAATGACGTCACGGGCGGCGCCGATGCCGTCGTAGTAACCGGCGCGGCCGCCGATGCCGATGTCCTCGGCCATGGTGATCTGCACGTGGTCGACGTACGACCGGTTCCAGATCGGCTCGAAGAGCGTGTTGGCGAAGCGCAGGGCCAGGATGTTCTGGACCGTCTCCTTGCCGAGGTAGTGGTCGATCCGGAAGACCTCGTTGGCCGGGAAGACCTCGTGCACCACCTGGTTGAGCTCCTTGGCGGAGACCAGGTCGTGGCCGAACGGCTTCTCGATGACCGCGCGGCGCCAGGAGCCCTCCTTCTGGTCGGCGAGCCCGTGCTTCTTGAGCTGCTGGACGACCTTGGGGAAGAACTTCGGCGGGACGGACAGATAGAAGGCGAAGTTGCCGCCGGTGCCCTGCTTCTTGTCCAGGTCCTCTATGGTCGCCTTCAGCTGCTCGAAGGCGTCGTCGTCGTCGAAGTCGCCCTGGACGAAGCGCATCCCCTGGATGAGCTGCTGCCAGACCTCCTCACGGAAGGGGGTGCGGGCGTGCGCCTTGACGGCGTCGTGGACCTCCTGGGCGAAGTCCTCGTCCTGCCACTCGCGACGGGCGAACCCGATGAGGGAGAAGCCCGGCGGGAGCAGTCCCCGGTTGGCCAGGTCGTACACGGCGGGCATCAGCTTTTTACGGGACAAATCGCCCGTGACACCGAAAATGACCAGGCCCGACGGCCCCGCGATACGCGGGAGCCGTCGGTCTGCGGGGTCACGAAGCGGATTGGCTTCGTACGTACCGGACAAGGTGGTCAGCCCTCCGAAGGGGCGAGGCGCTTGAGTTCGGCCTCGGTCGACTTGAGCAGGTCGTTCCAGGACGCCTCGAACTTCTCGACGCCCTCGTCCTCGAGCAGCTGCACGACGTCGTCGTACTTGATGCCGAGCTTTTCGACAGCCTCGATGTCGGCGCGCGCTTCGTCGTAGGTGCCGCGCACCGTGTCACCGGTGATCTGACCGTGGTCCGCCACGGCCTCCAGGGTCGCCTCCGGCATGGTGTTCACCGTGCCCGGCGCGACCAGCTCATCGACGTACAGCGTGTCCTTGTACGCCTTGTCCTTGACGCCGGTCGAGGCCCACAGCGGACGCTGCTTGTTGGCCTGCGCCTTGTCGAGCGCGGCCCAGCGGTCGGAGGAGAAGACCTCCTCGAACGCCTCGTAGGCGAGCCGGGCGTTGGCCAGAGCGGCCTTGCCGCGCGCCGCCTTGGCCTCCGGGGTGCCCAGCGCGTCCAGACGCTTGTCGATCTCGGCGTCCACCCGGGACACGAAGAACGACGCCACCGAATGGATCTTCGACAGGTCGAGTCCGCGCTCCTTGGCCTGCTCAAGGCCGGAGATGTACGCGTCCATGACCTCGCGGTAGCGCTCCAGCGAGAAGATCAGCGTCACGTTGACGCTGATGCCGCGGCCGATGGTCTCGGTGATCGCCGGCAGGCCCGCCTTGGTGGCCGGGATCTTGATGAGCGTGTTGGGCCGGTCCACCAGCCAGGCGAGCTGCTTGGCCTCGGCGACGGTGGCCCTGGTGCTGTGCGCCAGGCGCGGGTCGACCTCGATGGAGACCCGGCCGTCCTGGCCCTGCGTCGCGTCGTAGACCGGGCGCAGGATGTCGGCCGCGTCACGGACGTCCGCCGTCGTGATCATGCGCAGGGCTTCCTCGACGGTCACCTTGCGGGCCGCGAGGTCGGCGAGCTGCTGGTCGTAGCCGTCGCCCTGCGAGATCGCCTTCTGGAAGATCGACGGGTTGGTGGTGACGCCCACCACATGCTGCTGGTCGATCAGTTCGGCGAGATTGCCGGACGTGATCCGCTTGCGTGACAGGTCGTCGAGCCAGATCGCGACGCCTTCGTCGGAGAGGCGCTTGAGTGCGTCTGTCATGAGAGTTGCATCTCCTACTTGTCGTGTACCGGCGTCAGCGTGCGGCGGCTTCGAGAGATTCCCGCGCGGCCCTGGCGACATTGTCGGCAGTGAAGCCGAACTCGCGGAAGAGAACCTTGCCGTCCGCCGAAGCGCCGAAGTGCTCCAGCGAAACGATGCGGCCGGCGTCCCCCACGAAACGGTGCCAGGTGAGTCCGATACCGGCCTCGACCGCCACCCGTGCCCGTACGGCGGGCGGCAGCACCGAGTCCCGGTACGCCTGGTCCTGCTCGTCGAACCACTCGACCGACGGCATCGAGACCACCCGGGTCGGGATGCCCGCGGCCTGGAGCTGCTCGCGCGCCTCGACGGCCAGCTGCACCTCGGAACCGGTGCCGATCAGGACGACCTGGGGCTCGCCGCCCTCGGCGTCGAACAGGACGTAACCGCCGCGCGCGGCATCCTCGTTGCGCTCGTAGGTCGGCACACCCTGCCGGGTCAGTGCCAGACCGTGCGGGGCGCCTTTGCCGAACTCCTTGGTCCAGCGGCGCATGATCTCGCGCCACGCGATCGCGGTCTCGTTGGCGTCCGCCGGACGGACGATGTTCAGACCGGGGATGGCGCGCAGCGAGGCCAGGTGCTCGACCGGCTGGTGCGTCGGGCCGTCCTCGCCGAGACCGATCGAGTCGTGCGTCCACACGTAGGTGACCGGCAGGTGCATCAGGGCCGACAGCCGCACCGCGTTGCGCATGTAGTCGGAGAACACCAGGAAGGTGCCGCCGTACACACGGGTGTTGCCGTGCAGTGTGATGCCGTTCATGACGGCGGCCATCGCGTGCTCACGGATACCGAAGTGGATCGTGCGGCCGTACGGCTCGGCGCCCGGCAGCGGGTTGCCCGCGGGCAGGAACGACGACGTCTTGTCGATCGTCGTGTTGTTCGAGCCCGCCAGGTCCGCGGAGCCACCCCACAGCTCGGGGATGACCGCGCCCAGCGCCTGAAGGATCTTGCCGGAGGCGGCGCGGGTGGCGACACCCTTGCCGGTCTCGAAGTCGGGGAGCTTCTCCTCCCAGCCGGCGGGCAGCTCGGTCGAGCGGATCCGGTCGAACTCCGCGGCACGCTCCGGATTGGCGGTGCGCCACGCGGCGAAGGTCTTCTCCCACTCGCCGCGGGCCTCACGGCCGCGGTCGAGCGCCCCACGGGTGTGGGCGATGACCTCGTCGGAGACCTCGAAGCTCTTCTCCGGGTCGAAGCCGAGGACACGCTTGGTGGCCGCGACCTCGTCGTCGCCGAGCGCCGAGCCGTGCGCGGCCTCGGTGTTCTGCGCGTGCGGGGCCGGCCAGGCGATGATCGAGCGCGCCGCGATGAAGGAGGGACGCTCGGTCTCGGCCTTGGCGGCCTGGAGGGCCCGGTAGAGGCCCGCCGGGTCGAGGTCGCCGCTCGGCAGCTGCTCGACGCGCTGGACGTGCCAGCCGTACGCCTCGTAGCGCTTGAGCGTGTCCTCGGAGACGGCCGTCTCCGTGTCGCCCTCGATGGAGATGTGGTTGTCGTCCCACAGCAGCACCAGGTTGCCCAGCTTCTGGTGCCCGGCCAGCGAGGACGCCTCCGAGGAGATGCCCTCCTGGAGGCAGCCGTCACCGGCGATGGCCCAGATGGTGTGGTCGAACGGGGAGGTGCCGGGTGCGGCGTCCGGGTCGAACAGACCGCGCTCGTAGCGGGAGGCCATGGCCATGCCCACCGCGTTGGCGACACCCTGGCCGAGCGGGCCGGTGGTCGTCTCGACGCCGGGGGTGTGTCCGTACTCCGGGTGTCCGGGGGTCCTCGAACCCCAGGTCCTGAAGGCCTTGAGGTCGTCGAGCTCCAGGCCGTAACCGGCCAGGTAGAGCTGGATGTAGAGGGTCAGCGACGAGTGACCGGCGGACAGGACGAACCGGTCACGGCCGGTCCAGTCCGGGTCGGCCGGGTCGTGCCGCATCAGCTTCTGGAACAGGACGTACGCGGCGGGCGCGAGGCTCATGGCCGTACCGGGGTGGCCGTTGCCGACCTTCTGTACGGAATCCATGGCCAGGACGCGGACGGTATCGACGGCCCGCTGGTCCAGATCGGTCCACTCGAGGTCTGTGGTGGTCGGCTTGGTGCTCACCCTGAGTCAGGGCTCCTCTCCACATGTCGTATCCCGGTGACGACGGAAGCACCGGGCGTTGTCGAGCCTACCCCCGGAACAACGCGCACCTTTTCGAGTGCATGCCTTTCAAAAAACCGGACACAGCCAGGGTGCGGCCCTCGGGACGACTTCGCCTCCCGGCGGCGCGCTCGACGAGCTTTCGACGACCTGTACGCACGGGCCGGGTCCGCCGCTCAACACGACGCCACCCCCGTGCGGGACGACGTATGGGCAACGTCTAGAGTGGCGTGGTACGCGCAAGTCTTTACCGGGCCCTTTCTCCTTGCCCGGGCTTGCAAGGAGTCTCTGTCAGGGGTGTGCGTGACGGCCGTCGAATCCCGTCCAGCGGGTGGTGGCACCGCCCATGCCGTCGAGGCCGCGGGGGAGTTCCGCAGAAACCGCGGTCACCGGCCGTTCGGGGCCCGGATCAAGGCCTTCGTGGCGTTGACCAAGCCGCGGATCATCGAACTGCTGCTGATCACGACGGTGCCGGTGATGTTCCTGGCTGCTCAGGACGTGCCCGACCTGTGGCTGGTGCTCACCACCTGTGTCGGCGGCTATCTCTCCGCGGGTGGCGCGAACGCGCTCAACATGTACATCGACCGCGACATCGACGCACTGATGGACCGTACGTCGCAGCGGCCCCTGGTGACCGGCATGGTGTCGCCGCGCGAGGGACTGGTCTTCGGCCTCGTCCTCACCGTGGTCTCCACCCTCTGGTTCGGACTGCTTGTCAACTGGCTGTCAGCGGCGCTCTCGCTCGGCGCGCTTCTCTTCTACGTCGTCGTCTACACGATGATCCTGAAGCGGCGCACCGCGCAGAACATCGTGTGGGGCGGCATCGCCGGCTGCATGCCGGTCCTGATCGGCTGGTCCGCCGTCACCAACTCGGTGTCCTGGGCCGCGCTCATCCTCTTCCTCGTCATCTTCTTCTGGACGCCGCCGCACTACTGGCCGCTGTCGATGAAGGTGAAGGAGGACTACGCGCGAGTCGGTGTGCCGATGCTGCCGGTCGTCGCCTCCAACAAGGTGGTGGCCCGCCAGATCGTCCTCTACAGCTGGGTGATGGTCGCGGTCTCCCTGCTGCTCACCCCGCTCGGCTACACCGGCTGGTTCTACACCGTGGTGGCGCTGGCGGCCGGCGGCTGGTGGCTGTGGGAGGCGCACGCGCTCCAGGCACGGGCCAAGGCCGAGGTGATGGGCGGCAAGCTCAAGGAGATGCGGCTCTTCCACTGGTCCATCACCTATGTCTCGCTGCTGTTCGTGGCGGTCGCGGTGGACCCCTTCCTGCGCTAGCCCGCTTCGCCTCCGCGGCCTGCCGGACCTGAGGCACCCCCGGCCGTGGCCCATGCCACGTGCACCCGCCGTGGCCGGGGCGGACTACCCGCGAGTAGCATCGCCCCATGGCAGACACGCAGCAGGCAGACGGCCAGGTGGAGCGCAAGGCGGCCCGGATGGCCAAGCAGATCGGCGCCTTCGCCAAGGCGCACGGCGGTGCCGACGGGACCCTCGAGTACCTCGGCCAGGCAGGCACCCGGATCGTGCTCATCGGTGAGGACGGCGAGTGGGGCGACCTCGTGGCGCCGAACCACGCGGTCGCGGTCGCGGCCGCCGAGAAGGCCGGCATCACCCTCCACGACTCCTTCGACGGCGACCTGGCCGCCAAGGTCCGCACCGGGCCGTACGAGTGGAGCCGTATGGCGGGCATCCAGGTCGGCGGCCCTTCCAACGGCTGAGCAACACCTCGCCGGGGTGTCACCCGTTAGGACTGTGGAAACACGGTCCACGACTGGGAGCCCGGATGATCGACACCCCGACCCTCGTGGACCAGTACTGTCACGGGGTGCTCCGCACCGAGCTCGGTCTCGGCACCTTCGAGGCGCATCTGGGCCGTACCGCGGGACCGCCCGCGCCGGGCACGACCTTCTTCGACACCCAGACGGGGTTCGCCGTCCGGCGCTGGTGCCCGCCCCTGCTGGGGCTCGAACCGCACTGCCCGCCTGCCCGTTATCTCGCCCGGCGCCGTGAGCTCGGGGTGCTGGAGGCGGGCAGACGGCTGCTGAGAGGCAGCGGGATCTCCACCTATCTGGTGGACACCGGGCTGCCGGGCGATCTCACCGGACCGCCCGAGATCGCCGCCGCGGGCGCGGCCGAGGCCCGCGAGATCGTACGGCTCGAACTCCTCGCCGAACAGGTCGCCGACACCTCGGGCACCGTCGAGGCTTTCCTCGCCAACCTCGCCGAAGCCGTCCACGGGGCCGCCGCGTCCGCCGTGGCCTTCACCTCCGTCGCCGCCGTGTGCCACGGGCTCGCCCTCGCGCCGGAGCCTCCGGGCCCCGGCGAGGTGCGCGGGGCGGTCGGGCGCTGGCTGGCCGCGCGCCAGGTGGGCGGCACGCTCACCGACCCCGTTCTCGTGCGGCATGTGCTGTGGATCGCCGTCGCCTCCGGGCTGCCGCTCCAGCTCCATGTGGGCGTGGAGGACCCGATGCTGCTGGCGAGTTTCGCCGCCGCGACCGCCGGGCTGGGAACCGACCTCGTGCTGCTGCACGGCTATCCGTACCACCGGCACGCGGCCCATCTGGCGAGTGTCTTCCCGCATGTGTACGCGGACCTCGGGCCGGCGCTCGTGCACACGGGCGCCCGGGCGCCGGCCGTGCTGGCGGAGATCCTGGAGCTCGCGCCGTTCGGCAAGCTGCTGTTCTCCAGTGGCGCGCGCGGGCTGCCCGAGCTGCACGTGGTGGGCGCCAGGATCTTCCGGGAGTCGCTGGCGCGCGTTCTGGGCGACTGGGTGGGCGACGGTGCGTGGTCCCGCACCGACGCCCAGCGGGTGGCGACGATGATCTCCTCGGCCAACGCCCGCCGCGTCTACGGGCTGCTGGACGCGGTGTGATCAGCGCGCGCCGGCCGCGGAAGCAGGCGGTGAGGCGTGCTCAGGCGCGGGACAGTGCCACGTCGCTCTGGGCCGGGATCTCCGCCGTCGGCTGCGGACGCTCCCGCAGGCTCAGCGCGAGGCGCAGCACCGCGATCCACATCAGCGCGGACCCGAGCATGTGGGCGGCGACCAGGGCCTCGGGGACGTGGGTGAAGTACTGGACGTAGCCGATGACGCCCTGTGCCAGGAGCACCAGCAGCAGGTCGCGGGCGCGGGCCCGGGTGTCGTCGGGGGCGTCCACGACCCGCAGCACCAGCCACATGGCGAGTGCCAGCGCGCAGACCACCCAGGCCGCGATCGCGTGGACGTGTGCCGCGTCCACCCAGTCCCACGGCATGCGCGGGACGTCGCTGCTGTCACCGGCGTGCTTGCCGGAACCGGTCACCGAGGTGCCCAGCGCGATCAGCAGCGCGGAGGTGGAGACGACGGCCCACGACAGCCTGCGGACCGGGCGCGGGACCCGCGGACGCGGTGCGGTGTCGCCCTCGCCGGTCCGGTGCCAGGTGATCACCGCGACGGTGAGCAGCGCGTTGGCGGCCAGGAAGTGCCCCGCCACGGTCCACGGGTTGAGGCCCGCCCACACCGTGATGCCGCCCAGCACCGCGTTGCTCGCCACGATCCAGAACTGCGCCCAGGCCAGACGCGTCAGCCCGCGTCGCCGCGGCTTGGTGGAGCGCGCCGCGATGATCGCCCAGCCGACCGCGGCCGACAGGACGTAGGTCAGCATCCGGTTGCCGAACTCGATCGCGCCGTGGAGGCCCTGCTCGGGTGTGGCGAAGAGGCTGTCGTCCGTGCACTTGGGCCAGGTGTCGCAGCCGAGACCGGAGCCGGTGAGGCGGACCGCGCCACCCGTGACGATGATGACCACGCTCATGACGACGGCGGAGAGCGCGGCGCGCCGGAGAGTCCTGGGGGTGGGCGTCCAGCGTCGGGCGATGAGGGCGAGGGGGGTTTGCACGGGCACCATGGTAGGCGGGGCCTTGTGCATGCATTCACGAGGGTCGGCTTCGCGTGCCGGAACGGCCGGAAATGGGCGTGAACGTGCGGATGGCCGCCGCTGTGTCCGGCGGGCGTCCGGGCGCCGGCGGCGGGTCCGACGGTCACGTGCGTGTAGGCCGCGCGCCCTCGGGTGTCAGGGCGCGTCCGCCGTGGGTGGGCCACCCGTCTCGGGCCGGGCCGCCTCCGGGCCCGGTGCGCTGCTCGCCCGTGCCCCCGGTGCCGGCTCCCGTTCCACCTCCGGCCTGTACGTCCGGCGGAACCGTGACCCGTCGAGGTGGTCCTCCTCCTCCCACCAGACGGCGATCCGCCACGATGCCGACGGACCCGGACACGCGGGGGAGTGCAGGAACGCGTCGGTCAGCTCCTGGCCCACGGCCGCCGCGCTGCGGTCGGTCACCGCGTCCATACCCCGCCACGGGTACTCCATCGGGACCCACGGCCCACCCGCCGCGGCCCGGATGTCGAACCGCCACACCGCTCGCCAGGACCGGGCCCGCAGTATCCGGCGTACCTCCGCGGGGTCCAGGTCCAGCCCCTCGGCGATGGTGTCCGGTTCGGCGCCCTCGATACGGGCGGCCACGACCGCCAGCGGGAGCAGCCGGTCGGGCAGCAGGTCCTCGGACCGCAACTGCGTCAGGCCACCCTTGAACGGGCAGCGCCGCAGCCGCCGTTCCAACTGGTCGCTCACATGCTCCAGGGTCGCGGCCTGCAGACTCTCCCGCGCCTGGGCCCCCGACCACAGCTCGTGGTACCCGCGCTCCGCCCGCACCGCCCAGGCCGCCGCCTCCACCGGATCGCCGAGCTCCTCCAGCCGGTCGCCGAGAAAGGCATGGGCCTGGGCCAGGCCCTCGCGGTTCTGCGGGTCCGACGGATCGAGGCCCTCCCAGACCGTGATGGCGCGGTGGACGGCCGCGAGAGCGGCGATGCCGTCCGCGCGGGCCTCCACCGGAGGCCGGTCGCCGACCGGCTGGAAGGCGTAGCGCGGCAGCCCCAGTTCGTCGCTGAGGGGTTCGGCGAGATAGACGGCCTGGCTGATCAGTGCCCTGGCGTACCAGCGGGCGTGCTCCGGGTCGTGCACGGCAGGCTCCGCACACGTCCGTACGGCCTCGTGCACGGCGATCAGCGCGTCCGCACGGCGGCCGGTGTCGAAGTGGTGCCGGGCGAGATCTCCGTAGCGCAGACTCAGCCGGGCGGTGAGCGGGAGATCGTGTTCGGCGTGCGGGGTGAGGGCGGCGATCAGCTCGATCAGCATCCGCTCACGCTCGTCCGGCGACACCCCGGCTCTGCCGGATCTGACCTTCGTCCACTCCGCGTCGAGTCGGAGTGCGGCGGTCCGTTCCATCGAGGCCTCCCACGCGCTGATCTTCGCAGCCATACTGGCGCGTGGGTCAGTACCTACGGAAGACGCGGGTCACTCCCGGCACCGAGGAAAGCGGCGCGTCCCTCCCGGGCGCGTCACTCCCAGCGGAACCAGCGGGCCGCCGCGGCGAGTCCGAGGACCGACCAGCCGGCGAGGATGCCCAGATCGCCCCACGGCAGCGACGCGCCGTGCTGGAGCACGTCGCGCAGCCCGTCCGAGAGCGCCGAGATCGGCAGCAGGGCGAGCACCGCCGCGACGCCGTCGGGGAACCGGTCCAGTGGCACGATCACCCCGCCGCCCACCAGCAGCAGCAGGAAGACCAGATTCGCGGCGGCGAGGGTCGCCTCGGCCCGCAGGGTCCCGGCCATCAGCAGTCCGAGGCCCGAGAACGCGACGGTGCCGACGACGAGCAGCAGCAGGACGGAGAGGGGGTCGCCGTGCGGGGACCAGCCGAGCGCGAAGGCGATCACCGTCAGCAGGGCGACCTGGAGCACCTCGGTGGCGAGGACGGAGAGCGTCTTGGCGGTCAGCAGGGCCCAGCGGGGCAGCGGCGAGGCGCCGAGCCGCTTGAGCACCCCGTAGCGCCGCTCGAAGCCGGTGGCGATGGCCTGGCCGGTGAAGGCGGTGGACATCACGGCGAGGGCGAGCACACCGGGGGCGAGGAAGTCGACGGGCTCACCCGTGCCGGTGTCGATGATGCCGACGGTCGAGAACAGCACCAGCACGAGCGAGGGGATGACGACGGTGAGCAGCAGCTGCTCACCGTTGCGCAGCAGCATCTTCGTCTCGAACGCGGCCTGCGCCCCGATCATCCGGGCCAGCGGCGCGGCACCCGGCCGCGGTGCGTATGTACCGGCGCTCATCAGCGCAGCTCCTTGCCGGTCAGCTCCAGGAAGACGTCTTCGAGGGTGTGGCGCTCGACCGAGATGCCGTCCGGCATCACCCCGTGCTGGGCGCACCAGGACGTGACGGTCGCCAGCAGCTGCGGGTCGACGTGGCCGGTTATCCGGTACGCGCCCGGCGTCAGCTCGACCGCCTCGGTGCCGTCGGGAAGCGCCTTCAGCAGCGAGCCGACGTCGAGTCCGGGCCGGCCGGTGAAGCGCAGGGTGTTCTCGGCCCCGCCCCGGCACAGCTGCTCGGGACTGCCCTGGGCGATGATCCGGCCCGCGTCGACGATGGCGACATCGTCGGCGAGTGCCTCGGCCTCGTCCATGAAGTGGGTGGTCAGCACGGTGGAGACGCCGTCGGCGCGCAGCTCGCGCACCAGGTCCCAGGTGGAGCGCCGGGCCTGCGGGTCGAGGCCCGCGGTCGGCTCGTCGAGGAAGAGCAGTTCGGGACGGCCGACGACGGCCATCGCCAGCGCGAGCCGCTGCTGCTGTCCGCCCGAGAGGCGCCGGTAGGACGTACGGCCACAGCTGCCGAGGCCGAGCCGCTCGATCAGGGCGTCCACGTCGAGCGGGTGGGCGTGCAGCTTCGCCATGTGGCGCAGCATCTCCTCGGCGCGTGCGCCGGAGTAGACCCCGCCGGACTGGAGCATCACGCCGATGCGGGGGCGCAGGTCCGCGGCGTCGGCGATCGGGTCGAGTCCGAGCACCCGGACGGTGCCGCCGTCGGGGCGGCGGTAGCCCTCGCACGTCTCGACGGTGGTGGTCTTGCCGGCGCCGTTGGGGCCGAGGACAGCGGTCACCAAGCCCTGGGGGACCTCGAGATCGAGGCCGTCCACGGCCGTCTTGGATCCGTACCGCTTGACCAGGCCCCGGATCTGGACGACGGACTCGCTTCGCATGCCGGAAGTCTAGGCGGGCCGTGCGGCGACAAGAGGGGCGGGTCCGAAGACGTACCGGATCGGGGCGGACAACGCCGGACCCGGCCCCTCCGTCCGCGTTTCCTGACCAATTCCGGCGTATCTTTCACTGAATACGATCAAGGTCGACCATCGCGTCTCCGGCGTGCCGGATTCCGGAGAAAGACCAGCTCAGGGAGGTGCGGACGCTTGCGGCCGGGTGTTTTCGTTAGGTGACCCTTAGTGATGCAGCGCACCGGTCCGGCAGCCGGACGGCGGTTGTCACCTCCGGAGGAATTACGCAACAATGGTGTTGTGAAAAACGTCGGCGAGGCTCCGCAGGAGGAACTCACGACCGGTGTGCGCTCGGACCACTCGACGCGCAACCGGGTCGCGCGGTCCGTGCTGGACCACGGGCCGTCCACCGTGGCCGACCTCGCCACACGTCTCGGACTCACCCAGGCGGCCGTACGCCGCCACCTCGACACGCTCGTCGCCGACAATGTCGTCGAGCCCCGGGAACAGCGCATCTACGGCGCGCGCACGCGCGGCAGGCCCGCCAAGGTGTTCGCCCTGACCGACTGCGGCCGGGACGCCTTCGACCAGTCGTACGACGCACTGGCCGTCGACGCTCTCCGCTGGATCGAGCGGTCTGCGGGCGGCGGAGCGGCGGGAGAGGCGGCCGTGGCCGCCTTCGCCCGGGACCGTATCGAGGCCCAGGCGGAGACCTACCGCAAGGCCCTCGAGGCGGTCGACCCCGACCGGCGCACGGAAGCGCTGGCCAAGGCCCTGAGCGCCGACGGGTACGCTGCTGCGGCGCGCAGCGCCCCCAATGCCCAGGCGGGGGAGCAGCTCTGCCAGCATCACTGCCCGGTCGCTCACGCCGCCGAGCGGTACCCGCAGCTGTGCGAGGCGGAGACGGAGTTCTTCTCCCGCCTCCTCGGCACCCATGTGCAGCGTCTGGCCACCATCGCCCACGGCGACGGGGTGTGCACGACGTTCATTCCCAAGACCACACCATCATCAGCATCTGCAAGCACGGCCGGGAGGAACCCCGCATGACTCTCCCCACGGAGACTGCCCACCCCGAACTCGAGGGCCTGGGTACGTACGAATTCGGCTGGGCCGACTCCGACGCGGCAGGTGCCGCGGCCAAGCGCGGCCTCTCCGAGGCGGTCGTCCGCGACATCTCGGAGAAGAAGAACGAGCCGGAGTGGATGCTGAAGCTGCGGCTCAAGGGTCTGCGTCTGTTCGACAAGAAGCCGATGCCGAGCTGGGGCTCCGACCTGTCGGGCATCGACTTCGACAACATCAAGTACTTCGTCCGCTCCACGGAGAAGCAGGCGGCGTCCTGGGAAGAGCTGCCCGAGGACATCAAGAACACGTACGACAAGCTCGGCATCCCGGAGGCGGAGAAGCAGCGCCTCGTCGCCGGTGTCGCGGCCCAGTACGAGTCCGAGGTCGTCTACCACCAGATCCGTGAGGACCTGGAGGAGCAGGGCGTCATCTTCCTCGACACGGACACCGCGCTGAAGGAGCACCCGGAGCTCTTCCAGGAGTACTTCGGCACGGTCATCCCGGTCGGCGACAACAAGTTCGCGTCGCTGAACTCCGCCGTCTGGTCGGGTGGCTCGTTCATCTACGTGCCCAAGGGTGTCCAGGTCGACATCCCGCTCCAGGCCTACTTCCGTATCAACACGGAGAACATGGGCCAGTTCGAGCGGACGCTGATCATCGTCGACGAGGACGCCTACGTCCACTACGTCGAGGGCTGCACCGCGCCGATCTACTCCTCGGACTCGCTGCACAGCGCCGTGGTCGAGATCATCGTCAAGAAGGGCGGCCGCTGCCGCTACACGACGATCCAGAACTGGTCGAACAACGTCTACAACCTGGTCACCAAGCGGGCCGTGGCCTACGAGGGCGCGACCATGGAGTGGGTCGACGGCAACATCGGCTCCAAGGTGACCATGAAGTACCCGGCGGTCTACCTGATGGGCGAGCACGCCAAGGGCGAGACCCTGTCCATCGCCTTCGCGGGCGAGGGCCAGCACCAGGACGCGGGCGCCAAGATGGTCCACATGGCTCCGAACACCTCCTCCAACATCGTCTCCAAGTCGGTGGCGCGAGGCGGCGGCCGCACCTCCTACCGCGGTCTGATCGAGATCGGCGAGGGCGCGCCGGGCGCGAAGTCCAACGTGCTCTGTGACGCGCTGCTGGTCGACACGATCTCCCGCTCGGACACCTACCCCTACGTGGACGTCCGCGAGGACGACGTGTCCATGGGTCACGAGGCGACCGTCTCCAAGGTCTCCGAGGACCAGCTCTTCTACCTGATGAGCCGTGGCATGACGGAGTTCGAGGCGATGGCGATGATCGTGCGCGGCTTCGTCGAGCCGATCGCCAAGGAACTCCCCATGGAGTACGCCCTGGAGCTCAACCGGCTGATCGAGCTGCAGATGGAGGGCTCGGTCGGTTAGTCCCGGCCGCCCCTTCCCGCAGCGACTGATTTCTTACGCAGAGGCAGAGAGAGAGCACCCCGACAGCCATGGCTGAGGCTCAGAACATTCCGGTGGGATCCACCACCGCCGGTTCGATCGCGGTGGCCGCCGAGTCCACCGTCGCCACTCGTATGAGTGCGCCCCCCTCGTTCGACGTGGCGGACTTCCCGGTCCCGCACGGTCGTGAGGAGGAGTGGCGCTTCACTCCACTGGAGCGGCTGGGCGGTCTGCACGACGGCACCGCCGTCGCGACGGGCGGCGCCGTCACCGTGGAGATCGACGCGCCCGAGGGCGTCACCGTCGAGACCGTCGGCCGTGACGACGCCCGGCTCGGCCGGGCGGGCACCCCGGTGGACCGGGTCGCCGCCCAGGCGTACTCCGCCTTCGAGAAGGCCTCGGTCGTCACGGTCCACAAGGACACGGTGCTCGCCGAGCCGATCCGGATCGGGGTGCACGGCGAGGGCGGCACGACCTTCGGCCACCAGCTCATCGAGCTCGGCGCCTTCGCCGAGGCCGTCGTGGTCATCGACCACAGCGGTGACGCGGTCCTCGCGGCCAACGTCGACTTCGTGGTGGGCGACGGCGCCAAGCTCACCGTCGTCTCCGTCCAGGACTGGGACGACAAGGCCGTCCACATCGCCCAGCACAACGCGCTGGTCGGACGTGACGCCTCGTTCAAGTCCGTCGTGGTGACCTTCGGTGGCGACGTCGTGCGCCTGCACCCGCGGGTCTCCTACGCGGGCACCGGTGGCGAGGCCGCGCTCTTCGGTCTGTACTTCACCGACAAGGGCCAGCACCAGGAGCACCGTCTCCTGGTCGACCACAACATGCCGCACTGCAAGTCCAACGCCGTCTACAAGGGCGCGCTGCAGGGCGACGACGCGCACGCGGTGTGGATCGGTGACGTGCTCATCCAGGCCGCGGCCGAGGGCACCGACACCTACGAGATGAACCGCAACCTCGTCCTCACGGACGGCGCGCGGGTCGACTCGGTGCCGAACCTGGAGATCGAGACCGGCGAGATCGTCGGCGCCGGCCACGCCTCCGCCACCGGCCGTTTCGACGACGAGCAGCTCTTCTACCTCCAGGCCCGCGGCATCCCCGCCGAAGAGGCCCGCCGACTCGTGGTCCGCGGCTTCTTCGCCGAGCTGGTCCAGCAGATCGGTCTCCCGGACGTCGAGGAACGGCTGCTCGCCAAGATCGACGCGGAGTTGGAGGCATCGGTCTGATGTCCTTCGTCAAGGCCTGCGCGCTGAGCGAGCTGGAGGAGGACACCCCCAAGAGGGTGGAACTCGACGGCACGCCCGTCTCGCTCGTCCGGACCGAGGGTGAGGTGTTCGCGATCAACGACATCTGCTCGCACGCGAACGTCTCCCTCTCCGAGGGCGAGGTGGAGGACTGCCAGATCGAGTGCTGGCTGCACGGCTCGAGCTTCGACCTCCGCACCGGCAAGCCGTCCGGACTGCCCGCGACGCGCCCCGTCCCCGTATACCCCGTCAAGATCGAAGGGGACGATGTGCTCGTCTCCGTCACCCAGGAGTCCTGAGTCACCCATGGCAACGCTTGAAATCCGCGACCTGCACGTTTCCGTCGAGGCCGAGAACGGCCCCCGGGAGATCCTCAAGGGCGTCGACCTGACCGTGAAGCAGGGCGAGACGCACGCCATCATGGGCCCCAACGGCTCCGGCAAGTCGACCCTCGCCTACTCCATCGCGGGCCACCCCAAGTACACGATCACCAGTGGCACCGTGACTCTGGACGGCGAAGACGTCCTGGAGATGTCCGTCGACGAGCGCGCCCGCGCCGGCATGTTCCTCGCCATGCAGTACCCGGTCGAGGTCCCCGGCGTCTCGGTCTCCAACTTCCTGCGTACCTCCGCCACCGCGATCCGCGGCGAGGCACCCAAGCTGCGTACCTGGGTGAAGGAGGTCAAGACCGCCATGGAGCAGCTCCACATGGACCCGGCGTTCGCCGAGCGCAATGTCAACGAGGGCTTCTCCGGCGGTGAGAAGAAGCGCCACGAGATCCTTCAGCTGGAGCTCCTCAAGCCGAAGATCGCGATCCTCGACGAGACGGACTCCGGTCTGGACGTCGACGCGCTGCGCACCGTCTCCGAGGGCGTCAACCGCGTCCGCGAGACCGGTGAGGTCGGCACGCTGCTGATCACCCACTACACGCGCATCCTGCGCTACATCAAGCCCGACTTCGTCCACGTCTTCGCGAACGGGCGGATCGCCGAGTCCGGCGGCGCCGAGCTCGCCGACAAGCTCGAGTCCGAGGGCTACGAGGCATACACGAAGGGTGGCGTATCCGCGTGACACAGCTGCCGGGCCTCCTCGACACCGAGGCGATCCGCAAGGACTTCGCGATTCTCGACCGGGTGCTCCACGACGACAAGAAGCTCGTGTACCTGGACAACGCGGCGACCTCGCAGACGCCGCGCCAGGTGCTGGACGCCGTCACCGAGTACTACGAGCGTCACAACGCCAACGTCCACCGCGGTGTGCACGTCCTCGCCGAGGAGGCCACGGCGCTGTACGAGGGCGCGCGTGACAAGGTCGCGTCCTTCATCAACGCTCCGAGCCGCGACGAGGTGATCTTCACCAAGAACGCCTCCGAGTCGCTCAACCTCGTGGCCAACATGCTCGGCTGGGCCGACGAGCCCTACCGGGTGGACCACGAGACCGAGATCGTCATCACGGAGATGGAACACCACTCCAACATCGTTCCGTGGCAGCTGCTCTCGCAGCGTACCGGCGCGAAGCTGAAGTGGTTCGGGCTCACCGACGACGGCCGTCTGGACCTGTCCGACATCGACGAGCTCATCAACGAGAAGACGAAGATCGTCTCCTTCGTGCTGGTCTCCAACATCATGGGCACCGTCAACCCGGTCGACGCGATCGTCCGCCGTGCGCAGGAGGTCGGCGCGCTGGTGCTGATCGACGCCTCGCAGGCCGTGCCGCACATGCCGGTCGACGTCCAGGCGCTGGGCGCGGACTTCGTGGCCTTCACCGGCCACAAGATGTGCGGCCCGACCGGCATCGGCGTGCTCTGGGGCCGGCAGGAGCTGCTCGAGGACCTGCCGCCGTTCCTCGGCGGCGGCGAGATGATCGAGACGGTGTCGATGCACTCGTCGACCTACGCTCCCGCGCCGCACAAGTTCGAGGCCGGTACGCCTCCGATCGCCCAGGCCGTCGGTCTCGGCGCGGCGGTGGACTACCTGAGCGCCATCGGCATGGAGAACGTCGCTGCCCACGAGCACGCGATCACCGAGTACGCGGTGAAGCGGCTCCAGGAGGTGCCCGGTCTGCGGATCATCGGCCCGGTGACGGCCGAGGACCGCGGTGCCGCGATCTCCTTCACGCTCGGTGACATCCACCCGCACGACGTCGGCCAGGTCCTGGACGAGCTGGGCATCGCCGTCCGTGTCGGCCACCACTGCGCCCGCCCGGTCTGCCTGCGGTACGGAATTCCTGCGACCACGCGAGCGTCGTTCTATCTGTACTCCACGCCCGCCGAGGTCGACGCACTGGTCGACGGGCTGGAGTACGTCCGTAACTTCTTCGGATGAGGGACTGACGCGTGAAGCTGGATTCGATGTACCAGGAAGTCATCCTGGACCACTACAAGCACCCGCACGGGCGTGGTCTGCGGGACGGCGACGCCGAGGTGCACCACGTCAACCCGACGTGCGGTGACGAGATCACGCTGCGCGTGAAGTACGACGGCGACCGCATCGAGGACGTGAGCTACGAGGGCCAGGGCTGTTCCATCAGCCAGGCCAGCGCCTCCGTGCTCAACGACCTGCTGGTCGGCAAGGACCTCGCGGACGCGCAGAAGATCCAGGCGACCTTCCTGGAGCTGATGCAGTCCAAGGGCCAGATCGAGCCCGACGACGCGATGGAGGAGGTGCTGGAGGACGCGGTCGCGTTCGCCGGTGTCTCCAAGTACCCGGCCCGGGTGAAGTGCGCGCTGCTCAGCTGGATGGCTTGGAAGGACGCGACCGCACAGGCGCTGGGCGAGAGCCCCGAGAGGAAGACGGCATGACGGAGAACGCAGGGGCGGCGCTGAAGCCGGCCTCCGAGGAAGAAGTCCGCGAGGCGCTGTATGACGTCGTCGACCCCGAGCTGGGCATCGACGTGGTCAACCTCGGCCTGATCTACGGCATCCACATCGACGACTCCAACATCGCGACGCTGGACATGACGCTGACGTCGGCGGCCTGCCCGCTGACCGATGTCATCGAGGACCAGGCGAAGTCGGCGACGGACGGACTCGTCAACGAGCTGAAGATCAACTGGGTCTGGATGCCGCCGTGGGGCCCGGACAAGATCACGGACGACGGGCGCGAGCAGCTGCGCGCGCTGGGGTTCAACGTCTGATCCGTCCCCCGTACGACACAAGCGGCCGTGACCGCCGGGCCATCCGGTGGACACGGCCGCTTCGTCATGTGTGCGTGCGCGTTGTGTACGGTCGTACGCAACGCTGTGTACGCTCGTACGCATGGGATACGGACTGCTCGCCGCGGCCATCGCGGCGGAGGTGGCCGGCACCACGGCCATGAAGTACAGCGACGGTTTCACCAAGCTGTGGCCCTCGGTGCTCACCGTCATCGGCTATGTGATCGCCTTCTCTCTGCTGGCCCAGACCCTCAAGACCATGTCCGTGGGCACCGCCTACGCGATCTGGGCGGGCGTCGGCACCGCGGCGGTGGCCGCTATCGGCATGATCTTCCTGGGGGAGTCGACCAGTTTGGTGAAGGTCGGCGGCATCCTGCTGGTGATCGCCGGAGTGGTGGTGCTGAATGTGGGCGGGGCGCACTGATGCCCCGCCGGTACGACCCCGAGCGCCGGCAGCGCATCATCGACGCGGCGATCAGGGTGGTCGGGTGCCGCGGGATCGCCGGGCTCAGCCATCGCACGGTGGCGGCCGAGGCCGATGTGCCGCTCGGTTCGACGACGTACCACTTCGCCTCTCTGGACGAGCTGTTGGTCGCCGCGCTGCGGCAGGCAAACGAGGGCTTCGGCGCGGCGGTACGGGACAGTCGGGCGCTCGCCGACCCGGACGCCGATCTCGCCACGGAGCTCGCCCGGCTGATGGGGGAGTGGCTCTCGGGCGAGCGGACCGGGGTGGAGCTGGAGTACGAGCTCTATCTGGCCGCCCTGCGCAGGCCCGCGCTGCGGCCGGTGGCCGCCGAGTGGACCGACTCGGTCGCCGCGATCCTGGCCCGCAGGACCGATCCCGTCACGGCCCGCGCCCTGATGGCGCTGATGGACGGCGTCTGTCTTCAGGTGCTCCTCACCGACGCGCCGTACGACGCGGAGTACGCGCGCGACGTGCTGGCCCGCGTCATCGGCGGACGAGCGCCCGGCTGAACAGCGGCGCGCACGCTCGGCTGAACAGCGCCGCGCGCAACGCCCGTTGATCTTGCTCCGGTCCGCTGGGCCGGTCGCTTCCCCATGGACACTCGGGGCTGAGTGACCATGCTGCGGAAGGTGCCACGGATCGGTGCGGCTGCTCGCCTTGGGGGCTCTCCTTGAGTCCGCCGTCAGCGTCACTTGCGTCCACCTCTTCCTCTGGTCCTCGCGGTCTCGCGTCGCCGAGGCGGGCGCCCTCAGCGGGCAGGTACCGGCCCCGCCGGTCGGCGGCCCGCTCCACTCGGACGCACCCGGTCTGCTGTGGCCGGCGTGGGCGGTGCCCGCGCAAGCCGTGGGGTCCGTGGTCCTCCCGACCGGGACGTGAGACCGGTTCGCCCGGCGGGCGCCGCGCCGGTTAGGTTTTCCCCATGACCGACACCACTGCTCCTCGCACCACCGGCGCCGTCGCCGCCGGGCTCGCCACCATCGCGGCCGACGGCACCGTCCTCGACACATGGTTCCCCGCCCCCGCGCTCACCGCCGAGCCGGGCCCCGCCGGCACCGAGCGGCTCACCGCCGAGCGGGCCGTCGAACTGCTCGGCGAAGGAGCCGCGAAGGCCGTCGGCACCGACGCCCGTCGCGCTGTCGAGGTCGTCGCCGTCCGCACGGTCATCTCCTCGCTCGACGAGAAGCCGCTCGACGCCCACGACGCCTATCTCCGCCTGCACCTGCTGAGCCACCGGCTGGTCAAGCCGCACGGTCAGAGCCTGGACGGCCTCTTCGGCCTGCTCGCCAACGTCGCCTGGACCTCGCTCGGTCCGGTCGCCGTCGACACGCTGGAGACGGTGCGGCTCAACGCCCGTGCCGAAGGACTGCATCTTCAGGTGACCAGCGTCGACAAGTTCCCGCGGATGACGGACTACGTCGCCCCCAAGGGCGTCCGTATCGCCGATGCCGACCGGGTCCGCCTCGGTGCGCACCTCGCCGAGGGCACCACCGTGATGCACGAGGGCTTCGTCAACTTCAACGCCGGCACGCTGGGCACCTCCATGGTCGAGGGCCGGATCTCCGCCGGCGTCGTCGTGGGCGACGGTTCCGACATCGGCGGCGGCGCCTCCACGATGGGCACGCTCTCCGGCGGCGGCAATGTCATCATCTCCATCGGCGAGCGCTGCCTCATCGGCGCCGAGGCCGGGGTGGGCATCGCGCTCGGCGACGAGTGCGTCGTCGAGGCCGGTCTGTACGTCACGGCGGGCACCCGCATCACCATGCCCGACGGCCAGATCGTCAAGGCCCGTGAACTCTCCGGTGCCTCCAACATCCTCTTCCGCCGCAACTCGGTCACCGGCGCCGTCGAGGCCCGGCCGAACAACGCGGTCTGGGGCGGCCTCAACGACGTTCTGCACAGCCACAACTAGGGCCTTCTGTCGGAGAGGGGCCCCGGCCCCCGGGGAGGGGCCCGGCCTCACGCCTCGCCGAGGGCGGCGAGCAGCTCGTTGTACGCCCTGCGCAGCCCGTCGGTCGCCTCGCGGCCGGCGGGCTGCAGCGGTTCCCGGACCGGGCCCGCGTCCAGCAGGGCCTTCGCCGTCACCGTGCCCGGCAGTCCGGCGGCCATCATCAACTCCGTGAGCGGCAGCAGGAGTTGGTTCAGGCGGGCGGCCCGGGCGGTGTCACCCCGATCGAAGGCGTCGAGCACCTCGCGCAGCGGCCCCGGGGCGACGTTGGCGACCGTGCTGACGAAGCCCGCCCCGCCGACCGCGTACAGCGGCAGATTCAGCTCCTCGCACCCGGAGTAGTAGGCGAGCGAGGTCCGCGCGATCACCTTGGTGGAACCGAGCAGGTCGTACGCGCAGTCCTTCACCGCCACGATCCGCGGATGGTCCGCGAGCCGCAGCATCGTCTCGACCTCGATCCGGGTGCCCGTGCGGCCGGGGATGTCGTAGAGCATCACCGGGAGGCCGACGGCGTCCGCGACCCGGCGGAAGTGCGCCTCCAGTGCCGCCTGCGGCGGGCGGCTGTAGTACGGGGTCACCACCAGGATGCCGTCGGCGCCCGCCGCTTCGGCGGCCCGCGCCTGTTCCACCGTGTGGCGGGTGTCCGCGGTGCCGGTGCCCGCCACGACCGGCACTCCCTCGCCCACCGCCGCGCGCACCGCCCGGACCAGGGCGGCCTTCTCGGCGTCCGTGGTGGTGGGGGACTCGCCGGTGGTGCCGCTGAGGACCAGTCCGTCGCAGCCCTCGGCCACCAGGTGGGCGGCATGGCGTGCGGCGGCGTCCAGGTCGGGCCCGCCGCCGGCGGTGAACGGAGTGATCATCGCGCAGAGCGCCCGGCCGAAGGGGTGCGGTGTGGTCATCCCCGCAGTCTCGGCCCGCGGGACCATGAAGGTCTACTTAGATCTTCTTGGGGTGAGGGGCAAGCAGAGCTGAACAATTGACCGGCGTACGTCTGGCATGATCGCCACCGGGGACATGTCACAGGGGAGGGGACCCGGTATGACTGGCATGACTGGCGGGGCGCGGCGGAACGGTGCGGTGCCGGCAGCGGCGCTCGCGGTGGTGGCCGCGCTCGTACTCGCGGGATGCGCGGAGGCGTCGGGCGGTGTGGGGGAGAGTGGTGCGAGCCCGTCGCCCGACCCACGCTGGAGGGTGCACGCCGACAAGCTCACCGGGACACCGGCTCCGTACACCGGTCCCCCCTCGGCCGTGCCGGCGCCGCGCACCCCGAACGACGGTGAGCAGCTCCCGGAGCCCACGCCAACCACCTGTCCCGAGACGGGAGTTGCCGTCGTCACCGGTGTCGTCGATGCCGCGATGGGGCGGCGGGCCACGACGATCCGGCTGACGAACTGCGGGACGAAGCCGTACCGCGTCGAGGGCTATCCGCAGATCGGTGCCCTCGACAAGGACCGTGACGCGCTGAAGCTGAAGGTCACGCACGGCGCGAACGCGTACACGGACTCCGGCAGGGACCAGGGACCGCGGCCTCTGACACTGGCACCCGGCAAGAGCGCCGTGTCGGTCCTGAACTGGAACAACAGGGTCACCTCGTTCGACGCCGTCCGGCCGGGGGCGTACCTGGTGGTCGCGCCCTTCCGCGGGGAGCAGGAGCAGACCGTGCCGTTCTTCCTCGACATCGGCACCTCGGCCGAGCTGGACGTCACCGCCTGGGCACTCCCGCGGGAGGAAGCGGGCGGTTGACCTCGACCGAGGTTGATGTTTCAGGCTGGGACCAGCGGCGCACCGCAGGGGCGCGCCGAGCCGAGGGGACATCGCCATGACCGTGACCGTGCAGCCCGACGCCAGGCCCGACCTCACCCGCCCGGGTGTCGGCATCGTCAAGGCCTCGACCTGGGACGTCGGCACCCCCGAGCGGCAGCGGGCCACCATCGACGCCATCGCCACGGCCTGGCGGAGCAGGGACTGGCCGGACAGCGGACTGCTCTCGTACACCGTCCACCGGGGCGAGGACGGGCGCACACTGCTGCACTACTCGCAGTGGACCGGCGAGGACGCCTACCGGGAGTTCGTCCGGACACTCCGGGACGACCGGAACGCCGAGATCGACGCCGCCGTGCCGGGCATCGAGCGGCTCGGCCTGCACTCCTACGAGCTCTACCGCAGCGCCTCGCTCGGCGGGGACGACCGGCGCGTGCCGGGTTGCGTGGTGATCGTGGACGTCGAGTTCGACGGTCCCGGCGCCGAACGCGCACGGGACTGGGTGGACACCGTCTTCGTCGCGCTGGACAGCGAACCGCACCCCCACCCCGGCGGGATCGCCGGTCACTTCCACATCGGTACGGACGGTACGCGGGTGCTCAACTACGCCGAGTGGGAGAGCGCCGACGCGCACCGCGAGGCCCTGGGCGCGCCGGGCGCGGGCATCGGCTCGCCCACCGGGGCGTGGGAGAAGGTCCGCGACTACCCCGGCGTGACCGGCGGCGGTGTGAACCGCTACGTGCCCGCGCTGAGTCTCGGCGCGGGCACGTAGCGGCGGTGGTACGGGTTCTCACGGGACCGGCGTAGCGACGGCCCACGGGATCGGGACCGGCGCAGCGACGGCCCACGGGAGTGGACCTACGCACCAACGGTCCACGGGATCACATGACGGCGGCGTCACGGCCGGAAGCGCAGCACCTGCGGGTCGTGGTCGCTGTTCTGGTCCGCGAACTCCGCGTTGATGTGCACGCTGTCGTACTCGAAGTCGTCGATCGACGGGCTGGTCAGGATCTGGTCGAGCACCTGGCTGTTGCCCTGGAAGACGTAGGTGTAACGCTCCGGCCTGGGCAGGGACTTGATCGCCGGGTAGAGGGCGCCGCCGTCGGTGAGCGCCTTCGTCGTCGCCGAGAACTCGAAGTCGTTGATGTCGCCGAGCACCAGGACGTCGGCGTGGCGGTCGGCCTCGAGGATCTCCTTGACGAAGGTGTTCACGGCCTGCGCCTGCTGGAGCCGCTTGACCTCGGAGGAACGGTTCGGCGGCTGCCGGTGGGCGGTGAGGGCCTCGTCGCCACCCTTCGAGCCGAAGTGGTTGGCGATCACGAAGACCGTACGGCCGCGGAAGGTGAACTCACCTGCGAGCGGCTTGCGGCTGGCCTCCCACGCGGTGTTCGCGGGGTCGATGCGTCCGGGGGAGAGCGTCAGCGCCGCCCGTCCGCGCTCCTCGACGACCCCGGTCGCGGTGGTGGAGTCACCGCCGGCGCGGTCGGTGAAGGAGACCCGCTCCGGATTGAAGAGGAAGACCTGACGGATGTTGCCGCCGGGCTCGCCGCCGTCCTCGTTGTTCTGCGGGTCCACGCCGCGCCACTCGTACGCCGGACCGCCGGCCGCGGCGATCGCGTCCGTGAACTTCTTGACCGTCTGGTCGGCGGCGACCGTGCCGTCGTTCTTCGCGCCGTTGTTGTCCTGGATCTCCTCCAGGGCGAGGATGTCGGGCGAGGACAGGTTCTCCACGACGGCCTTCGCCAGCGCGTCGAACTTCTCCTGCGGGTCGGAAGGGTCGAGGTTCTCCACGTTGTACGTGGCGACGGCCAGTTCGCCCCGGCGCTGCGGGCGGGTCTCCTCGGCCTCCAGACCGCGGTCGACGACCGTGCCGAGCGTGCGCGCGGTCAGCGTGTAGCCGCCGAACTGGTTGAAGTCCAGGGGCCCTTCGGTCCGCCCGGCGAGCACGTCGCCGACGTTCGCCTTGGGGAAGGGCTGCTCGGCGGTGGGCGTCAGCGACTGGATCTGGAGCCGGCCGGCGTTCTGCGAGGTGTACGAGCCGTAGCGGGTGCCACCGGACGCGGTGATGTTCTCGAACGGCTTGACCGTCACCCACAGTTCGGCGTACGCGTCGGTCGCACCGACGACGCGGGACGTGCCGACCCGCACGTTGGTGCCTTCGAGGGACTCGTAGTAGTCCAGGGCGTACGTGCGCGGCTTGAGCGGCAGGGCGTTGATGCTGCCGCCGTTGGCCGGGTCGCCGGCCGGGGTGTACGCCGTGGGCACGGCGCTGCCGGAGATGGTGACCGGAGCCGGCAGCGGGTTGTCGGCGGAGACGACCGTGATCGTCGGCCGGGAGATCTGTGTCAGCGACTGGTTGCCGGAGGAGGTGCCGCCCGGGACGAACTCGCCGACGGTGCCGGAGACCAGCACCGAGTCACCGACCTTGACCGTCGGGGTCGAGCCCGTGTAGACGAAGATGCCCTCGCTGGTGGCGGGGTTCTTGTCGGCCTGCGGGTCCTGGAACCAGAAGCCGCGCGACGAGCCGTAGGTCCGTACGCCCGTGACGATGCCGGCGACCTCGGTGACCTGCTGCCCGACGAGCGGGGATATCCGGGTGGAGCCCTGAATGTCATGGATCCGGGTCTCGGCCGCGGCGGCTGCCGAGGCGGAGGAGCCGGCCAGTAGGCCGGCGGCCAGCGCGGAGGCGACAAGGGCCGCGACGGCGGCCGTTCTCGGTACGACAGAGGAAGGCATCGAGGAACTCCGGAATCGAGGGTGAGGGGTATGCGCTTGCTGCACTGCTGTTCTACGCGCGTCAATCTCTTTGCTGAGCAGTCCACTTGTCAAGAGTCGCCGGGTGTACGGCGGCCGACGGACGGATGAACGCCCACGTGGGGGAGTTCCCTTGGACCCCGGCCGTCCCGTGCGTACTCCCGGAGCGCGGCGAAACCCGGTGAAATACGTCTACGCTGGGGACGGCCCCGGGCCCTCGCCCCTGCCTCTCGGGCATGCGGCGGTCACCCCAGCCCGGACCCGTACGCCCGGAGGAGAAGCAGCAGATGCCCGAAGACCGCCCCACCCTGCCGCCGGTGCGGCTGCACTCGGAAGCGGAGCTGGCGCGGGACGCGCTGGCCACCCCGCTGCTGACCAGGGCCGTGAAGCTCGCCCGTTGGGCGGGCCCGGACACCCGAGTGGGCGCGGGCGGCGAGCTGGCCGAGGAGCAACTGGCCGCGGCGGCGGCGGAACTGGGCCTGGACACCGAGGACGACGGGCCCGCGTACGCGAGCGAGGCCTGGCGTACCGCCGTCGACACCGGCCTGGTGGACGTCGACGATCCGGACGACGGCGAGGCCGAGTACGGCACCGCCTCCGCGGGGGAGAACCTGGCGCTCATCACCTCCGGCGGGCCGCAGGACGTCCTCGCGATCTGGCTCGACGCGCTGGAGGCCGTGCACGCCGACGCGATCGCCCCGCTGCTGGACGATCTGGCCGACGCGATCGGCGACGACGGCGAGATCGACTACGAGGCACTGGACTGGGACCCGGACGCGGAGGCCGAGTTCCTCGACGGTGTGCTCGGCAACCTCTATCTGCTGACCGTCACCGACGGCGGCGCGGGCGACGAGCCCGTGCCGCTGCCGGCTCTCGCCGCGTCGGTGATCGTGCCCGACGACATGGGCGAGCCGACCGACGACGTGCTGGAGCAGGTCTCGGTGGCGATGATGCGGCTGGACGACCAGTTCCGGCTGCTGGAGCCGGTCGGTCTGGTGGAGTACCGGCCGGTGGACGAGGCCCTCATGGCCGAGGTCCCGGACGACGCCGAGGCTCCGTCCGCGGTCGACGAGATGGACGTCTCGCGGTACGGGCTGGTCAAGCTGACCCCCCTCGGTCTCTACGGCATCCGCACGCGGATGCTGGAGGGCGGGATCGACGCGCCGGCCGTGGGAGACCTCGCGGACAAGGGCGCCGACGCCCTGCTCGACGGACTCGCGCAGTACCCCGAGCGGGCCGCCCGCGCGGAGACCGAACAGTGGCTGGCCCGGCGCGAGCCCGCGATCGCCGCGCACGAACTGCTCGGCGCGGCCCGGGGCGTCGACAAGGGCGCGCCACTGCGCCGGCTGCACTGCCAGCAGGCGCTCACCCTGGTCGGCGCACAGGCCGAGTCCGAGGTCCGCGCGGTCCTCGACGACGCCGAACTGGGCGGTCTGGCACGGGTCTGGCTGGCCGAGCGCGGCGCCTCCGACGTGCCCGCGCCACCCGAGTCGATGATCTTCTGGCTCGCCATCGACACGATCGCGGCGCAGCTCGACGCGGACGGTGAACTGGAGGAACTCCAGGGCCTGGTGGAGGGTCTCGCGGGTCAGCACAGCGGCTTCTTCGACGCGGCCTGGCGGGTGGACCACCCGGCGACGCCGGAAGTCCTGGAGGCGATGGGCCGTCTGCACCCGGACAGGAAGGTGGCCAAGGACGCGCGCAAGGCGGCGTTCAAGGCCCGCTCCAAGCCGGGCGCCTGAGCGCGGACGAAGCGAGGCGGTCGGGGCGCGCCGGGCTGCGGTGGGGACGCCGGCAGCGGCTGGGACTCACACGGCGCACCCGTCCCGGCCGACGTGCTCCGGTCGACACCCGTCCCGGCCGACGTGTTCCGGTCGACAGCCGTCCCGGCCGACGTGTTCCGGTCGACAGCCGTCCCGGCCGACGTGTTCCGGTCAACAGCCGTCCCGGCCGCCGTGTTCCGGTCGACAGCCGTCCCGGCCGCCCGCGTCGCGTTACGTCCGCAGATGTGACGCCCCGTTGAGGTCGAGTACTGCGCCCGACGACCACTCCGCCGCCGGGGACGCCAGCCACAGCACCGCCGCTGCGATCTCCTCGGCGGACGCCACCCGGCCGAACGGACTCTGCGCGCGGATCGCCTCACCCTCCGCGCCGCTCAGCCGGTCCGCCACCCGCTCCGTCTCGAAGAAGCCGGGCGCCACCGACGCGACGGCGATGCCATAGGGCGCGAGGGACACCGCGAGCGACTGGCCGAGCGCGTGGACGGCCGCCTTGGTCGCCCCGTAGGCCGGATGGTCCGGCTCACCCCGGAACGCCCCGCGCGAGCCGATGTTGACGATCCGTCCACCCGTGCCCGCCTCGATCATCCCGCGGGCCGCAACATGGCTCAGGTTCGCCGTCGCCAGGAGGTTGACGGAGACGTGCTGCTGCCAGACGGCCGTCCAGCGCTCGTACGGCGTCGAGGGGAGCGGATGCGCCTCGTTGACGGCGGCGTTGTTGACCAGCACATCGATGCCGCCGAGCTCCTCCGCCGCCCGCACGGCGACCGACCGCGCGGCCTCCGGGTCCGACAGATCACCGCCGAGCAGCACATGCCCGGTGCCGGGGAGGGAGTCGAGCGTCAGCCGCGCCTCCTGTTCGCGTGAGCCGTAGTGCACGGCGACCCTGTCGCCGTTGGCGGCGAAAGCCTGCGCGACGGCGCGGCCGAGGCCCCGGGAGGCACCGCTGACGAGAACGCGCCTGCCGGTTGCGGGGAAAGTCATGAACTGCACGGCCTTTCGGAGTCGGGACGTCTGCCTGCGCCCTGTGTACGCCATGGCACGCGTGGGCCGTCGACCGGCCCTGTCGAATGCGTTCCCCCATCGGCGGGGCTAGCGAAAAACCCTTCGCGCCGCCGCATAGCCGCCTCCTAGAGTGATGCCTGTCCAGGTGCGAAGGCAGGACCTACTTCCACTGTTAATGGGGCGGTCGCGGGTTCGAGTCCCGCCATCGGCTTTCCCGCCGATGTAGCTCAGACGGCAGAGCACCTTGTCGGTTCCGCCGGCTTCGACCTCTGGACACATGCTTTATGCACCTCCCGGTGCGCAGGCTGCGGCTACTTCCTTTCACGAAATCACGCCGCCGCCACCTTTGATCTCGGGAGGCCGGCATGCGGGGGTCGCAAAGGCGCGGAGAGTGTTTTCCGCATTCCCCGGTGCTGCCCCTCCCCGTCGAATTCGGGGGAATTCACATGGCACGTTTCAATGTGCGCGGCGCGAAGGCGTCGGCCACCTCGCCCGTCCGCTCGACCGGCCGTACGATCCGCACGCATCAGGGCGGCAAGGGCGTCGAGCGCGACGCGCGTTCCGAGCTCTTCCTGCTCGCCGTGGCCAACTTCGTCTCCCAGCAAACCTTCTACGAGTCGGGCGAGGACCGCGACAGCCGTTTCGCGCAGCTCGTGCGCACGCTCTCCGTCGAGGACCCGGAGTGGACCGCGGGCCTGCTCGGCTGGCTGCGAGGCGAGGGCAATCTGCGGACCGCCTCGATCGTCGGTGCCGCTGAGTACGTCAAGGCGCGGCTCGACGCGTCCGTGACCGCCGGCCCCTCGAACCGTCAGGTCGTCGCCTCCGTGCTGCGCCGTCCCGACGAGCCGGGCGAACTGCTCGGCTACTGGACCTCGCGGTACGGCCGGAACGTGCCCAAGCCCGTCAAGCGCGGCATCGCCGACGCGGTCGCCGGCCTGTGGAACGGCAAGGCCCTGCTGAAGTACGACACCGCCGGCAGGGGTTACCGCTTCGGCGACATCCTCAACCTCGTGCACGCCTCGCCCGATCCGGCGAAGCCGTGGCAGGGCGAGCTGTTCCGTTACGCGCTCGACCGCCGGCACAACCCGGACACCGCCGAGCCGCCCGCCTCGAACCGCGCGCTCGTCGCGCACCGCGCGCTGATGGCCACCCCCGTCGCCGAGCGGCGCGCGGTGGTCACCGCGCCCGACGGCGCCGCTCGTCTCGCCGAGGCGGGCATGACGTGGGAGGCGCTCGCGGGCTGGCTCCAGGGCCCGATGGACGCGGCGGCCTGGGAGGCCGTCATTCCGTCGATGGGACCGATGGCGCTGATCCGCAATCTGCGCAACTTCGACGAGGCGGGTGTCCGCGACGAGGTCGCCGAGCGGGTCGCCGCCGAGATCTCGGACCCCGAAGTGGTCGCGCGGTCGCGGCAGTTCCCCTTCCGCTACCTCGCGGCGTACCAGCACGCTCCGTCGCTGCGCTGGTCGTACGCGCTGGAGAAGGCGCTCGGCCACTCGCTGGCGAACGTGCCCTCGCTGCCGGGCCGGACGCTCGTCCTGGTCGACCGCTCCGGCTCCATGTGGGCGCGTCTGTCGGAGCGTTCCGAGCTCAACCGGGCGGATGCCGCGGCGGTGTTCGGCGCGGCCGTGGCCATGCGGGCGGCCCACGCGGACCTGGTGGAGTTCGGTACGACCAGCTCCCGGGTGAGGTACCGCCGGGGCGAGTCGGTGCTGAAGGTGCTCGGCCGCTTCGGCGACCTGGGCGGCACGGACACGACACGGGCCGTACGGGCGCACTACCGGGGCCACGACCGGGTCCTGATCGTCACCGACGAGCAGGCCGCGTACAGCCACTACGGCGACCCGGCCGAGCAGGTCCCGGCGCAGGTGCCGGTCTACACCTGGAACCTGGCGGGGTACCGGGCGGGCCAGGCGCCCTCGGGTGGTCCGAGGCGGCACACCTTCGGCGGACTGACCGACGCGGCGTTCCGGATGGTGCCGCTGCTGGAGCGCGGCCACAGCGCCGACTGGCCGTGGGTCCCGGCCACCTGACGGTCCGGGCCCTGTTGTGCTCCCATGAGATTGACATCTAACATGTCAGTCATGGGAGCACTGCGGCCCGTCGGGCGGACTCTGCTGCGGGACACCGCGTACGCGGCCATTCGTGACGCCATCGTGTGCGGCGAGCTGCCGCCCGGGGAGCCGGTGCGCGACGCCGACCTCGCGGTCCGGCTGGGCCTGTCCCGGGCACCGGTCCGTGACGCCCTCGCACGGCTCGCCGAGGAGGGACTCGTCGAGACCAAGCCGCAGAGCTACACCCGGGTGACCCGGCTCGACCCGCGGGCCGTGCGCGAGGCCGCCGTGGTGGTGCGGGCGATGCACGAACTCGCCGCGCGGACCGGAGTGCCCCTGCTCTGGGCGGACGGCGTCACGGCCATGCGCGAGGCCAACGACCGCTTCGTACGGGCCACCCGTACCGGCGAGGTGGGCGCGGCGCTGCGGGCCGACGACGACCTGCACGACGTGCTCGTCCGCACCTGCGGCAACCGTGCGGTCGCTGCGACGATCGCCCGCTTCACGCCGCTGCTGCGCCGACTGGAGTGGCGCCGGTTCGCCGAGGCGGGCGCGCTGGAGTCGGCGGCCCGGCACGAGCGGCTGATCGACGCCTGCGCCGCGGGGGACGCGGACGAGGCGGCCCGGATCACCGCACGCATCTGGCGCTCCCTCGAAGACCTCGCCGACGACCAGGACGGCACCGCTGCGGTCCATGGAGACCAGGCCCGCCCCACGCCGGCCGACGGCGAACAGGACATCGCCCCCTGACCCGAAGGAGCTCAGCATGTCGATCTCGTCGTACGAGCGCCATCCGCTGCTGTTCGGCCCCTCCCCGGTGCACCGCCTCGAACGTCTCACCCGCCACCTCGGCGGAGCGGAGCTGTGGGCCAAGCGCGAGGACTGCAATTCGCCCCTCGCCTACGGCGGCAACAAGACCCGCAAGCTGGAGTACCTCGTCGCCGACGCGCTCGCCCGGGGATGCGACACGCTCGTGTCGATCGGCGGCGTCCAGTCGAACCACACCCGCCAGGTCGCGGCCGTCGCCGCCCGCACCGGGCTGGCCTGCGTGCTGGTGCAGGAGAGCTGGGTGGACTGGCCGGACGCGGTCTACGACAAGGTCGGCAACATCCTCATCAGCCGGCTCGCGGGTGCGGACGTCCGTCTGGTGCGCGCCGGATTCGGGATCGGCGTCAAGGAGAGCTTCGAGCAGGCGCTGCGCGAGGTCGAGGAGGCCGGCGGCCGCCCCTACGCCATCCCCGCAGGCGCCTCCGACCACCCGCTCGGCGGACTCGGCTTCGCGAACTGGGCGTACGAGGTCGCCGAACAGGAGAGGGAGCTGGACGTCTTCTTCGACACGATCGTGGTCTGCTCGGTCACCGGCAGCACCCAGGCCGGGATGATCGCCGGGTTCGCCGCGCTCGAAGAGGCGGGCGGGCGCCCGCGCCGGGTCCTCGGGATCGACGCCTCGGCGGCTCCGGACCGCACCCGCGAGCAGATCGGCCGTATCGCCCGGAACACCGCCTCCCTCGTGGGGGTGGAGCGGGAACTGCGGGACGAGGAGATCGAACTCGACGAGCGCTACCACGCGGGCACCTACGGCATCCCCGACAAGGCGACGCTGGACGCCATGCGACTCGCGGCCCGTACGGAAGGAATGGTGACGGACCCGGTGTACGAGGGTAAATCCATGGCAGGGCTCATCGACCTGGTCGAACGGGGAGAAATCGGGTCCGGGGCTGTCGTGCTTTATGCCCATCTGGGCGGGCAGCCGGCGCTCAATGCCTACAGCGCGTTGTTCTGATGCGGCCCGAGGGGCCATACTCACGGTAATGACCAAGTCAGCCGGATCCCGGCGCCATCTGCCCTCCAGTCCCTTCAACAGAACGGCCCCGGCAGCCCCGCCGATCGAGCAGTACGAAGTGGGTGACCGGGTCTCGCACGACCAGTTCGGCCTCGGCAGAGTCATCGCAGTCGAGGGTGACAACGCTGCTGTGCTCGTCGATTTCTCCGGTCGCAAGGGAAGAATTCCGAGCCCTTACTCCAAGCTGGCCAAGCTCTGAGCTCCACCGCCGCCGGGCCCGACGTCGATGCGAACGACGGAGGGCCCGGCGGCTGCGGTTACAGGGCCTGAGCGGCGGGCTTCACCATGCCGCGCACGGTCCGGGACTTCACGAAGTCCCCGATGGCGGTCATCTCCCACTCGCCGGAGAACTGCTTGATCAGCTTCGCCATCATCACGCCGGTCTGCGGCTCCGCGCCGGTGAGGTCGAAGCGCACCAGCTCCTCGCCCGACGCCGCGTCGATCAGCCGGCAGTAGGCCTTGGCGACCTCGGTGAACTTCTGGCCCGAGAAGGAGTTCACCGTGAAGACCAGGCCGGTGGCGTCCGCCGGGAGCCTGCCGAGGTCCACGACGATCACCTCGTCGTCACCCGCGCCCTCGCCCGTCAGATTGTCGCCGGAGTGCTTGATCGCGCCGTTCAGGATGGTCAGTTTGCCGAAGTAGCAGCTGTCCAGGTGGTTGCGGTTGGGGCCGTACGCGATGACCGAGGCGTCGAGGTCGATGTCCTTGCCGCGGTAGGCGGGCTCCCAGCCGAGGCCCATCTTGACCTGGGACAGCAGCGGACGGCCGCCCTTGACCAGGGACACCGTCTGGTTCTTCTGGAGACTGACGCGGCCCTTGTCGAGGTTGATCTTCCCGGCGCCGGGGGCCGGAGCCGCCGGGGGAGCGGCAGGGGCCGGAGGGGCCTGGGCGATCCGCGGGTCGGGCGCGGCGGGTGCGACCGGGGCGGGCTGGGCCGCGGGAGCCGCAGGCGCGGGGGCCGCCGCGGGCTCCTCGTCGACCGAGACGCCGAAGTCGGTGGCGATTCCCGCCAGTCCGTTGGAGTACCCCTGGCCGACCGCACGGGCCTTCCAGGCGCCGTTGCGCAGATAGATCTCCACGATGACGAGCGCCGTCTCGGAGCCGAGCTGCGGCGGGGTGAAGGTGGCGAGCGCGCTGCCGTCGTCGGCGTTGCGGATGGTGGCGGTCGGCTCGATGCCCTGGAAGGTCTGTCCGGCGGCGTCGGGGCTCGCCGTCACGACGATCTTCTCGATGCCGGGCGGGACGGCGGCGGTGTCCACGATGATCGCGTCCGGGGCGGTGCCGCCGCCGGAGCGGTGACTCACACCGGGGCCCGCCGGCTGGTTGTAGAAGATGAAATCGTCATCGGAGCGCACCTTGCCGTCGCCGGTGAGCAGCAGGCCCGAAACGTCGAGCCGCACCGGGGCGGCGACGTCCACCGCCACGCGAGCGGCGGAGAGAGGGATGTTCGAGCCGGGGGTCATAGCTGTCATGCCAGGGGTAACGAGCGAGGGCGCTTTACCGTTCCCTTACCGTTCTCACCGGTTGCGGGGGTGATTTCCGGCCACCCGCTCGTTCCCGAACTTGTACGCGCCGGTCCAGCGGGCCATCACCAGCTGCGCGTCACCGGACCCCACCTCCGCCAGGAACTTCTCGGCGCGCGGACCGCGCAGGGTGCCCGCCGACCGGCCGCGGTGGGTGATGACGACGCTGCCGTCGCCGCGCTGTTCGTACGTGAATCCGAAAGGTCTCGCCATGGCCGACATCCTGGCCGGTGCGCGGCACTCCCGGCACGCGAATATTCGTCCCGGCCCGGGGCCGTTCGGGAGGGTGAAGTGGCGGTACGGGGCCGGTCAGTACGGCCACAGGGGCGGGTTGGTGACGAAGTGGCCCCCCAGATACGCGTGGTCCGGGTTGTCCGGGTCCAGTTCGCCCTGTTCGGCGACGAGCTTCTCCGCGTACTGCTCCGAGTCGTCCTGCGGCTCGTACCCGAGCGCGCGCGCCGTCGAGAGGTCCCACCACAGCCGGGTGTTGGCGGACGAGCCGTAGACGACGGAGTGGCCCACCTCCTCGGCGGTCAGGGCGGCGTGGAAGAGGCGTGCGCCGTCGCCGGGGCTCATCCACACCGAGAGCATCCGCACCGACGTGGGCTCCATGAAGCAGGAGCCGATGCGCACCGAGACGGTCTCCACGCCGTGCTGGTCCCAGTAGAGCTGGGCCAGGTCCTCGCCGAAGCACTTGGACAGGCCGTAGTACGTGTCCGGCCGGCGGGGGGTGTCGATCGGGATGAGCGCGGACGGGGCGATCGGGGCCTCGCCCCGCGGGCGCGGGGTGAAGCCGACGGCGTGGTTGCTGGAGGCGAAGACCACGCGCCGGACGCCCTCCTCGCGGGCCGCCTCGTAGAGGTTGTACGTGCCCTCGATGTTGGCGCGCAGGATCTTCTCGAAGGGGGCTTCCAGCGAGATGCCCGCCAGATGGATGACCGCGTCGACACCGCGGACCGCCTCCCGCAACGCCTCCTTGTCGGCCAGGTCGGCGGTGACGGCCTCCGGCTCCCCCTCGATCGGGGTGGCGTCGAAGAGCCGGAGCTCGTAGCCGTACGCGGGAAGCAGTCCCCGCATCAGCGTGCCGAGGCCGCCGGCTGCGCCGGTGAGCAGGACGGTGCGGGGATCGGGCATGGAGGGTTCTCCTTGAAATGCTCAGGTCCGTAGACAGCATTCACATGCATGGACACGCTAGGGAGTCATCGCGGCACCGTCAAGTGTGGCCCGGACGGTCCGGCTCCGCCTCTGAGTTGCGGTTTTCCGTCTTGACCTGCCCCGTCCGGCTGCCCTAGCGTGGCGGCGTTCAGAGATATGGACGTCGATCAGAATTGTGCACGAGTCGCGGAGGCTCGGTGCACGGCCCAGGGAGCGCCCGTGACCACAGCCCCGCTCGCCGCCCGGCTCACCCGGGTCCAAGGACCGCTGTTCTTCCCCGTCACCCCGTACGGAGCGGACGGCTCCGTCGATCTCGACACCCTCCGGGCCCATGTGCGCGCCGGCGTCGACGCCGGCGCCGCGGCGGTGTTCGCCTGCTGCGGGACGGGCGAGTTCCACGCCCTCACCCGCGAGGAGTTCGGGCAATGCGTCGCCGCGGCGGTGGACGAGACCGCGGGCGCGGTGCCCGTCGTCGCCGGAGCGGGCTACGGCACCGCCCTCGCCGTCCAGTACGCGCGGACCGCCGAGGAGGCGGGCGCCGACGGGCTGCTCGCCATGCCGCCCTACCTCGTCGTCGCCGACCAGGCCGGACTGCTGCGCCACTACACCGAGCTGGCCGCGGCGACCTCGCTCGACGTCATCGTCTACCAGCGCGACAACGCCCTCTTCACCCCCGAGACCGTCGTCGGACTCGCCACGACCGACGGGATCATCGGCCTCAAGGACGGCTACGGCGACCTCGACCTGATGCAGCGGATCGTCAGCGCCGTCCGCCGGGACGCCCCCGAGCGGGAGTTCCTCTACTTCAACGGGCTGCCCACCGCCGAACTCACCGGCCTCGCCTACCGCGGCATCGGCATCTCTCTCTACTCCTCCGCCGTCTTCGCCTTCGCCCCCGACATCGCCATCGCCTTCCACCGGGCCCTGGCGTCGGGCGACGACAAGACCGTGAACCGGCTGCTCGACGGCTTCTATGTGCCCCTGGTCGAACTGCGCAACCTGGGCCGCGGCTACGCCGTCTCGCTCGTGAAAGCCGGCGTACGCCTCGAAGGGCTCGGCGTCGGCGAGGTGCGCCCGCCGCTCAGTGAGCCGTCCGAGGCCCACGTCAAGGCGCTGGCCGCACTCATCGAACGCGGCCGGGCGCTGCTGGAGGAGCTCGCGTGAAGACCTCCGTCTTCCTCTACCCCTGGGACGTCGTCGGGGACCCGGACGCCGCTGCCCGCGTCGCCGGCCTCGGTGTCCGGCAGGTCACCCTCGCCGCCGCCTACCACTCCACCCGCGCGCTGACCCCCCGCCACCCACGGCACCGCATCGTCACCGCCGAACACGCCGCCGTGCTCTACGAGATGGACGAGGAACGGTGGGCGGGGCGCGAGCTGCGGCCGTACGCCCCCGGAGTCTGGGCGTCCGGCGACGCGTACGGTGAGGCGGCGGCCGCCCTCGCCGACGCCGGCCTGGAGGTGCACACCTGGGTGGTCCTCGCCCACAACTCCCGGCTGGGCGCCGAGCATCCGGACAGCTCCGTCGTCAACGCGTACGGCGACCGCTATCCCTGGGCGCCCTGCATCGCGCGGCCCGCCGTCCGGGAGCTGGTCGTGAACCTCGCCGCCGAGGCGGCGGCGCGGCCCGGCGCGCGTGGCACCGAGCTCGAGTCCTGCGGCTGGTACGGCCTCGCCCATCTGCACGCCCACGACAAGATCGCCGGCGTGGGCCTCGGTGACGCGGCCCAGTATCTGATGTCCCTGTGCTTCTGCTCCGCCTGCCGCGAGGGATACCGGCAGCGCGGCCCGGAACCCTCCGTGCTGGCGGCCGCCGTGCGGACGGCGCTGGAGCCGGTCTGGGCGGGGCGGGCACCGGGGGACGCGAGCATCGACAAGCTGCTGGGCGCCGAACTCGCCGCGGCGACACTCGACTTCAGGACACGCACCGCACGGACGCTCCAGGAGGACACGGTCGCCGCCGTGCGGGCAGCGGCCCCCGACGGCTTCCAGGTGCTGCTGCACGCCGACCCCGTGTCGTACCACTGCGGGGCCAACGCGGGCGTCGACCCGGCGCACATCCTGTCCGTCGCGGACGGAGTGGTGGTGCCGTGCACCGGTGGCGCGCAGCTGCTGAAGCCCTTCGCGGACCGCCGCGGGAACACGGACGTCCTGGCCGCCAACCTCACCGTGGTCGGCGGGATGGGCGGCAGCCCGGGCACGCTGGCCGAGGACGCCGCGCGGGCAGCGGAACTCGGGGCGACGGAACTGCGGCTGTACCACGCGGGGTTGGCGTCGGACGCGGACCTGGAGCTGGTGGCGGAAGCGTTGGCACGGGTGGTCTGAGGGTCGGCTGAGGCAGGTCGTGGTGACCGGCCGGTCTCAGGTTCCCGCGGGGACGTGCGCGCCGCGCCGCCCTCGCAGAGCCAGTACCGGCACCAGTCCCGCCGCCCCCGTGACCCACAGCAGCACCCGCACGTCGGCCACCGCGACCAGCCCCGCACCCGCCGCGAGCGCCACCGCGTTCGGGGCGAAGACCAGGGTGTTCGCGGTGGCGGCCGTGCGGCCGAGCCGTGCGTCCGGCGTCTCCCGCTGTACCGCTGTCAGCGCCGCGACCAGGACGCACGGCAGCCCCAGCCCGATCGCCGCACTGCACGCCGGCGCCGCCGCGTCGAACGGCAGTGAGCGCAGCGCCACCGCCACGGCGAACAGCGCGGTGCCGGCCGCCGCGTACGTCCGCTCCGGCATCCTCCGCAGCAGCGGGCCGGCGAGAAGTCCGCTGATCACCGACCCGACGCCCTGCACCGCGTACAGCACGCCCACGTACGCGGGGGAGCGGCCGAGCACGTCGTCGGTGACGGCGAAGATCAGCGCACCGTTCAGGCCCGCCAGCAGCATGACCGCGCCACCGGCCGACACCAGGGGGCGCAGCACCGGCGAGTGCCACAGATACCGCATGCCCGCGGCGGTCTCCGACCGCCAGGTGCCCGCGGCCGGGCGGTCCGGCCGCTCCTCCGGTACCCGCAGGGTCATGAAGATGACGGCGGCCAGCGCGAACGACACCGCGTCCAGCAGCGCGACCGAGGCGCCGCCGAACCGGGCGAAGAGACTCGCCCCGGCGAGCGGCGCCATCAGTTTCACGCCCTCGTTGGCCGTCATCCGCAGCCCGTTGAAGTCGCCGAGCAGTCTGCTGTCCACCACCGTCGCGACCAGTCCCGCCTCCGCCGCGTCGTGCACGACGGTGCTCATCCCGTAGACGACGAGGACGGCGAACAGGATCCACACCCGCGACGCCGAGTCCACCGACAGCAACGGCAGCAGGAGCAGGGACATCGCGAGGTTGGTGCGGATCAGCAGTGGCCGGCGGCGGACCCGGTCCGCGACCGTCCCCAGCAGCGGGCCGGCCAGCACCGGAGCCCACATCGCGAACGTCGTCAGCGCCGCCAGGCTGTCCGACCCGGTCAGCGACTTGACCCAGATGCCGGACACCAGCCACATCGCGGACGAGCCGAAGCCCGACACGACCACGCCGGCCAGATACAGCCCCGCATTGCGGTCCCGCAGCACCGCACCCACCCGCCGGCCCACAGCCCACCCGCCTCTCCCGATCCCGTCGTGCGGGTCAGCGTGACGGCTGAGGAGGCCGCGGCGGATCGGGCAGGTGACCTACATCCGTCGACCGGCGGGCCCTGACCCGGCGCTCGGCATCACCGCCGACCATGTGCTGGTGCTCCAGGGCGCGGGCCCCCGAGGTGGTCCCGGCATGCCCGAGTACGGCATGCTGCCGCTGCCCGGCCATCTGCTCCGGCAGGGCGTACGCGACATGGTCCGGATCTCCGACGCCCGGATGAGCGGCACGAGTTACGGCACCTGCGGCCTCCACATCGCCCCCGAGTCGCACATCGGGGGCCGCTGGCCCTCGTCCGCAGCGGCGACCCGATCACCCTGGACGTCGGGGCCCGGACCCTGCGGCTGGAGGTGCCGGACGCGGAGCTCGCCGAGCGGCGGGCGGCCTGGACACCACCGCCCGAGCGGTACGAACGAGGGTACGGCGCGCTCTACGGCGAGCAGATCACGCAGGCCGACACCGGCTGCGACTTCGCCTTCCTCGCCCGGCCGGGCAGGAACCCCGACCCGTACGCGGGTTGAGCCGCGGCCCCGGCGGGCGTCCGGCGTACGATGCGCCCTGCCCGTCGTCGTACTCAAGGGGTACCGCTGTTGCGTTCCACGAGGCCCGCCGCACTGCTGGGCGCCGTACTGACCCTGGTCACGGCGCAGTTCACCGGAGAGGCGAGCGCGCGGGCCGACTCCGACGGCATCCGCGGGCAGCTGGAGCGCATCCCCGGTATGACGGTCGTCGCGGTGGGCGAGAAGCAGGGCCACCCGCACTACGCGCTCACCTACGCCCAACCCGTCGATCACCGCCGGCCGCAGCGCGGCAGCTTCACCCAGCGGCTCACCCTCTGGCACAAGGCGACCGACCGGCCCACGGTGCTGCACACCGGCGGCTACACCCTGGCCTCCGGGACCGCCCAGGTCACCAAGGTGCTCGACGCCAACCAGGTCTCCGTGGAGCACCGCTACTTCGGCGCCTCCCGGCCCGTGGGCGCGGCCGGGGACGACTGGTCCAAGCTCACCGTCTGGCAGGAGGCGAGCGACGAGCACCGGGTGACGCAGGCGCTGCGCGTCATCGAACGCGGCCGGTGGCTGGGCACGGGGGCGAGCAAGGGCGGTATGACGGCGACCCACCACGAGCGGTACTACCCCGGCGATCTCGACGCCGTCGTCGCCTTCGTGGCGCCGAACGACGCCGACAACGCGGACGACAGCGCCTACGACCGCTTCTTCGCGACCATCGGCACGGCCGAGTGCCGCCGGGCACTCGACGCCGTGCAGCGCGAGATGCTGGTCCGGCGTGAGCGACTGCTGCCGATGTTCGAGGCGGACGCCCGGGACAGCGGCGACACCTTCGAGGAGACCCTCGGCACCACGGACCGCGCCTACGAGTTCGCGGTGCTCGACCAGGTCTGGAACTTCTGGCAGGGCGGCAGCGCCGACGACTGCCCGGACGTCCCCGACGCGCGGACCGCCGACGACGACGAGCTCTACGACTGGTCGAAGAAGCACGGACTGCACGTGTACAAGGACGAGAGCCTCGGCACGCACGGCTCGGGGCCCTACTACCGGCAGGCCGCCACCCAACTCGGCTGGGCGGACCTCGCGTTCCCGCATCTCCGCGGTGTCCGCCGCCACCCCGGGCTCTACCGGCCGGACTCGGTGCTACCGGCCGCGATGCGCGGCGCGTACGACGGCGGACCCATGGCGGACGTGGACCGCTGGGTGTGGACCAGCGGCCGGCGGATGATGTTCGTCTACGGCGAGAACGACCCGTGGAGCGCGGAGCAGTTCACCCCGAGCCGCCACGACTCGTACCGCTACGTGGTTCCCGGCACCAACCACGCGGCACAGCTCACGGATCTGCCCGCGGACCAGGAGACGGCCGCGGTCGCGACGCTCAAGCGGTGGGCGGACGTTACACACGGTTGACCTGAAACGCTCGCCCCAGGGGCACAATCCAGCTGTCTTCACCGGCCGGACCGTCCCCGAGGAGAGCCATGTCCGCACAGGTCGACCAGTACTTCCGCATCAGCGCACGAGGCTCGACCTTTGCGCGGGAGATCCGCGGCGGCTTCGCCACGTTCTTCACGATGGCCTACATCCTCGTGCTCAACCCGATCATCCTCGGCAGCGCCGAGGACAAGTTCGGCCACCAGCTCTCCGCCGCCGAACTGGCCACCTCCACCGCGCTGGTGGCGGCCGTGATGACGGCGATCATGGGCCTCGGCGGGAATCTCCCGCTCGCCGTCGCCGCCGGACTCGGGCTCAACGCCGTCGTCGCCTTCCAGATAGCCCCGCTGATGAGCTGGCCCGACGCGATGGGTCTCGTGGTGCTCGAAGGCATCCTCATCTGCGTCCTGGTCGTCACCGGACTGCGCGAGGCGATCATGCACGCCATCCCCTCCTCGCTGAAGCAGGCGATCAGCGTCGGCATCGGACTCTTCATCGCCTTCATCGGGTTCGTCGACGCCGGATTCGTCACCCGCATCCCCGGCGACGAGGGCACTGTGCCGGTGCAGCTCGGCGGCAGTGGTCAGCTCTCCGGCTGGCCGGTGCTCGTCTTCTGCGTCGGGGTGCTGCTCACCGTCGCGCTGATGGCACGCAGGATCAAGGGCGCGATCCTGATCTCCATCGTCGTGACGACCGTCGTCGCGATCGTCGTCAACGAACTCGCCACCGTCGACCGCCTCGCCTGGGGCCTGACCGTGCCGGCCGTGCCCGACGACGTCGTGGCCGCGCCCGACTTCGGACTCGTCGGCGCCTTCAGCCTGTTCGGCGCGTTCGAGCAGATCGGCGTCGTCACGCTGGCGCTGCTGGTCTTCACCCTGATCCTCAGCGACTTCTTCGACACCATGGGCACGGTCGTCGGCATCTCCGGCGAGGCCGGCCTGCTGGACGAGGACGGCAAGGTCCCGAACCTCGGCCGGGTCCTGCTGATCGACGGCGCCGCCGCGGCGGCCGGCGGGGTCGCGTCCGCCTCCTCCAACACCTCGTACATCGAGTCGGCCGCCGGTGTGGGCGAGGGCGCGCGTACCGGCCTCGCCTCCGTGGTCACCGGCGCCCTCTTCGGCCTCGCGCTCTTCCTCACCCCGCTGCTGACCGTCGTCCCCGCCCAGGCGGCCGCACCGGCGCTGGTCGCCGTCGGCTTCCTGCTGATGGCCCGGGTGCGGCACATCGACTGGGAGCGGTACGAGATCGCCATCCCCGCGTTCCTGACGATCGCGGTCATGCCGTTCACGTACTCCATCACCAACGGCATCGGCGCGGGCTTCATCGCGTACGTCGTCATCAAGGCGGTGCTGGGCAAGGCACGCGAGGTGCACTGGCTGCTGTGGGGCACGGCGGCGCTGTTCGCGGTGTACTTCGCCATCGACCCGATCGAGCAACTCCTCGGAGTCTCCTAGGCTCGGCCGCGCTCGACCGTGGCGCTGTGTGCCGTGCCGACCGGGACCGCCGGCGACGTCCGGCGGCCCTGTCCCGACACCCCTACGTCAGCGCCGCCTTCATCATCTTCTGCGCGATCGGAGCCGCCAGGCCGTTGCCGCTGACCTCCGAACGGGCCGCGCCCGAGTCCTCGATCAGGACGGCCACCGCGACCTCCTTCCCGCTCTCGGAGCTCTTGGCGTACGACGTGAACCACGCGTACGGCGTCTTGCTGTTGTTCTCACCGTGCTGCGCCGTGCCCGTCTTGCCGCCGACCTCGGCGCCGTCGATGCGCGCGTTGGTGCCGGTGCCCTCGTCCACGACCGTGACCATCGCGCTGCGAAGTTCCTCGGCCACCGACTCCGAGACGATCCGCTCCGACGGGCCGTCCTCGTACGACTCCAGGGTGTTGCCGTCGCCGTCCACGGTCTTCGCGACCATGTGCGGTGACTCCATCACGCCGCCGTTGGCGATCGCGGCCGAGACCATGGCCATCTGCAGCGGGGTCGCCGTCACGTCGAACTGGCCGATGCCCGTCAGCGCCGTCTGCGCCTTGTCCATGCCGCTCGGGTAGACACTGGGGTAGGCCCGCACCGGGACGTCCTGCTCCTTGTCGTTGAAGCCGAACTTCTCCGCCGTCTCCCGGACCTTGTCCTGGCCCAGGTCGGCGGCCAGCTTGGCGAAGACGTTGTTGCAGGAGTACTGGAGCGCCGTGCGGATGGTGGCGTTCTCGCAGGGCGCGGAGGTGTTCTCGTTCTTCAGCACCGTCGTCGTGCCGGGGAGGGTGTACGGGTCGGGGCTCTGGGTCTTCTCGTCCACCGAGCCGTACAGCCCGTCCTCCAGCGCGGCGGCGGCGACGACCAGCTTGAACGTCGAGCCGGGCGGCAGCGGCTGCCGCAGCGCCCTGTTGACCAGGGGCTTGTCCGGGTCGTCGAGCAGCTTCTTCCAGGCGGCCGAGTCCGACGTACCGGAAATCGTCGAGGGATCGTAGGAGGGCGTGCTCACCATCCCGAGGATGCTGCCCGTCTTCGGGTCGATGGCGACCGCCGCGCCCTTGGTGTCGCCGAGCGCCTCGTAGGCCGCCTTCTGCACCGCCGGATCGATCGTGGTCAGCACGTCGCCCGGCTTCTGCCGCTTGCCGGTGAGCGCGTCGAGGGGATTCTTCAGCCGGGCGTCGGTGCCTCCGGAGCCCTGCCCCGCAGGTGCCCCCAGGAGCTCGCTGTGGATGCCCTCGAGCTGGGTGGACCCGTACGCCTGCGAGCTGTAGCCGGTGACGGCCGAGTACAGCGCGCCGTCGGTGTAGGTGCGTTTGTACGCCAGATCACCGCCGGTGGTCCGCTGGGAACCCGTGACCGGCGATCCGGCCACGATGATGTCGCCGAGCGGCTGAGCGTACTGCGCGATGATCTTCCGTCGGTTGTGGTCGTTGTCCGCGAGAGCCTTGGCCTCGTACGCCTGCACCCAGGTGACCCGCACCAGCAGGGCGAGCACCAGCAGCAGACAGAAGGCGGCGGCGTTCCTGATCGTCTTGTTCATCCCATGCAAGGGACGAGAGGAACGGGGCGGGACGTTCCCCTGTGCCCCCTTTTCTCAGGATTTACTCATCTGCCCGGCGGCGTTGCCCGGCGGGCGTCCCCGGCCGGACGACCTCCCTGCGCGGACCCTCAGCGCGGCGACACGAACCCCGACTCGTACGCCGCGATCACCGCCTGGGTGCGGTCCCGCGTACCCGTCTTCGCCAGCACGGAGGCCACATGCGTCTTCGTGGTCGCCGGTCCCACCCCCATCCGCCCGGCGATCTCCGCGTTCGTCAGCCCCGTCGCCATCAGCCGCAGCACCTCGGCCTCCCGCCCGGTGAGCCGCGCCGCCCACGGCGGGGGAGCGGCGGCCCGCTGCCGGCCGTACTCCGCGGCGAGCGAGCGCACCGCGGCCGGGAACAGGAGCGAGTCGCTGCGGGCGACCAGCCGTACCGCCTGCACCAGGTCCTCCGCCCTGGCCCGCTTGAGCAGAAAGCCGGCGGCGCCGGCCCGCAGCGCGTCGTACACATAGGAGTCGTTCTCGAACGTCGTCACCACGACGATCCGCGGCGGGTCGGCGAGGGTGGCGAGGATCTGCTCGGTCGCCCGGATGCCGTCGATCTCCGGCATCCGCACATCCATCAGCACCACGTCGGGCCGCAGCGCACGCACCACCGACACGGCCTCGGCGCCGGTCGCCGCCTCGCCGACCACCTCCAGGCCGGGCTCGGCGTCCAGAATGACCCGCAGCGCCGTGCGGACCATGCGCTCGTCGTCGGCGAGGACGATCCGCACCGCAGTCACCGGGCACCGCCCAGTGGCAGCCGGGCGTGCAGCCGCCACACCTCGCCGCGGGGTCCGGCGTGGGCGTCCCCGCCCAGCAGCGCGGCCCGTTCGGCGATGCCGCGGACACCACGGCCGCCTCCCGGACGAACCGTCGCGGCCCTGGCGGGCAGCGGGTTCTCCATCGTGATCTCCAACTCCTCGCCGCGCACGGCGATCCGCAGGGACACCGGGCGCGCCCCGGCATGGCGCAGGGCGTTGCTGAGCCCTTCCTGGACGATCCGGTACGCCTCGCGCGAGACGGGCGCGGGCACGGCCGCCCGGTCGCCCTCCGCGGTCAGCGACACGGGCACCCCGCTGCGGGATATCAGCCCGTCCAGAGCGTCGAGTGCGGGACCGGTGGCCGCCGTGCCCTCGTCCTGCTCGCCGCGCCGCAACAGGCCGAGGACGGAGTCGAGTTCGCCGACCGTACGCCGGGTGGTCTCCTCGATCGCGGCCAGCGCCTCGCGGACGAACTCCACATCGGTGTCCAGGACCCTGCGCGCCGCACCGGCCTGCAAGGTCACCGCACTGAGCGCGTGGCCCACCGAGTCGTGCAGTTCGCGGGCGAGGCGGTTGCGCTCGGCCAGCTCGGTGGCGCGGTGTTCGGCGGCGGCGAGCCGGTCGGCGGGGGTGGGGCCGAGGAGTACGGGTGCCAGGCGGGCCAGTAGCGCGCCGGCCGCCGCGACACAGGCCGCGAGCGCCAGGAGCATCGCGATCCCGGCGAACGGGAACAGGGCGAGGTGCCAGGCGGGGTAGTCCGGGGCCCGGACCCACTCCCGCACCGCGCCGGAGAGCGGCAGCAGCATCAGCGTCACCGCGAACGGCGGCAGCGCGAGCGACGCCCCGCTGATCAGGCCCCCGAGCCCGATGTGGAGCGTGAACCAGACCGAGGTCCGTCCCCGCGCCGCACGCGAGTGCGCCGGTCCGTCCGCGAGCAGCTGCCCCGGCACCCCGCACAGCGCCCTCGCCGCCGCCACCGACAGCGGCCTGGCCGGCGGGAACAGTGCGGTCAGCGCGGCGATCGGCAGCGCGACCGCGTACGCACCGAACTGGTGGGGCAGCGAGCCGGTGAAGGCGTTGTCGGAACCCACGATCGGGCCGATCACCACGGTGCCGACGAGCCAGTACGGCATCAACAGCGCGCCGCCCAGGACGAGATGCAGCCAGCGCAGCCTGGCCCGGGAGCCGAACAGCGCCCTCGTCCAGGCCCGGAGCAGGGCTGTCGCACGCTCTGTCACGCGCCGCGCCGCCGCAGTTGGGAGACGACGGCGCCGATGAGGAGGACGCCCGCGATCATCTCGACAGCGTAGGTCAGAGGGAGCAGACCGGTGGAGCGGTTGAACCGGTCGTCCTGCGGCGTCAGCGAGGCGAGCAACAGCCAGCCGCCCCAGGCCGCGAGAGCGCCGGAGCCGACCCATGCCGCCCCGAGCGGGACCTTCACCGGCAGCGAGGAGGCGCGTGCGCGGCCGAAGGCGAGGAGAAGGGTTCCGGCGACGGCGGTGAGGACGAAGGCGAGGCGTACGCCCTCCAGTACGTGGAAGTCGGCGGCGCGCTCGTCGATCCGGCGGGCCGAGAGGCCGAACGTCGCACCACACATCCACAGCAGATGCGTCACGGCCGGCAGCAGCGAGGCGAGCGCGCCCGCAACTGCCGCCGCCCTGACGGAAGGCGGGGCCGGCAGGTCCCGCAGCCGGCCCTGCCACAGGGCAGCCCAGCGACGGCGGGCGTAACGGACGAAGAGTGCGCCGAGGGCGAGGCCCTGGAGGATGAAGCCGCTGTAGACGACGCCGAAGACCCAGTCGTCGAGGAACGGCTCGACGGCGGTGTCCGCGGACGTCGTCCCGCCGAGGGCGGAGACGAGCAGCTGGAGCGGGTAGCCGGCCATGATCGGCGAGAGCAGCCCGGCGGCGACCCAGAGGGGGAAGGCGAGCAGCCAGGTCCGCACCCGCAGCCCCCACGGCCGGGTGAGCAGCAGCGCGAGGACCACGACGGCCGAGTCCATCAGGACGGTGACGCCGTTGACGAGTCCCAGCGTCGCGCGGCTGTCCAGCAGGACGCTCCCCTCGGGTATGCCGATGGTGCTGCCCGCCATCCACGCGGTCTTCAGGGCGACGTACGGGACGCAGGCGGCGATCGCCACGGCGCGCAGGACGGCGGTGGCGCGTGACGGCCGTACCGTGGCGGGAGGCGCGGGGGCGAGAGGTGTCCGGGTCATGGCTCCACGCTCCCGGGCGGTGACCGTGCGCACCTCGTGCGTGATGAGGAACCGCCTCCGCCGCGCGGCGGAGGCGGGTCGCCGGAGCCTGCGGATCGCGCGGGTGCGGTGGGTCGTCGGCGCGTGCGGCCGGGGCGGGTGCGGTCTGTCAGCGCGTGCGGCCGGGGGCATGCGAGTCGGAGCCTGCGCGACAAATGCGTCAGCCGAGAGCCTGCGCGACGGAGGCGTGTGCCGGACGGTCAGAGTCTGCGCGTCGCGAGGGTGAGGCGGACGGTCGCGTCGCGAGTGTGAGCCGGACGGTCAGAGTCTGCGCGTCGCGAGGGTGAGGCGGTCGCGCGCGTCGAACAGTGCGTCCTTGATCATCTGCTCGTGGGCGGGGGTGAGCCGGGCCACCGGGACCGAGCAGCTGATCGCGTCACGGGCCGGTGTGCGGTAGGGGATCGCGATGCCGAAACAGCGCAGCCCGAGGGTGTTCTCCTCGCGGTCCACGGCGTAGCCCTGCTCGCGGATGAGGTGCAGTTCCTCGATGAGCTTCTCGCGGTCGGTGAGGGTGTGCTCGGTCAGGGACGACAGGGTCTCCGGGAGCATCTTGCGCACCTGCTCGTCGCTGTGGGTGGCGAGCAGGGCCTTGCCGAGCGAGGTGGAATGGGCCGGCAGCCTGCGGCCGACGCGGGTGAAGGGGCGCAGGTAGTGCTGCGACTGCCGGGTGGCGAGGTAGACGACGTTCGTCCCGTCGAGGCGGGCGAGGTGGATGGTCTCGGTGGTGTCGTCGGAGAGCCGGTCCAGCGTCGGCCGGGCGGCCGCCACGACCTCGTCGCCGTCGATGTAGGAGGTGCCGACCAGCAGCGCGCGCACGCCGATGCCGTAGCGCGTGCCGGTGGCGTCGGTCTCCACCCAGCCCAGCTCGACCAGGGTCCGCAACAGCATGTAGAGGCTGGACTTCGGGTAGCCGACGGCCTCCTGGACCGCGGCCAGGGAGTGCATGCCGGGGCGTCCGGCGAAGTACTCGAGCAGTTCTACCGTCCGCACCGCGGACTTGACCTGTGCCCCACCAGAATCCGCCGTCGACATTGCTCTCGCTCCTTCTTGACCGCGCAGAACGCCCGGAAATAGAGTCCCCGTACATTCACCATCGGGAACGCTGTTCAGAATACCGAACAACTCCTGGTGGGTGGCAAGAAGACCGGGAAGGAAACCGCGGTGGCAGCAGCATCAGTCTGGAGTGTCGACCCCCGAACCGGGAACCCGCGGGAGCAGGTTGCGGTGGAGTCGACGGCCGAGGAGATCGACCGCGTGGTCCGTTCCGCCCACGCCGCCCGCCCCGCCCTCGCCGACCGGAGTGTACGCGCGCGTCTGCTCCGCACCGCCGCCGACCTGCTCGACGAGGCCCGCGAGCACGTCATCGAAGCGGCCGACGCCGAGACCGCGCTCGGCCCCACCCGTCTCACCGGTGAACTCGCGCGCACCACAGCGCAGTTGCGGGCGTTCGCCGAAGTCGTCGACGAGGGTGCGTATCTCGACATCCACATCGACCACGCGGACGCGAACCGCACCCCGCCGTGGCCCGACCTGCGCCGCTACAAGATCCCCCTCGGTGTCGTCGCCGTCTATGCCGCCAGCAACTTCCCGCTCGCCTTCTCCGTGCCCGGCGGCGACACCGCCAGCGCGCTCGCCGCGGGCTGCCCGGTCGTCGTCAAGGCCCACCCCGACCATCCGGCTACCGCCGAGCTGTGCGCGTCCGTGCTGCGCAGGGCCGCGAAGCAGGTCGGTCTGCCCGAGGACGTGCTGAGCCTCGTGCACGGCTTCGAGGCCGGCGTCGAACTCGTCCGGCACCCGCTGGTCGCCGCGGCCGGCTTCACCGGTTCCGTACGCGGCGGACGCGCCCTCTTCGACGCCGCCGCGGCCCGCCCCGCCCCCATCCCCTTCCACGGCGAACTCGGCTCGCTCAACCCGGTGGTGATCACCGAGGAGGCCGCCGCCGAACGCGCCGAGCAGATCGGCTCCGGACTCGCGGGCTCCATGACCCTCGGGGAGGGGCAGTTCTGCACCAAGCCCGGCTTCGTCCTGGCCCCGGCCGGCGACGCGGGCGACCGGATGCTGAAGTCGCTGACGGACGCGGTCAGCGAGACCGAGCCCGGCGTGATGCTCGACCACCGGATGCGCGGCGCCTTCGTCGAGGGCGTACGGGAGCGGGCGGACCTGCCGTTCGTCGAGGCCCCGATCACCCCCGGGTCCGGCGGTGATCACACCGTGAGCGCCGGCTTCCTGTCCCTGCCGGCGCGGCTGCTCACCGCCGACGGTCCGCACGATCTGCTCCTGGAGGAGTGCTTCGGCCCGGTCACCGTGGTCGCGCGGTACGACTCGGACGACGAGATCACCGCCGTGCTCGGGCGCCTGCCCGGCAATCTCACCGCCACCCTGCACCTCTCGGCCGCCGAGGCCGCGGGGGAGGGCCGCGGGGCCGAGCTGCTCGCCGAACTCACCCCGCTCGCGGGCCGGGTGCTGGTGGACGGCTGGCCGACCGGTGTCGCCGTCGCACCCGCCCAGCACCACGGCGGGCCCTACCCGGCGACCACCTCCACCTCCACGTCGGTCGGCGCCACCGCGATCGAGCGGTGGCTGCGGCCGGTCACCTACCAGACGACTCCGGAGGCGCTCCTTCCGCCCGAGTTGCGGGACGGTAACCCGCTCGGTCTGCCGCGTCGGGTGGACGGACGCCGCGAGACTCCAGCAAGCTGAGCGGGTGACCGACTCCATCGAGCTGCCCGAACTCCCCTTCCCGCTGCGCCCCTACGGCCCCGACGCCAACTGGGCGTACGAGAAAGGGGTGCTCACCGGCTGGGCGGGAGCCCGGCAGGATCGTTTCGTGCCCCCCGCGGGCGACTCACTGGATCCCGCCTCCGACGCGCCGCGTCTGCTCGGCTGGCCGGAGGAGGACTTCCAGCTGATCGCCCGCGTCACGGTCGGGTTCGCCGCTGCCTTCGACGCCGGCGTGCTGTATCTGCACGTCGGTGAGCGGGAGTGGGCCAAGCTCTGTCTGGAGCTCTCCCCGGACAGGCCCACCATCTGCACGGTGGTGACCCGCGGCTATTCCGACGACGCCAACTCCTTCGAGGTGGAGGGCGACAGCGTCTGGCTGCGGATCAGCCGTACGGGCAAGGCCTTCGCCTTCCACGCGTCGACGGACGGCAAGCGGTGGACCTTCGTCCGGATCTTCGCGCTCGGCACCGAGGAACAGGCCGGCGCCGCTCTCGTCGGGTTCCTCGCCCAGTCGCCGGTCGGCGAGGGATGCGTCGTGACCTTCGACGAGATCGAGTTCCGCGAGGGCTGGCCGGACGGGCTGCGCGACGGTTCCTGACCCCGGCCCGCAACCGCGGGGCCTGCCGCACACGTCCCCCGCACCGTGATCAGACCAGCCGCCCTGGCCGACCTCGACGCCGTCACCGCCCTGCACGCCGAGGCCCGTGCCACCTACTACCGCGGGCACCTGCCGGACGAGGCCTTCGGCGGCCCGGCCGAACACGCCCGCACCCGCGCGGGCTGGGCGGCGGCCATCGAGCGCGGTGCCGTGATCTGCGCGGAACGGGACGGGGCCCTCGCGGGCGTCGCGGCCTCCCGCGCGATCGACGGCGTCATGACGCTCACCCAGCTCCATGTCCACCCCGCGCTCTGGCGCGCCGGTATCGGCACCGCGCTGCACCAGGCGTGCGTGGCGGGCTGGCGCCTGGCGGGCGTGGCCACGGCCCGGCTGGAGGTCTTCGCGCACAACCGGCGCGCCCAGGACTTCTACGCCGCACACGGCTGGAGACCCGACCCGGACGAGCCATTCTCGGGCGATCATCTGTTGCTGCGGCTCACCGTGCCGCCCGGCGTGGAATGAGCCGGGTGCCGCGGGTGTTCACGTCGGAGCGGAGGTGGCCTCCGTACCGTCCGGACCCTGGAGAGAATCAGCATGCGCGTCGAGATCTGGAGCGACATCGCCTGCCCGTGGTGCTACATCGGCAAGGCGCGCTTCGAGAAGGGGCTCGCCGACTTCGCCCACCGTGACCAGGTCGAGGTCGTGCACCGGTCCTTCGAGCTCGACCCGGGCCGCGCCAAGGGCGACACCGCGCCCGTCGTCGACATGCTGGCCCTGAAGTACGGGCGCAGCCGGGAGGAGGCACAGGCCATGGAGGAGCACGTCGCCTCCAACGCCCGCTCCGAGGGCCTCGGCTACCGCACCGAGGGGCGCGACCACGGCAGCACCTTCGACATCCACCGTCTGCTGCACCTCGCCAAGGCCCGCGGCCGTCAGGACGAACTGCTCGACCTCGCCTACCGCGCCAACTTCGCCGAGGAGCGCTCGGTCTTCGACGCCGAGGTGCTGGTCGAGCTCGCGGTCGAGGCGGGACTGGACGCGGACGAGGCCCGTGCGGTGCTCACCGACGAGGACGCGTACGCCGACGACGTACGGACCGACGAGCGCGAGGCCGCGGAGCTCGGCGCGAACGGCGTGCCCTTCTTCGTTCTCGACCGGCGCTACGGCATCTCCGGCGGTCAGCCGGCCGAACTGTTCACCCAGGCGCTGGAGCAGGCCTGGCAGGGCCGGACCCTCACGCCCGTCGCCGTGGACGGCGCGGACGCTCCCGCGTGCGACACCGACGGCTCCTGCGAGGTACCGCAGCGCTGATCGTGCGGTGCGGGCGCCCGACGATGAAGCATTGCTGACGGGTACCCCTCAACGATCCGCTGTTGACCTGCGGTTGACCGCACCGCAGGGTGATCTCATGGAGACCCTGGGCGGTGCCGCGTTCGCGCCGGACAAGACGTATCTGAACACCTGTAGCGCCGGGCTGCTGCCCCGCCGCGCGGCCGATGCCCTCACGGCACTGGCCGAGGAGCTCGTGGGCGGCCGGCCCGGCGGGGCCGGCGACTGGCCGAGAGTGGGTGCCGTCCGCCGGTCCTTCGCCCGGCTGACCGGTACGGACGAGGCCCGGGTGGCCGTGGGCGGTTCGGTCGCGGTGCACGTCGGACTCGTCGCGCAGTCCTTTCCGCCCGGCTCGGAGATCCTCTTCCCGGAGGGCGACTACTCCTCGGTGATCACCCCGTTCGCCGTGCGCGGCGACCTCAAGCTGCGCTTCGTGCCGCTGGACGTTCTCGCGGAGGCGGTGCGGCCCGGGACGGCTCTGGTCGCCCTCTCCTCGGTGCAGTCGTCGGACGGCCGGATCGCCGATCTGCCGGCGGTGCGGGCCGCGGCGGCCGCGCATGGCGCCCGGACACTCCTCGACGCCAGCCAGTCGGCGGGCTGGCTGCCGCTGGACGCGGACGCGTGGGACTTCACTGTCACGGGCGCGTTCAAGTTCCTGATGTGCCCCCGTGGGGTCTCGTTCCTGACCGTGGGCGAGGACGCGCAGCGGTCGGTGGTGCCGATCCACGCGGGGCCGTTCGCCGCCGAGGACGAGAACGGGTCGATCTACGGCCCGGTCGGGGAGCTCGCCCGCTCGGCCCGCCGCTTCGACGAGCCGCCGGCCTTCCCGTCCTACCACGCGGCCGAGCAGTCGCTCGCGCTGCTGGAGGAGATCGGCATCGACGCCGTGCACGCCCACGACACCGCGCTGGCCCGGCGGTTCCGTGACGGAGTGGCGCGGCTGGGGTACGAGGCCGTGCCGGGCGAGTCGGCCGTCGTCGCCGTGCCGGGGCTCGACGACCGGGTGGCCGACCTCGCCCGCGCGGGTGTCGTGGTGTCGGCCCGGTCGGGGAACCTCCGAGCCGCGTTTCACCTCTACAACTCGGCCGCCGACGTGGACCGGGCTCTGGACGTGCTCGCGGGCTGAGCGGCGGGGGCGGCCGAGCGGCGGGGACTGTTCGGCCGCGCTATCGGTCCGGGCGGGGCGGAGTGGCGAGTGACTGCTCGGCTGCGCCCTCGGCCCGGGCGGGGCGGGGCGGAGTGGCGAGTGACCACTCGGCTGCGCCCTCGGCCCCGGCGAGGGACTACTCGGCCGCGCCCTCGGTCCGGGCGGGGCAGTCCCCGGACTGCCCGCAGAGGTTCTCCTCGACCTTCGCCAGCAGCCGGACCAGTTCGGCGCGTTCGTCGGCGCTCAGCCCGTGGAGCGTGTGCTCCTCCAGGTTCGTCCAGGCCTCCGCCACCGCGGAGTGCAGCGCGCAGCTGTCGGCGGTGGCCTCGATCAGGACGGCGCGCCGGTCGGCGGAGTCGGGAGAGCGACGGACGTGCCCGGCCTGCTCCAGCCGCTGGAGCATCTTGGTGACGGTGGACGGGTCGAGCTCCACGGCCTTGATCAGCTCGGACTGTCGCACCGGCCCGGCGTCCCACAGGTGCATCATCACGAACTCCTGCCCCGGGTAGAGGCCCGCGCTCTTGAGGAGCTTGCCCGCGGCCATGCGGTGCAGCCGGGCGACCCGGGACACGGCATGGCTGACGGGACCGCCGAGCGCGGAGCCCGGCAGAGGGGCCGCACAGGCGGGGTCGGCCGCGGTCTCGGACATCATCGGCCCTCCTTCTCGGGCGAGGTGCTGTCGTCGGGGACAGTCTCGCGGACAACTTTACCTTGGTCGGCCAATTAATCCGCTACAGTGGCACTCGGCACGGATACTTGGCCGACCACATAAATCTCCGGGAGCCCCTCATGACCACCGTCTTCGACCCGATCGACCTGGCCGGTACACAGCTCGGCAACCGCATCGCCATGGCGCCGATGACCCGCAGCAGGGCGTTCGGCGACGGCCTGACCGTCACCGACTCCACGGTGGAGTACTACAGCCAGCGTGCCGGTGCGGGGCTGATCATCACCGAGGGCATCCAGCCGTCCGTGACCGGACAGGGCTACCCCGACACCCCCGGACTGCACAGTGACGAGCAGGTGGCCGCCTGGCGCAGGGTCACCGATGCCGTGCACGCGAAGGGCGGCACGATCTTCGCCCAGATCATGCATGCCGGACGCATCGGCCACCCGGTGCTCTTCCCCGACGGCCGGAGCAGCGTGGCACCGTCCGCCGTGGCGGCCGCCGGTCAGCTGTTCACGCACGAGGGCCCGAAGGACTTCCTCGCCCCGCGCGCGCTGACCGCCGAGGAGATCCGCGCGGTCGTGGACGACTTCGCCGGCGCCGCGCGCAACGCGGTCGCGGCCGGTTTCGACGGCGTCGAACTGCACGGCGCCAACGGTTACCTCATCCACCAGTTCCTGGCGCCCAACACCAACCTGCGCACCGACGAGTGGGGAGGTCCGGTCGAGAACCGCATCCGCTTCGCGGTGGAGGTGACCAAGGCCGTCGCCGCGGCCATCGGCGCCGAGCGCACCGGACTGCGGCTCTCGCCCGGCAACGTGTACAACGACATCGCGGAGACCGACACGGAAGCCCTCTACCCGGCGCTGGTCGAGCAGTTGGAACCGCTGGGCCTCGGCTATCTGCACGTCACCGAGACCCACGCGGGTGCCCGGGACGTGACCCTCGCCCTGCGCAAGCAGTTCAGCGGCACGCTCATCCTGAACCCCGTGACGGAGGGCCCCACCGACCACCGTGTCCTGCCGTTGATCGAGGACGGGATCGCCGACATCCTCGCCTTCGGCGCGCTGTTCCTCGCCAACCCGGACCTGCCCGCCCGGCTGCGGACCGAGGGCCCCTACAACACGCCGGACACCGCGTCGTTCTTCGGTGGCGGCGATCAGGGGTACACCGACTACCCGACCCGGTAGCCCGGTAAGTACCCCAGTCACCAGGGCAGTTGTACGGCCAAGGGCCCGGCGCCCCTCACGAGGAGGGGCGCCGGGCCCTTGGCCGCGGAAGCCTGTCGGCGCACGACGTGTCGGCGCACGACGTGTCAGCGCACGGGGGTGAAGTCCCGTGCCCCGATGAACTCCGGACGCGGCACCGGAGCGGCGAAAGGCTCCTGCGCGGCGTTCTCCACACTGTTGAACACGATGAAGACGTTGCTGCGGGCGTACGGCGTGATGTTGTCACCGGAGCCGTGCATGCAGTTGCAGTCGAACCAGGTCGCCGACCCCGCCCGGCCGGTGAACAGCCGGATGCCGTGCCGGTCCGCGAACCGGGTCAGCGCGGCGTCCGAGGGTGTACCGGCGTCCTGCATCTGCAGCGACTTCTTGTAGTTGTCCTTCGGCGTCTCGCCCGCACAGCCCAGGAACGACTTGTGCGAACCGGGCATGATCATCAGGCCGCCGTTGGTGTCACGGTTCTCGGTCAGCGCGATCGAGACCGAGACGGTGCGCATGTTCGGCAGCCCGTCCTCGGCGTGCCAGGTCTCGAAGTCCGAGTGCCAGTAGAAGCCCGAGGCGCCGAAGCCCGGCTTCACATTGATCCGCGACTGGTGGACGTACACGTCCGAGCCGAGGATCTGGCGGGCCCGGCCCACCACCCGCTCGTCGCGCACCAGCGAGGCGAAGACCTCGCTCAGCTTGTGGACCTCGAAGACCGAGCGCACGTCCTGCGACGTCGGCTCGATGATCGAGCGCTCGTCGGCGCGGACGGCCGGGTCGGCGATCAGCCGGTCCAGCTCGGCACGGTAGAGCGCGACCTCGTCGTCCGAGATCAGCTCCTCGACCGTGAGGAATCCGTCGCGCTCGAAGCCTGTCAGATCACTCTGGTCGATCGGCCCCGGAGCGCCCGGCGGCGACCAGACGACCGGGTCCTGGCGGGGGGTCACCACCTCGCCAACGCCTCGGGTCGGGTAGAGATCGGTGCGTACAGCGGCGGTGGTCATTCTTCAGCCCTCCTCGGTGAGCAGTGGGTAGACGCCGTTCTCGTCGTGGTCCTCCCGTCCGGTGACGGGCGGGTTGAAGACACAGACACAGCGGAAATCGGTCTTCGGGCGGAGCGTGTGGCGCTCGTGCCCGTCCAGCAGGTACATCGTGCCGGGCTCGATCCAGTGGGTCTCGCCGGTCTCGTCGTCGGTGAGTTCGGCCTCACCCTCCACGCAGAGCACGGCCTCGATGTGGTTCGCGTACCACATCGACGTCTCCGTACCCGCGTACAGCACGGTCTCGTGGAGCGAGAAACCGACCTTCTCCTTGGCGAGCACGATGCGCTTGCTCTCCCAGGTGCCGGATGCGGAGCGCACATGGCGATCGGTGTTCTCGATGTCCTTGAACGATCGGACTAGCACGGTGAGTTGATGCCTTTCCTTCAGGTACGGGTGTCAGGCGGTCTCGCGGACCGCGCGGGCCAGGATGCGCAGGCCCTCGTCGAGCTCGTCGGGCGTGACGGTGAGCGCGGGAAGCAGCTTGACCACCTCGCTCTCCGGGCCGGAGGTCTCCAGCAGCAGCCCCAGCTCGAACGCGCGGGCGCAGACGGCCGATGCGCGCGGCTTGTCGGTGAACTCCAGGCCCCAGACCAGTCCGCGTCCACGGAAGCTGAGCCCGGTGTCGCCGCTCTCGGCGACGATGGCCAGCAGCGCCTGCTCGACCTGCTCACCGCGGGCGAGGGTCTGCTTCTCCATCTGGCCGTCGGCCCAGTAGGTGTCGAGCGCGGCGGCGGCGGTGACGAACGCGGGGTTGTTGCCGCGGAAGGTGCCGTTGTGCTCGCCGGGCTCCCAGACATCCAGCTCCGGCTTGAACAGGCAGAGCGACATGGGCAGTCCGTAGCCGCTGATCGACTTCGACAGCGTCACGATGTCCGGGGTGATGCCGGCCTCCTCGAAGGAGAAGAAGCCGCCGGTACGGCCGCAGCCCATCTGGATGTCGTCGACGATCAGCAGCATGTCCTGGCGGTGGCACAGGTCCTGGAGCGCGCGCAGCCACTCGGCCCGGGCGACATTGATGCCGCCCTCGCCCTGCACGGTCTCGACGATCACGGCGGCCGGCTTGTTGAGCCCGGAGCCCTGGTCCTCCAGCAGCCGCTCGAACCACAGGAAGTCGGGGACCTGGCCGTCGAAGTAGTTGTCGAACGGCATCGGCGTGCCGTGCACCAGCGGAATGCCGGCGCCGGCCCGCTTGAAGGCGTTGCCGGTGACGGCCAGGGAGCCGAGCGACATGCCGTGGAAGGCGTTGGTGAACGAGACGACCGACTCGCGGCCCTTGACCTTACGGGCCAGTTTCAGGGCAGCCTCGACGGCGTTGGTGCCCGTCGGGCCGGGGAACATGACCTTGTACGGCAGATCGCGCGGCCGAAGGATCACGTTCTGGAACGACTCCAGGAAGGCCCGTTTGGCCACCGTCGCCATGTCCAGGCCGTGGGTGATGCCGTCACGCTCGATGTAGTCGATCAGCGCGCGTTTCAGCACCGGGTTGTTGTGTCCGTAGTTGAGCGAGCCGGCTCCGGCGAAGAAGTCCAGGTAGGTGTGGCCGTCCTCGTCGTGGAGGTAGCTGCCCTGCGCACGGTCGAACACTGCGGGCCAACCGCGGCAGTAGCTGCGCACCTCCGACTCCAGGGTCTCGAAGACACTCAGGGCGGGCGGGGTGATGGTCACAGCAGTCTCCAGAAGTGGGGGGATCAGGCGGAGATGGGGCCGATGCGGTACAGAACTTCCGGCAGATGGGTTCCCTCGGGGAACAGATCGCCGTCGAAGAGGACTTCGCGTTCGAGCCGTGCGCCGTGGCGCTTGGCGTAGGAGGTGAACAACCGGTCGGACGCCGTGTTGTCCGGCGTGATGGTCGTCTCGATCTGCGTCACGCCGCGGTCGCCGGTGACCTTGACGGTCAGCGCGTCCAGCAGCACACCGGCGAGTCCCTGCCCCTGGTGCTCCCGGTCGACGGCGACCTGCCAGACGACCAGGGTCTCGGGGCGGTCGGGGCGGGCGTAGCCGGTGACGAAGGCGATCGGCTCGCCGCTCGCGTCACGCGCCACCAGAGATGTGGCCGCGAAGTCGCGACACCACAGCAGGTAGCTGTACGAGGAGTTGAGGTCCAGGACCTCGGAGTCGCGGGCAATGCGCCAGATCGCGGCTCCGTCCTCCACTCGTGGGGTGTCGATCTCCGTGAATTCGCTCGGGGAAGTGGCTCGTACAAGGTCTTCTTGTGCGGCGGTCATGTCGATGCAATTTACCGAGCAAATTCAAAAAATGCATTGTCGCGAGGGGTTGGCTGGAGTCTCCTCATGTGTTATCGCGCGTGCGTGAGCCTTAGGGCGCGCAGGGGGCGATATGAGGCGATATGCCCGGTAGATAGGCGGCGAATCGGGCGCTTTGTGGGGTCGGTCACACGTCCGTAACGACTTCGAGATGCACACGAATCACCCATCGGATTCTTGATGGATCCTGGACGTTTAGGGTCGTCCAACGGGGGCAGGAGAAGTCGGGAAGCTGCCAGTGGTAAAAGAATTCTTAGAATTGCTTTATTGGCGCGGACTTTGACGCTGTGAGAAATGCCGTTCACTCTCCGGAAGAATTCCAGGAAAGGCGGGCCCGACCCCGGGGCAGGATCCCGGCGCCGGGCCCCGTGGCCTCAGCGCCAGGCTTCGGTGACCGCGCGGCGAGCGGCCTCCAGGTCCGCCCGCACGCCGGTCTCCGCGAGCGCGGCACCCAGCGCGGCGAGGGAGGACTGCACCACGCCACGGGTGGCGTCCACGCCGTAGTGATTGACCCGGATCATCTCCTTGGACAGCGCGCCGCCACCGGCGATCAGCGGCAGGGAGGGGTCGGCGGCCAGCGCCCCGGCCACCAGCTCGGCGGCGTCCACGCCGGGCGGGGTGCGCAGGGTCGTCGCCACCGGGGCAGCGTCCCTCGCCTCGTGCACATACGGTTCGAGGCCGCCGCCGAGAGCCGTGACACCCGCGCGGGTGGCCGTCGCCGCCGAGGCGTGGCGGGCTGTCACCGCGTCGAGACCCTCCGTCTCGATGCGCTCCACACAGGCCTCCAGCGCCAGCATCTCCAACTGGGCGGGAGCGTGCAGAAGTGCGCTGCGGCCGCCGTCGATCCACCGCTCCTTCCAGTCCAGCAGGGAGAGGTACGAGCGCCTCGGCGCCGCGGGATTGGCCGAAATCCGCTCCCAGGCGCGCTCGCTCACCGACACCGCCGAGACCCCGGCGGGGCCGCCCATCGCCTTCTGGGCGCCGATCACGCACAGATCCACGCCCCAGGCGTCCGGCAGCAGCGGCTCGGCCGCCACCGACGCCACAGCGTCGAGCATGAAGAGCGCACCGTGGGCGCGGACGACCTCACCGATCGGGGCGACGGGGTTGGTGTTGCCCGTGGCTGCCTCGGCGTGCACCAGCGAGACGAAGTCGATCTCCGGGTGCGCGGACAGCGCCTGCTCCACCTGGTCCGCGGTGACCGACGTGTGGAAGGGGATCTCGAGGTCGACGACCTGGGCGCCGCAGTCCCGCAGCCAGTTCCCGAAGGTCTGTCCGTACGGCCCGGTCACCACGTTCAGCGCGGTGGAACCCGGACGCGCGGCACCGCGGATGCACCCCTCCAGCGGGAGCAGGGCCTCGCCCTGCATGATCACCACATCCTGCTCGGTGCCGAGCAGCGCGGCGACCCTCCGTTCGATGCCGGCGAACTGCGCGGCGGTGAGCGGGGCCAGGTCGAGCAGGGGGTGCGTCACGGTGGTGCCTTCTTCGTCGCGGTGTTCACGGTCCTCCCGGCCGAGCCTACCCACGCCCTCGTACAGTGCTGGGCATGAGGGATCACGTGACGCTGCATGTGAAGGGGCGGGTGCTCGTCGGCCCGGAGGACGTCCGCGACGAGCTGTGGGTCGTCGACGGACGCGTCAGCTACGACCGGCCGTCCGGGGAGACGACGACCGTCGAGGGGTGGGTGCTCCCGGGCCTCGTCGACGCGCACTGCCACGTCGGGCTGGACCACCACGGCGCGGTGGACGAGGCGACCAGTGAGAAGCAGGCGCTCACCGACCGTGAGGCGGGCACGCTGCTCATCCGGGACGCCGGATCCCCCTCCGACACCCGCTGGATCGACGACCGCGACGATCTGCCGAAGATCATCAGGGCGGGCCGGCACATCGCCCGCACCCGCCGCTACATCCGCAACTTCGCCCACGAGATCGAGCCCGAGGACCTGGTGGCCTACGTCGGCGCCGAGGCCCGTCGCGGCGACGGCTGGGTCAAGCTCGTCGGCGACTGGATCGACCGGGAGGCGGGCGACCTGACCGCCTGCTGGCCGCGCGGCGCCGTCGAGGCCGCCATCGCCGAGGCGCACCGACTGGGCGCGCGGGTCACCGCGCACTGCTTCGCCGAGGACGCGCTGCGTGACCTGGTCGAGGCCGGCATCGACTGCATCGAGCACGCGACCGGACTCACCGAGGACACCATCCCGCTGTTCGCGGAGCGCGGCGTGGCCATCGTCCCGACCCTGGTCAACATCGCCACGTTCCCGGCGCTCGCGGCCGGCGGCGAGTCCAGGTTCCCCGTCTGGTCGGCCCATATGCGGCGGCTGTACGAGCGCCGCTACGACACCGTGCGCGCGGCGTACGACGCGGGCGTTCCGGTCTTCGTCGGTACGGACGCGGGCGGTTCGCTGGCCCACGGCCTGGTGGCGGCGGAGGTGGCCGAGCTCGTACGGGCCGGTATCCCGCCCGTGGAGGCCCTCTCGGCGACCGCGTGGGGCGCACGCGAGTGGCTGGGCCGGCCTGCCCTCCAGGAGGGCGCTCCGGCGGACCTCGTCGTGTACGGCACGGATCCGCGGGCGGACGTGCGGGCGCTGGCGGCACCGCGGCGGGTGGTCCTGAACGGGCAGGTCGTCGGCTGACGGCACCCACGTCACGCAGCCGCCCCGAGCCGGTCCCGGACCGCGACTCCGGCACGGACACAGAGACCGGCACGGACACCGCAAGCTGACCCGTGCCGTCGTCTCCGGGCCGCCAGGCCCGCGTCACCGTGCCGGCGCCCCGCGTCACCGTGTCGACCGGGCCCGCCAACGTGTTGACCGCGCCCGCGTCACCGTGTTGACCGAGCGTGACCCGGCGCCCCGGCCGTTCGTTGAAGCACTTCCGTGCGCGACCCGTCCGCGACCCCGGGTGGACCGGCGCACCTCCCTGGCGGGGGTGTCCACGGCGCGTCGGGGGAACGTGCGTGCATCAAGAATCGAATGCAGTCACGGAAACCCCCCTTTGGGGTGAACCGACGCCAGGTGTCTGTCAGTTCACTCTCCGTGCGTAAAGATTCCGGTGTCTCGGTCGCCGCCGCCCACGTGTCCCCGTGGGCGGCGGGCGACGCCGTGTCTCCTGTGGGGGTTCCACCACCGTGAACAGCAACGCCTTCCGCATGCCCGCACGCCGCTGCGCGGCCGCCACGGCCGCGGTCGCGCTGATGGCCGTGCCGGCCGCCCTGGCCGGTCCGGCGCACGCCACCGGCGGCGGCGAGGGACGGGCGAGTGCGGTCGTGCTCCGTACCGGCCTCGACGTGTCCCTGCTCAACAAGACCGTCAATGTCCCGCTCCGCGCCTCCCTCAACGAAGTACAGGCCCCGGCCGGTGCCGACAAGACCGCGCTCACGGTCGAGTTGGACGGGGTCGACGGCGGCAGGCCCTTCCAGGTGCTGCGCGCTGACGTCGCCACCGCGAAGGCCACCGCCGACCGCAAGAAGGCCGAGGGGTACACCTCACTGGCGCGTGCCAAGGTGCATGTCCCCGGCCTGCCGCTGCTGTCCCTCATCGAGATCCAGCAGGTCACCTCGAAGGCGGTGTGCGAGACGGGCCGCAAGCCGGTGGCCGAGTCGAACCTTCTCGGGCATGTGCGGGTGCTCGGCAAGAAGGTCACGCTCACGGCAGGCGGTCCGACGCTGATCGAGGTGCCCGGGGTCGGCGAGGTCACGCTCGAACTCTCCTCGACCCGCGTCACGTCCCGTACGGCGGCGGCCACCGCCCTCGAACTCGAGATCGCGGTGAACCCACTCAAGCTGAACGTCGCGGAGGTCAACGGTTCCGTCACCCTGGCCGAGGCGACCTGCGAAACGCCCACGGCCCGGGAGCCGGAGAAGGAGGAGCCCTCGAAGGCGCCCACGGAGGAGCCGACCACCGGCGTCCAGGCGCAGTCCGGTGGTGAGCCCACGCAGGCCCCGCAGGAGAACCTCGCCGAGACCGGCGGCAGCGCCACCACGATCTACCTCGCGGGCGGTTCGGCGCTTCTGCTGGGGCTCGGCGGCGCCGCGGTCGTCGTCGCCCGCAGCCGCGCGCGCGGCTGACCGGAGCGCCCGCGACAGCCAGCCGGGGGCGGACGGACGGGCCGCGACAGCGAGCCGGGGGGCGGCGCCGGGGGAGCGCGGACCCGGGGGCGGGGGAAGTGCGGCCCGGGGGGCGGGGGGGAGCGCGGGCCCGGGGGAGCGGATCCGGGGACGGGGAAGGAGGGATCCGGGGCCCGGGGGGACCCCGGGCCCCTGGCCGGCCATCCCCCTACCCGACCATCGTCAACGCCTGGTCCAGCGCCTGGAGAAAACGGTTGGTCGTCGTCCTGTCCCGCACCGCGAGCCGCAGCCAGCCGGGCCCGAGCCCGGGGAACGTGTCGCCCCGCCGGGCCGCGAAGCCCAGCCTGCGCAGCTGCTCGCGGACCTCGGCGCCGCGACGCACATGGACGAGGACGAAGGGGGCCTCGGCCGCCTCCACCACCCGTACCTCGTCGAACTCCGCCAGTCCCGCCAGCAGATGGGCGCGCTCCACGGCGATCAGCGTGGCCGCCTGCGCCGCCTCCTTCAGCGCCGCCGGACTCATGCACGCCTCCGCCGCCGCCAGGGCCGGCGTCGACACCGGCCACAGCGGCTGTGCCCGCTCCAGCGTCGCGATCGTCCCCGGATCGGCCAGCACATAGCCGATCCGCAGGCCCGCGAGCCCCCAGGTCTTGGTGAGGCTGCGCAGCACGACCAGCCCGGGGACGTCCGTACGGTCCGCCAGGCTCTCGGACTCGTCCGGCACGGCGTCCATGAACGCCTCGTCCACCACCAGCAGCCGGCCCGGACGGGCCAGCCGCTCGACGGCGACAGCCGGATGGAGGACGGACGTGGGATTGGTCGGATTGCCGACCATCACCAGATCGGCCGCGTCCGGAACCGCGGGGGGATCGAGCCGGAAGCCGTCCTGCTCCCGCAGCAGCAGTCGCACAACTTGGTGGCCCGCGTCCCGCAGCGCCGCCTCGGGCTCGGTGAACTGCGGATGCACCACCAGCGGATGACGCAGCGTCAGGGCGCGGGCCAGCAGCACGAATGCCTCGGCCGCGCCCGCCGTCAGCAGCACCCGCTCCACCGGAAGACCGTGCCGGGCGGCCACGGCGGCGCGAGCGGACCGCCCGTCCGGGTAGGCCGCGAGGCCCGTCAGCGAACCGGCTATGCGCTCGCGCAGCCACGGCGGCGGAGTGCCCGTCCGCACATTGACCGCGAGATCGGTCAGACCCGACGCCGCGTCCCGCACCTCCGCGTCACCGTGGTGACGCAGATCGTGTCCGTCAGTGTGCGTGTGCATGGCTGCTGTGGTGATGGCCGTGGTGATGTCCGTCGTCGTCCGGATGGAAGTGCGGCTGCTGCGGCATCGCCACCTTGTCCTCGAACCCCGGCAGCGCGACGCGGTACACGCAGGTGTCGCAGTTCATCCGGATGTCTCCGGCGACCGCCTCGCGGTAGCGCTCCATCACCAGGTCGAGCAACTCCTCCGTGGGGCCCACGACATCGGCCGAGAACACCTCCACATCCGGGTGCGCCTCCGCCCAGCCCTGCGTCTGCGCGCGCACCCGCTCCGGCAGGATTCCGGTGAACAGGAAGTACGGCAGCACGACGATGCGGCGCGCGCCCAGCAGCACACACCGGTCGAGCCCGCTCGGCACGTCGGGCGCGGCGAGCGAGACGAAGGCCGTCTCCACGCCGGCGTAACCACGGCCCTCCCACAACAGCCGGGCCGCCTTCAGCACCTCGGCGTTGGCGTCCGGGTCGGTCGAACCCCGGCCCACCAGCAGCACGGTGACGTCGGCGCGGTCGCCCGGGGTGCGGGAGGTACCGCCGAGCGCCTCGTCGAGCCGCCGCTCCAGCACCCGCAGCAGCGACGGATGCGGGCCGAGGGGACGCCCGTAGGTGTACGAGATGCCGGGGTGCCGCTCCTTCTCACGGGCCAGCGCGGCCGGGATGTCGCCCTTGGCGTGCCCGGCGGACACCAGCATGAGCGGCACCGCCGCGAAGCGTTTCACGCCCCGCTCCACCAGTTCGGTGACGGCTTCGCCGAGCGGCGGCGGGGACAGCTCGATGAAGCCGCCGGCGACGGGGAGTTCGGGGTGCCGGCGGCCCAGCTCCCGTACGAAGTCCCGGAATGCCTCGGCCCCCGCTTCGTCACGGGTGCCGTGGCCGGCGATCAGCAGTGCGGGCGGGGTGGTCACGCGTTCTCCTCGGTGTGGGGGTGGTACAGCAGGGCGTTCAGCGCCGCCGCGGCGACGGCGCTGCCGCCTTTCTCGGACACATTGCTCACGGCCGGCAGCCCGCTCTCGCGCAGCGCGGCCTTGGATTCGACGGCTCCGACGAAGCCGACGGGCAGACCGATGACGAGCGCCGGCTCGGCGTCGAGCACCAGTAGTTCCTCCAGGGCGGTGGGAGCGCACCCGACGACCCAGACGGCGCCCGGGCCGACCTGCTCGTACGCGAGGCGTACGGCGTGGGCGGAGCGGGTGAGCCCGGGACCGGCGGTGGCGTCCCTCAGCCGGCAGACGGTCTTGCGGCGGGTGATCCCGGCGGCGACCATTTCCACATCGGTCACCACGGGGGCGCCCGCGTGCAGGGCGGCGTGCGCCGCCGTCAACGAGGCCTCGTCGCAGACGAGATCGGCCGCGTAGTCCAGATCGGCGGCCGAGTGGACGACGCGCTCCACGACGGCACGGGTCAGGGGCGGGAAGACGCTCGTGTCCAGACGCGCCCGCAGCCGCCGGAACGACTCCTGCTCGATGGGGTGAACGACGCGGTGCACAGGGCGGCTCCGGGATGCGGCGTGGGACGTGGGGAAGGGGCGGTGCGCGGGGTCATGACTGCCACCGGTAGCCACGGGGGGTCACCATGCGGCCCGCGATGTCCCGGGTGGCCGTGTTGCCGACCGTCACGACCGTCATCATGTCCACCGTCGCCGGATCCACTCCGGCGAGGGTCGTCATGCGGCTGGATTCGTCCGGCCGGGACGCGTTGCGCACGACGCCCACCGGGGTGTCCGGCGCCCGGTGCTCGGCGAGGATGGCCAGTGCCTTCGGCAACTGCCAGTCCCGGCCCCGGCTGCGCGGGTTGTAGAAGGTCACGATGATGTCCGCCTCGGCCGCCGCGCGCACACGCCGCTCGATGACCTCCCACGGCGTGTGCAGGTCCGAGAGGCTGATCGACACATGGTCGTGGCCCAGCGGAGCGCCGAGGATCGAGGCCGCGGCCAGCGCCGCCGTCACCCCGGGCACCCCGACGACGTCGATGTCGTCCGACGCCTCGGCGAGCGCCGGGGAGGCCATCGCGTACACCCCCGCGTCGCCGCTGCCGATGAGCGCGACCGCATGACCGGCGCACGCCTCGGCGACGGCGGTGCGCGCCCGTTCCTCCTCGGCGCCCAGCCCCGACGCGAGGATGCGCGTGCCGGGCCGCAGCAGGTCGCGGATCTGGTCGACGTACTGGTCGAGACCGACGAGCACGGAGGCGCGCCGCAGTTCGGCGGCAGCCCGCGGGGTGAGCAGGTCGCGGGCGCCGGGGCCGAGTCCGACCACGGCGAGGCGGCCGCGCGGGCGCCTGCGGACCACCGCGCAGGTCGCCATCGCGGCCCGTCCTTCGGGGCTCGACTTCCGCTTGGGCACCAGGAGTTGACCGCCGCCCGCCAGCGCGGAGGCCTCCGCGACCGACGGTGTGCCCACGGCGGCGAGGGGCGCCTCGGACGGGTTCGGCACATCGATGTCGGCGAGACGTTCGGCGGCGTGGGTCACCAGCGGCACGCCGAAGTGCCCGGCGGCGGCCACGATGCCCGGCTCCGACGCCTTCGCGTCCACGGTCGCCAGTTCGCCGATGCTCAGCGCGGACAGGCCGACATCGCGCAGTGTCTCCTCGATCAACCCGACGATCTCGTCCGCCGGCGCACCGGAGGACGCGCCGACCCCGATGGTCAGTGAGGGCGGACGCAGAACCGCGTCGCCGGCGCCGATGTCGATGACGCGGTCCGTGACATGGAGTACCGCGCTGCCACCGGCGGCGGGCCCCACATGCGCGGGCAGCGACGGCAGGGGCCACACCACGTCCGCCCGCAGTTCCACCGGGTCGCCGTCCAGCACCGCCCGGGTCACGGACGCCACCGCGCCCTCCACGGGCCAGCCGAGCGTGTCGAGGCCCGGCACCCCCGTCGCGTCCGTCGCGGTCGTCACCACCGGCTCGCAGCCGAGGACATCCGCGACCTGCTCCGCCAGCACGTTGGCGCCACCGCCGTGCCCGCCCAGCAGGGACACCGCGTACCGCTGCCCCTCGTCGACGCACACCACGCCCGGATCCGCGGTCTTGCCCGCGAGCAGCGGGGCGACCAGCCGGACCACCGCGCCCGTCGCGAGGAAGCACACCAACTGCCCGCACTCCGCGAACGCGCGCTCCACGGCGTCGCGCACCGGGCCTTCGTACACCCGGGTGCGGCCGGGCCAGGCGGCGGCGAGCCGGTCGCGGGCGACGGCGCCCGCCGCCGTCGCGGAGATCAGGCCGATCACTGAACTGCTCCTTCGGTAGGCGCTTGTACGGGGCGGTCGCCCCACAGCAGGAAGACCGGATTCGTGGCCGCCAGCCGCGTCACGTCACCCGGCAGCGGCGCCAGCCGTGCCGAGTTCAGCAGAACGCCGTCCGCGGTGAAACCAGCCGCGATCAGGGCGCCGCGCACCGCGGGCACCCGGTCCAGCGCCGCCAGCGCGACCACGACGGTGCGGCGGGCTCGCCGGGCCGAGGCCGCGACGACGGAGGGCAGGTCGGCACCGCCACCGCCGATGAACACGGCGTCCGGGTCCGGCAGTTGGGAGAGCACCGTGGGCGCCGACCCGTGCACCGCGCGGACGTCCACGCCGTGCGCGGCCGCGTTGGCCCGGATCCGTCCGACGCCGTCCGCGGTCTTCTCCACCGCCACCACCGCCGCGCCGAACCGGGCGCACTCCACGGCCACCGAGCCGGAGCCTGCGCCGACGTCCCAGACGAGATCGCCGGTACGCGGCCCGAGCCGGGCCAGCGCGAGGGCCCGCACCTCCAACTTGGTGATCATCGAGTCGCGGTGCGCGAACGCGCTCTCGTCCAGTGCCCATCGGGACGGCCCGAGGTCCCGCCCGGCGACGGTGCGCTGACCGGCGGCGAGCGACCGGCTCTCGTCCAGGCACAGCACCACGCTCACCGCCTCCCACTCGCGCTCCGCGGCCTGCGCCGGGGTGAGCCGTTCGACGCGCTCGTGCTCCGGGTCGCCGAGCGCCGACGCCACCACGAGCACACGGTCGGCGGACCGGTACGCCAGCTCGGCACCCAGCTCCGCCGCCCCCGCCCCCGGCCCGGTCAGCACCGCCGTCTTGGGATGCGCACGGCACACGTTGACCGCGGTCCGCAGATCACGGCCGTGTGCGCTGACGACGACCGCGTCGTCCCACGGCAGCCCGATCCGGGCGAAGGCGACCGCCACCGACGCGGCGCCGGGCCGCACGTCCAGCGCGTCCGCGCCGAAACGTTCGGCGAGCACCCGGACGATCCCGAAGAACCCCGGGTCACCGGAGGCGAGCACCACGACGCGCGCCGCACCGTCCGCCCGGGCCTTCTCGATCGCGTCGAGCGCCGGCCCGAGCGGCCCCATCGCCACCTGCTCGGCGGCGGCCGGCACCCGGGCCGCCGCCAGATGCCGCCGCGCACCCACCACCAGGGTCGCCGCGTCGAGTGCCTCGGCGTCCCGGACGGAGGGCGGCGTGCCGGTCCCGGTGCCGATGACCGTGATCACGGGGTGGCGCCCTGGGCGCGCAGTGCCTTGCGGGCGGCGGGGTCGGCCTTGCGGAAACCGTGGAAGTGGCCCGGGTGGTACAGGTGCGAGCGGGTCCCCGAGGCGGAGAGCGCCGGACCGACCAGGAACAGCGTGTGCTTCCAGAGCTTGTGCTCCTTGACCGTCTCCTCCAGTGTGCCGAGCGTGCAGCGCAGGATCAGCTCCTCGGGCCAGGTCGCCTGGTACGCGATCACCACGGGCGTACTCGTCGGATAGCCGCCCTCCAGGAGCTCCTGCGTCAACTGGCCCGAACGGGCCGCGGACAGGAACAGCGCCATCGTCGTGCCGTGCCGGGCGAACTCCCGTACCTCCTCGCCCTCCGGCATCGGCGTCTTCCCGCCCCCGAGCCGCGTCAGGATCACGGACTGCGCCACCTCCGGGATCGTCAGCTCGCGCTGTGCGATCGCCGCGACCGCCGAGAACGAGGAGACGCCCGGCACGATCTCCACCTCGATGCCCAGCTCCACACAGCGGTCGAGCTGTTCCTGGGTACCGCCCCACAGGGCGGGGTCGCCGGAGTGGATACGGGCGACCTTCAGGTCCTCGTCGTGCGCCCGCCGGTAGACGGCCACGACGTCCTCCAGGGACAGCGCCGCGGAATCGAGGATCTCGACGCCCTCGCGTGCGTGGTCGAGCACCTCGGCCTGTACGAGGCTCGCCGCCCAGATCACGATGTCGGCGTCGGCGATGGCACGCGCGGCGCGGAACGTCAGCAGGTCGGCGGCACCGGGGCCGGCGCCGACGAAGGTCACCTTGCCGTGGAGGGCGGCATCGGCCATGAGCGGGGGTCCTCTCGGGTCAATCGGGTGATTGCGACGGATCGCAATCCGGGATGTGCGAAGAAGGCGGTCAATCCGCTAGCAAGGGCGCATGGCGGTGTTCGTCGCGCTCGGCGCGTTCCTGATGACGCTGTTCGGCGGGTGGACGGCGCAACGCGTCACCGACCGCCGCCACCTCGTGCTGGGCCTCGCCGGAGGGCTGATGCTCGGCGTGGTCGGCCTGGACCTGCTCCCGGAGGCCCTGGAGGCGGCGGGGCAGGAGGTGTTCGGCGTACCGCAGGCGCTGCTGCTGTTCGTCGGCGGCTTCCTCACGGCCCACCTGGTGGAACGTCTGCTGGCGAGCCGGCAGGCGGCGCACGGGGCGGACGAGCGGGAGAAGGTCCCGCAGGTGGGGCTGACGGCCGCGGCGGCGCTGGTGGGCCACAGCCTGCTCGACGGTGTCGCGATCGGCGCGGCGTTCCAGGTCGGCGGGGCGATGGGCACCACCGTGGCGCTCGCCGTCATCGCCCACGACTTCGCGGACGGCTTCAACACGTACACGATCACCAGCCTGTACGGGAACACCAGGGCCAAGGCCGTCGCGATGCTCTTCGCCGGCGCGCTCGCTCCCGTCGTCGGCGCGGCGTCGACCCTGCTGTTCACCCTTCCGATGGAACTTCTCGGCAGCTATCTCGGGTTCTTCGGCGGCGCCCTGCTCTATCTCGCCGCCGCCGAGATCCTCCCCGAGGCACACCACACCCACCCGGCCAGGCCGACCCTGCTGTGCACGGCCGCGGGGGTCGGCTTCATCTGGCTGGTGGTGGGCATCGCCGAGTGACGAGTCCCGGACAGGCGTCAGTGGCGGGGTCACAACTTGCCGCCCCGGGCGCCGTCCCGTGGGGCGGGGGCGATGAGGGTCGACAGATACGGCAGCGGCCCCTCCGTCAGTTCGGACGCCCGCCGGATCGACTCCTCCGGCAGCCCGAGCGCCGACCCCCACACCGCTCCCTCGGTCCGGCCCGTCTCCCGCAGCGCGGTCGCCACCTCCGCCGCGAGTCGCCCGAACTTGTACGCCACGACCGTCCCCGGCCCGTCCAGCGCGTCCTTGAGCACGGCGGCGCCCGCGGTCACCGGCACCAGCGTCAGCGGCTCGGTGCCCTCGGTCAGCACCGCGCCGCTGCGGGCGGCCAGATCCTGCATCGCGGTGATGCCGGGCACGGTCTCCACGGCCGTATCGGGAACGAGTTCGCCGATGGTGTGCGCGAGATAGGTGAACGTCGAGTACACGTTGGGGTCACCGATCGTCGCGAACGCCACGCTGCCGCCGTCCCGCAGCAGTTCGGCGACCCGCGCCCCCGCCGCGTCCCACGCGGCCTCGCGCCGGGCCCGGTCGGTGCGCTCGTTCAGCGCGAAGACGATGCGCACGACCTTGGCGGCGTCGACGTAGTGCAGCACGGTCGCCTCGGCCCGTCCCCGCTCGCCCGTCTCCATGACGGGCACGACAACGACATCGGCCTCCCGCAGGACGCGTACGCCCTTGACGGTCACCAACTCCGGATCACCGGGCCCGACCCCGACCCCGATCAGCCTGCTCATCGTGTACACCTCTCGATAAATCGACGGGCGATCCCGGGCTCGGCGGCCCAGTGCGTGTGCAGATAGCTCGCGTGCACGCCCTGCTGGACGAATCCTTCGAGCCGTCGCTCCGGCCGGTGCATCCCCCAGGCGGCGGCGGAACCGGCGCCCGGTTCGACGACGGTGCGGTGGAACTCGTGCCCGCGCAGCCGTGTCCCGGCGACGGCCAGACAGCTGTCGCTCACGGCGACGGCGTCGCGGTACCCGAGGGTCAGCGCCGCACCCATCCGCGCCTCGGCGTCCAGCACACCGCACATCTTCTGTCCGTCCAGGGAGCGCGCGAGATACAACAGCCCGGCGCACTCGGCGGCGACGGGCGCACCGGAGCGCGCCAGTTCCCCGACCGCCTGGCGCAGCGGCTCGTTGGCGCTGAGCTCGGGCGCGTACACCTCGGGGAACCCGCCGCCGATGACGAGCCCGTCGGCCCCCTCGGGAAGCCGTGTGTCCCGCAGCGGGTCGAAGGTGACGACGTCGGCGCCGGCGGCGGTGAGGAGTTCGGCGTGCTCGGCGTACGAGAAGGTGAAGGCCGGACCGCCCGCGACCGCGACGACGGGGCGGCGGGCCGTATCCGGGCCCGTCGGTGACGCGTGCGCGGGGGGAACGTGCCCGGCGCGGGCCTCCTCCGCGCTCCACGGCGACGACACCGTCGCCGGCGCGCTGCGGGCCAGAGCCAACAGGCTCTCCAGATCGCAGCCCGCGCGCACCAGTTCAGCCATCGCCCGGACCGCGGCGACCGCGTCCCCCCGCCGCTCGGCCACCGGCACCAGACCCAGATGCCGGGACGGCGTCTCCACGGGAGCCGCCCGCCGCAGCACGCCGAGCACCGGCATCCCGGCCTCCTCGACGGCCTCCCGCAGGAGCGCCTCGTGCCGGTCCGAGCCGACCTTGTTGAGGATCACGCCCCCGATCCGCACCTCCGGGTCCCAGCTCACGAACCCGTGCACCAGCGCGGCCACCGACCGCGACTGCGAGGAGGCGTCGACCACCAGCACCACCGGCGCCCGCAGCAGCTTGGCGATCTGCGCCGTCGAGGCCAGCTCCCCGGCGCCCGCGGCACCGTCGTACAGACCCATCACGCCCTCGACCACGGAGACGTCCGCCCCGGCCGCGCCGTGCGCGAACAGCGGTGCCATCAGCTCCGGCCCGCACAGGTACGCATCCAGATTGCGGCCCGGGCGTCCCGTCGCGAGCGCGTGATAGCCCGGATCGATGTAGTCGGGGCCCACCTTGTGTCCGGACACGGCGAGGCCCGTCGCCGCGAGGGCCGCCATCAGGCCCGTCGCGACGGTGGTCTTGCCGCTGCCCGACGAGGGGGCCGCGACGACGAGACGTGCTACCACTCGATGCCCCGCTGCCCCTTCTGACCGGCGTCCATCGGGTGCTTCACCTTGGACATGTCGGTCACCAGATCGGCGAAGTCCACCAGTTCCGCGGGGGCGTTGCGTCCGGTGATCACCACATGCTGACCGCCGGGACGGTTCCGCAGCACCGAGATCACCTCGTCGGTGTCCACCCATCCCCAGTGCATCGGGTAGGCGAACTCGTCGAGGACGTACAGCCGGTACGTCTCGGACGCCAGGTCGCGCTTGACCTGCTCCCAGCCCTCGCGCGCCGCCTCCTCGTTGTTGAGCTGCTTGTCGCGCTGCACCCACGACCAGCCCTCGCCCATCTTGTGCCAGTCCACGCTGCCGCCCTCGCCGGACGCCCCCAGCACCTTCAGCGCGTTCTCCTCGCCGACCTTCCACTTCGCCGACTTGACGAACTGGAACACCCCGATGGGCCAGCCCTGGTTCCAGGCGCGCAGCGCGAGTCCGAACGCGGCCGTCGACTTGCCCTTGCCGATGCCCGTGTGGACGACGACGAGGGGACGGTTGCGGCGCTGGCGGGTGGTGAGTCCGTCGTCCGGTACGACGGACGGCTGTCCCTGCGGCATTACGCGGCCCTCCTGGCGGTCTGGACGTCCTTCACGAGCCCGGCGATGGCGTCGGCCCGCAGCTCGTCGAGCGTGACGGCGGTACCGCCGAGGTCACCGGCGAGCGAGGTTGCGAGTCCGAGCCGCACGGGACCCGACTCGCAGTCGACGACGATCGCCGCCGTCCCCTCGGCCGCGTGCAGCCGCGCGGCCCGCGAGGCGAGCGCCACCGGCTCGGCCCCGCCCGTCGCCCGGCCGTCGGTCACCACGACCAGCAGCGGCCGGCGCGACGGATCGCGCAGCCGCTCCACACGCAGCACGTGCTGCGCCTTGAGCAGTCCGGCCGCAAGCGGCGTCCGGCCGCCCGTCGGCAGCAGATCGAGCCGGGCGGCGGCCGCGTCCACCGACGAGGTCGGCGGCAGGGCCACCTCCGCGTCCTTGCCGCGGAAGGTCACCAGACCGACCTTGTCCCGCCGCTGGTAGGCGTCCAGCAGCAGCGAGAGCACCGCGCCCTTGACCGCGGTCATCCGCTGCCGCGCCGCCATCGACCCCGAGGCGTCGACCACGAACAGCACGAGGTTGCCCTCGCGTCCCTCCCGCGTCGCCTGCCGCAGATCGTCGCGGCGGACCACCAGACCGCGGCCGCTGCGCCCGCGTGCCCGCTGGTGTGGAGCCGCCGCCTGCACGGTCGCCGCCAGATGCAGCTTGGTGAGCGCGCCACGCGGCCGCCGGGCGCCGGTCGTACGGCCGTGCTCGGTCCGGGCGCGCGACCTGCGGCCCGCCGCGCCCTCGCCGATGCCCGGCACGCTCAGCGCCTTGGTACGGAACGGTTCCCCGGCGCGAACCGGCTGCTGCTCGCCGCCGCCCGCCGACCGGGGACGGCCCTCCTCGGCCTGCTCCTCGCGTGCGGGTGAGTCCTGTGCCGACGTGTCCCCCGGCGACGGCGCGTCGTCGGGCCCGTCCTGCGGAGGGCGGCCACCGCCGCCTCCGTCCGGGTCGGGGTCGGGGTCGTCGTCCTCGCCCGGCTCGGCCCCGCCGCGGTCGTCGTCGCCGAACTCCTGGAGTGTGTCGTCGAGTTTGTCCTCGTCGAGGCCGGGCGCGTCGAACGGGTTGCGCCGCCGCCGGTGGGGGAGCGCCAGCAGAGCGGCCTGCCGGACGTCCTCCGACAGGACGTCCGTGCGCCCGGCCCAGGCGGCCAGCGCGGTTGCCGTGCGGGCCATCACGATGTCGGCGCGCATGCCGTCCACCTCGAACGCCGCGCAGGTGGCCGCGATCTGCCGCAGCGCCGCGTCACCGAGCCGCACCGAGGGCAGGAGCGCCCGCGCGGCCACGATCCGCGCCCGCAGCGAGGTCTCCTCGTCGGCCCACCGGGCCGCGAAGCCGGCCGGATCGTCGTCGTACGCCAGGCGCCGCCGCACCACCTCGACGCGCTGGTCCGGCTCGCGCGACGCGGCGACCTCGACCGTGAGCCCGAAGCGGTCCAGCAACTGCGGCCGCAGCTCGCCCTCTTCGGGGTTCATGGTGCCGACGAGCAAAAAGCGCGCGGCGTGCCGCACCGAGACGCCCTCGCGCTCGACGTACGAGGCACCCATCGCCGCCGCGTCCAGCAGCAGATCCACCAAGTGGTCGTGCAGCAGGTTGACTTCGTCGACGTACAGAATGCCGCGGTGCGCGTCCGCGAGGAGGCCGGGCTCGAAGGCCTTGACGCCCTCGGCCAGCGCCCGCTCGATGTCCAGCGCGCCGACGAGCCGGTCCTCGGACGCCCCGACGGGCAGTTCGACCATTCTGGCCGGCCGCGAGCCGGCACCGCCCGCCTCGTGCGGCCCGTCCGGACAGGCCGGGTCGGGGGCCGCCGGGTCGCAGGAGAACCGGCACCCGGCGACGATGTCCACCTCGGGCATCAGGGCCGACAGGGCGCGTACCGCGGTGGACTTGGCCGTGCCCTTCTCGCCCCGCACCAGCACGCCGCCGACCTGCGGGGACACCGCGTTGAGCAGCAGCGCCAGGCGTAGGTCGTCCTGCCCGACCACGGCGGTGAAGGGGAACGGGGTACTCATACGGGCTCCTCGGTGGTCTTCGGCCTCGACGCGGACGCGGTGTCAGGGGCGGTGGCGCAGCCGTTCACTCGTCGCCCTCCAATTGGCCCTCGAGCTCCAGATATGTCGCGCGCAACCGCTCCAGCGTCTCCGCGTCCGGCTCCGCCCACAGTCCGCGCTCGGCCGCCTCCAGCAGCCGCTCCGAGATCCCGCGCAGCGCCCAGGGGTTGGACTTCTGCATGAACTCCCGGTTCTCCGGGTCGAAGACGTACTCCGCCGACAACTTCTCGTACATCCAGTCGTCGACGACCCCGGCCGTGGCGTCGTACCCGAACAGGTAGTCCACGGTCGCGGCCATCTCGAACGCGCCCTTGTAGCCGTGCCGCCGCATCGCGGCCATCCAGCGCGGGTTGACCACCCGCGCCCGGAAGACGCGGTGCGTCTCCTCGCCCAGCGTCCGGGTCTTCACCTGATCCGGGGTGGCCGAGTCGCCGACGTACGCCTCGGGCGAAGTGCCCGTCAGATGGCGCACCATCGCCACCATGCCGCCGTGGTACTGGAAGTAGTCGTCCGCGTCGACGAGGTCGTGCTCTCGGGTGTCGACGTTCTTCGCGGCGACCGCGATCCGGCGGAACGCGGTCTCCATGTCGCCGCGCGCGGCACGGCCGTCGAGCTCCCGCCCGTACGCGTAACCGCCCCACACCGCGTACACCTCGGCCAGGTCGGCGTCGCTGCGCCAGTTGCGCGCGTCGATCAGCGGCAGCAGACCCGCGCCGTACGCGCCCGGCTTGGAGCCGAAGATCCGAGCGGTCGCCCGACGCCGGTCGCCGTGGGCGGCCGTGTCCTCGTCGGCGTGCGCCCGTACGAAGTTGGCCTCGGCCGGCTCGTCGAGCTCGGCCACCGTCCGCACCGCGTCGTCGATGAGCCCCACCACGTGCGGGAACGCGTCCCGGAAGAACCCGGAGATGCGCACGGTCACGTCGATGCGCGGCCGGCCCAGCTCCTCGAGCGGTACGACGTCGAAGCCGGTCACCCGGCGGGAAGCGTCGTCCCACACCGGGCGGCAGCCCAGCAGCGCGAGGATCTCGGCGATGTCGTCGCCCTGGGTGCGCATCGCGGAGGTGCCCCAGACCGTGAGGCCGACGGACCGCGGGTAGCCGCCGGTGTCCGTCAGATAGCGGGCGACCAGCGAGTCGGCGAGCGACTGGCCGACCTCCCAGGACAGCCGCGAGGGGATGGCCTTGGGGTCGACCGAGTAGAAGTTCCGTCCGGTCGGCAACACGTTGACCAGGCCGCGCGTCGGGGAGCCCGACGGGCCCGCCGGGACATATCCGCCGTCCAGCGCCCGCAGGATGTTGCCGATCTCGTCCGTCGTCCGGGCGAGCCGCGGTACGACCTCCGTACAGGCGAACCCCAGCACCGCGACCGCCTCGGGCAGTTCGGTGCCCAGCACCTCGCGCACCAGCCCGGCGGCGTCCGCCGTCTCCCAGCCGCGCGCCTCCATGCCCTCCGCGAGCCGCCGGCACAGCTGCTCCAGCAGGTCGATCGCGTCCGCGCCCGTCCGCGCCGGTCCCCCGACCAGCTCGGTGAGTTCGACGGGCACCTTCACCGGCGCGCCGGGCTCGCCCAGCAACTCCTTCTCCACCAGTCCGAAGTGCTCGGCGAGGGCGGCCCGCAGCCCCGGCAGCGCGTTGGCGTTGCCGCCCCAGACCTGGGAGGCGCGCAGCACGGCCAGAACGAGGTTGACCCGCGCCTCCGCCTCGGGACCGCCGCCCAGGATGTGCAGTCCGTCGCGGATCTGGACGTCCTTGATCTCGCAGAGATAGCCGTCGATGTGCATGACGAACGAGTCGAAGTCGTCGTCGCCGGGCTGCTCGTCGACATGCAGGTCGTGGTGCAGCTCGGCGGCCTTCACCAGCGTCCAGATCTGCGCCCGTACCGCCGGTGCCTTCGTCGGGTCGAGATCGCTGACGAGCGCGTACTCGTCGAGCAGCTGCTCCAGTTTGGCCAGGTCGCCGTAGGTGTCGGCGCGCGCCATCGGCGGCACCAGATGGTCCACGACGGTCGCGTGGCCACGGCGCTTGGCCTGGGTGCCCTCGCCGGGGTCGTTGACGATGAAGGGGTAGACGAGCGGCAGTTCACCGAGCACCGCGTCGGGGCCGCAGCCCGCGGACAGTCCCAGCCCCTTGCCCGGCAGCCACTCCATGGTGCCGTGCTTGCCCATGTGCACGACCGCGTCGGCGCCGAACGACTCCTCCAGCCACCGGTAGGCCGCCATGTAGTGGTGCGAGGGCGGCATGTCCGGGTCGTGGTAGATCGCGATCGGGTTCTCCCCGAAGCCGCGCGGCGGCTGGATCATCACGACGACGTTCCCGAACTGCAGGGACGCCAGCACGATCTCGTCGCCGTCCACGTAGAGCGAGCCCGGCGGCTCGCCCCAGTGCTCCAGCATGCTCGCGCGCAGCGAGGACTCCAGTTTGTCGAACCAGGCGCGGTAGTCCGCGAGCGGCACCCGCGCCGGGGCGGCGGCCAGTTGCTCCTCGGTCAGCCACTCCACGTCATGGCCACCGGCGTTGATGAGCCGGTGGATCAGCTCGTCGCCGTCGTCGGGGTGGCCGTCGACCTGGTACCCCGCGTCCCGCAGGGCGTCCAGGACGCGCACCGCGGACGCCGGCGTGTCCAGTCCGACGGCGTTGCCGACGCGGGAGTGCTTCGTCGGGTAGGCGGTGAAGACGACCGCGAGCTTCTTCTCGGCGTTCGGCTTGTGCTTCAGCCGCGCGTGGCGCACGGCGATTCCGGCGACCCGCGCGGCCCGCTCGGGATCGGCCACGTACACCGGTACGTCGTCGGGCCCCTGCTCCTTGAAGGAGAACGGCACCGTGATGAGCCGGCCGTCGAACTCGGGGATCGCCACCTGCATCGCCGCGTCCATCGGGGACAGGGCCGCGTCCGACTCCTCCCAGGCGGCACGGGACGAGGTCAGGCACAGTCCCTGGAGCACGGGAACGTCGAGATCGGCGAGCGCCCCGATGTCCCAGGCCTCGTCGTCCCCGCCCGCACTGGCGTCACTGGCGCGCGTGCCGCCGGCCGCGAGCACGGTCGCGATCAGGGCGTCCGCGCGGCCGAGCAGTTCGTACAGCTCCGCGTCGGCTCCGCGCAGCGAACCGCAGTAGACGGGCAGCGCGTTGGCGCCGCGCGCCTCGATCCGGTCGCAGAGCGTGTCGACGAATCCGGTGTTCCCGGACAGCTCGTGGGCGCGGTAGAAGAGCACACCGACCGTCGGCCTGCCCTCGACGTGGGCGCGGTCGCCGTGCAGACCCCACTCGGGCATCTTCCGCGGCTCGGCACTGTGCCTGCCCGGCGTGTCCGTGGCGCGGCCCTGGCCGGCCGGCAGCACGTCCTCCGTCAGGAAGCGGGCCAGCTGGACGAGGTTCGCGGGACCGCCCTCGACGAGATAGCGCAGAGCCTCCGCGACCGTCCCCGCGTGCACGGTCGACTCGGCCATCAACTCGGCGTCGGGCACGCTCTCGCCGCCCAGCAGCACGGTCGGCAGGCCGGACGCCTTGAGCGCCGCGAGCCCGTCCTCCCAGGCGCGCCTGCCGCCCAGCAGGCGTACGACGACGACGGAGACGCCGTCCAGCAGCGCGGGCAGCTCCTCGGCCACGTCGATACGGGTCGGGTTCCCGATCCGGTACGGCGCCCCGGAGGCCCGGGCCGCCAGCAGATCCGTGTCGGCGGTGGACAGCAACAGCACGGTGGTCTCGGTGCTCATGGCGCTCCAGGTGGGATGAAGGGAAGTCCTGCCGGTGCGCCCGACTCGATGAGCTGGAGCAGCGCACCCGTGTCCGTGTGTTCCTCGATCAGATCGCCGAGGCGGTCGAGCTGTTCCTCGCGCAGCGCGGCGAAGCAGGTGTCCGGTGCGGGGACGAAGCGGCGGCCCGCCGTCCGGGCCACCTCGCGCAGGAACGCGCGGCGGAAGCCGTCGCTCTCCAGCGAGCCGTGCCAGTGGGTGCCCCAGACCGCGCCGACCCGGCAGCCGTCCAGGAAGGCCTCGCCGCCGAGGACGTCGGCGACGCCGTGGTGGATCTCGTAGCCCTCGACCGGCTCGCCCAGTGCCTCACCGACCGGGCGGGCGAGGGTCTTCTCGGCCGCGAACCGCACCCGGACGGGCAGCAGTCCGAGCCCGTCGACGGCTCCGGCCCGCGATTCGACCTCGTCGTCGATGTGCTCGGCGAGCATCTGGAAGCCGCCGCAGATGCCCAGCACCGGCCGGCCCTCGGCGGCCCGCCGTACGAGGGCGTCCGCGAGCCCCCGCTGTACGAGCCAGTCGAGCGCCCTGACCGTGCCCCGGGTGCCCGGCACGATCACCAGATCGGCGTCGGCGAGTTCCTCCGCGCGGTCCACGAACCGCACGACGACGCCCGGTTCGGCCGCCAGCGCGTCCACGTCGGTGAAGTTGGACATCAGCGGTACGGCGCAGACCGCGACCCGCAGCACGTCCTCCCCGACGGGCGGGGCGAGCACCGACTCCCGCACCGTGCCGCGCAGCGAGACGCGCAGCCCGTCCTCCTCGTCGATGCCGAGCCCGTGCGCATAGGGCAGAACGCCGTACGTCCGCCGTCCGGTGAGGCCGTGCAGCATGTCGAGGCCGGGCTCCAGCAGGGACACGTCCCCGCGGAACTTGTTCACCAGGTAGCCCGCGATCAGCTCCTGGTCGGCCGCGCTCAGCAGCGCCGTCGTACCGAAGAAGGAGGCGAACACCCCGCCGCGGTCGATGTCCCCGACCACCAGCACCGGAAGCCGCGCGGCCCGCGCGACACCCATGTTCACGATGTCCGTACGCCGCAGATTGATCTCGGCCGGACTGCCCGCCCCCTCGCAGATCACGGCTTCATACGTGCCCCGCAGCTCCTCCAGGCAGTCCACGACGGTGCCGAGGAGGGCTTCCTGCCGGCCGCCGTGGTAGCCGCGGGCGCTGAGTTCCCCGACCGGCTTGCCCATCAGCACGACCTGGCTGGAGCGGTCGCTGCCCGGCTTCAGCAGGACCGGGTTCATGAGGGCGCTCGGCTCCACCCGCGCGGCCTGGGCCTGCATCGCCTGCGCTCGGCCGATCTCCGCGCCCTCACGTGTCACGAACGAATTGAGGGACATGTTCTGCCCCTTGAAGGGGGCGACCTTCACGCCCTGGCGTACGAGCCACCGGCAGATGCCGGCCGTGACGACGCTCTTGCCCGCGTCGGACGTGGTGCCCGCGACCAGCAGCCCGCCGCCTCTGCGCCCGGTCATCCCCGCCTCCTTCGTGCGCGCCGGGCGCGCAGTGCGTGACCCGTGACGCGGCCCGCGGCGCAGACCGCCAGCGTCAGAAAGCCGACGCGCCGGGAGAGCCGCACGGCACGTTCGATGTCGCCGAACTCCACGGCGCGCCCTTCGGCGTTGAGGACCGGCCGGTGTTCGACCCGTCCGCCGTACGAGAGCGTTCCGCCGAGCCGGACACCGAGCGCCCCGGCGAACGCGGCCTCCACGGGCCCGGCGTTGGGGCTGGGGTGCCGGCCCGCGTCGGCGCGCCAGGCACGTACGGCCCCCCGGCCGTCCGCACCCGTGAGCGCCGCGAGCCCGGCCGTCAGCCGCGCACCGGGCCAGCCGGCCACGTCGTCCAGCCGTGCCGAGGCCCACCCGAACTTCCGGTAGCGGGACGAGAGATGCCCGACCATCGCGTCCAGGGTGTTGACCGCCCGGAAGCCCACCAGGCCCGGCACGCCCGCCACCGCACCCCACACCAGGGCGCCGACCACGGCGTCGGAGGTGTTCTCGGCGACGGACTCGACGACGGCCCGCGCGATCTGCTGCTCGTCCAGGCTCTGCGGATCGCGGCCGCACAGATGCGGCAGCCGTTCGCGGGCGAGTTCCACATCGCCGGCGGCGAGCGCCCCGCCGATGGCCCGGGCCTCGCGCCCGAGCGACGTCCCGCCGACGACCGACCAGGTGGCGGCCGCGGTCAGGGCGACGGACGCGGCGGAACTGCCCCGTGCGCCGCGTGCGACGAGGGCCGCGGCGGCGGCCGCACCCCCGGCGCACAGCAGGGTGTGCAGCGCACCCCGGCCGCGGTGGTCACGCCACAACGCACGCTCGACGGCCTCCGCGGCCCGCCCGAAAGCCGCGACCGGATGCCCCCGGCGGGGATCACCGAGAAGCAGGTCGCAGGCGAGGCCGGCGGTGGAGCCGTACACGAACACTCGGTCGGCACGCATGGGTTCAGACCGGGATCTCGCCTCGGTGCGACCGTGAACTCAGGGCCGTACTCACAGCAGGAACGGAACCGCAGCCGGGCATGGCGATATGTCCTCACTCAGGGTGTCCGCGCCCTGGTTCGACGTGAACGGCGGTGAGAGTTCCTGGCTTCCGGGGACTGCTCCCCGGTGACAGTGGCGGGACCGCGCCGGATTCGCACCGGCTTCCTCTGCTGCCGCCGTAGATGGCCCCGGCAGTCCACCACGCCGCCCGAACTGCGTCAACTTGCCTTTGACCTGCGACGGGACAGTGTGCTGAGCCCCACACCCGAAAGCCGGGCCGGTCACCCCAAAGGGTGCCCGGCCCGGCACGGGATGCGCGTGATGACGCTGTGGCGTCAGCTGACGATGAGGTAGATCCCGTAGGTCACCGCTGCCGCGCAGAGCGCGAAGCACACATAGGCGCCCGTGCGTGCCAGGGTCGCCGATCCTCCCTGCGCGGACGCCGATTCCTGCTTGCTCAGACCCACCACGCCCAGGGTGAACAGACCCACCAGGGCCACGGTGGCGACGAGGCTCACGCCGAAGACGGAGCCGAGAGCTGCCCAGTCGATGCTCATGCTGTTTCTGTCCTTACACCGCGGCCGTGCGGGCCGGCTCGGATTCGGGGGCCGGAGCCGGGATGGTCGTCTGGAGGTCCTGGGCCGGGGTGCCGGCCGGCGGCGGGGTGACGGCCGCGATGGCGGCGGTCACGACACCCGCGGGCTCGCCGTCCGCGCTCGTGTCGTTGACGTTGGTGTGGTCGACCACCTGGCGGCGGGAGACCAGCCAGATCGCGGCGCAGGAGCCGATCAGGAAGACCACGACGGCCGCCACGCCCCAGTCGCCCTGGCGGGTGACGAACTCCGAGCCCGCCGCCACCAGCGCGGCCGCCGGCAGGGTCAGACCCCAGGCGACGAACATCCGGGTGGCGGTGGACCAGCGGACCACGCCGCCCTTGCGGCCGAGGCCCGCGCCCATCACCGCGCCGGAGCAGGAGTGCGTGGTCGACAGCGAGAAGCCGAGATTGGAGGAGGCGAGGATGACGCTCGCCGCGCTGGTCTGGGCGGCGAAGCCCTGCTGCGGCTGGAGGTCGGTCAGGCCCTTGCCCATGGTGCGGATGATGCGCCAGCCGCCCAGATAGGTGCCGAGCGCGATCGCGAGACCGGCGGAGAGGATGACCCACATCGGGGGGTTGGACCCGGGGGAGAGGACGCCGCCGGCGACCAGGGCCAGCGTGATGATGCCCATCGTCTTCTGGGCGTCGTTGGTGCCGTGGGCCAGCGAGACGAGGCCCGCCGAGGCGATCTGACCGGCGCGGTAGCCCTTGGCGGTGGTCTTCTCGTCGGTGTTCCGGCCGATCCGGTAGGTCAGCCGGGAGGCGAGGTAGGCGGCGATGCCCGCGACCAGGGGGGCCGCGATCGCGGGGATCAGCACCTTGGTGACGACGGTGCCGCCGTTGACGCCGCTGACGCCGACCGAGGCGATCGTGGCGCCGACCAGTCCGCCCATGAGGGCGTGCGAGGAGCTGGAGGGCAGGCCGATCAGCCAGGTGAGCAGATTCCAGAGGATGGCGCCGACCAGCGCCGCGAAGATGACTTCCGGGGTGATGCCTGACTCGGTGACGATGCCGCTGGAGATCGTCTTGGCGACCTCCACGGACAGGAACGCGCCGACGAGGTTGAGCACGGCGGACATGGCCACCGCGGTCTTGGGTTTCAGGGCTCCCGTCGAAATGGTCGTCGCCATCGAGTTGGCGGTGTCGTGGAAACCGTTCGTGAAATCGAACACGAGAGCCGTCACGATCACGATCGCGAGCAGCAGCGTGATGTGTTCCATTTACCCAGGCAATCTATGGACGTCAGTGGCCAGTGGAACCTAGGAAACCTGGATGAACGGAAGATGAACTGGGGCAGGCTTTGCGGTGTCTCCAAGTGCGGGTCCGCTGCTCCGCTTTCACTCGGTGGCGCGATCAGGCCTCTCCACGGCGTCGAACGTCCATTCCGTGATCTGTGTCACCGCCCCTCCCCGGCCCTCCGTGGCGGCCTGGCAGGATCGCCGCATGACCGATGCGGAGCGGCAGGAGACCATCGACCGGGCATGGCGCGACCTCGTGGCCACGGCCCGCAGGACGGCGGCGGAAGGCCTGGTCGTGGGTACATCGGGCAACGTCTCGGTACGGGCCGGCGATCTCGTCCTGGTCACCCCGAGCGGAGTGCCCTACGACCGGCTCACCCCCGAGGACGCCGTCGGCGTCGACCTCGACGGCCGTCAGGTCCTCGGCGACCTCAAGCCCACCAGTGAGCTGCCGCTGCACCTGGAGGTCTACCGCGGCACCTCGGCGAGGGCCGTGGTGCACACCCACGCCGTGCACGCCACGGCCGTCTCCACCCTCGTCCCCACGCTGCCGCCGATCCACTACATGACGGCGGCGCTAGGGGGACCCGTACGCGTCGCCCCCTACGCCCTCTACGGCTCGGACGAGCTGGCGGCCGGCATGCGGGCGGCCCTGGAAAACCGCACCGCCTGTCTGCTCCAGAACCACGGCACCGTCGCCCACGGTGACACGCTCGATCAGGCGTACGACCGCACCGCCCAGCTGGAGTGGATGTGCCGGCTCTGGCTGACCGCCTCCTCGGTGCCCGGCCGCACGCCCACCCTGCTCTCCGGCGCCCAGCTGGCCGAGGTCGAGGAGCGGCTGCGGGGCTACGGCCAGGGCCGCTGACACCGGTGGCGTCCGTCCACTGGCAGGGCGGCCCGCCGGTACCGACACTGGAGCAGTGCGCCCGGCTACAGCGACGGCAGCGGCCGTCACCACTCTGATAGGTGCCGGCGCGGCCGCGTTCGCGGCCGGCCGCTACGCCAGCGACGCCGCGCTCAAGGCGCCGCCCGGCCGCCCGCTGCCCGGAGAGCCGAAGCTCACCGTGCACGCCGTGGCCGCCGGCCAGGTCACGCTCACGCGCAGCCTGGCGTCCCGCCGCCCCGGCAGATACGGCCTCGTCGGCCCCGGCATCCACGCCATCGTCGGCCAGGTGCTCGACGACGTGCCGCACGCGGCCGACACGCTCGTGCGCCGTCTGGAGCGGGTCGTCCTCGGCACCCTCGGTCCGGGCACGCGGGTCCGGATGACGCCACAGCTGTACCGCGGCGACCCGCGGGAGGCGCTCGACATCGACTGCTCCGAGGTCAGCGTCCCCGGCGAACTCGGCCCGCTGCCGGCCTGGTTCGTGCCGGGCATCCGCGGCACCTGGGTGATCGCCGTGCACGGTCTCGGCACCACCCGCGAACACCCCCTGAACCTGCTGCCGTTCCTCCGGAGCCAGCGCTGCCCGGTGCTCGGGATCGGCTACCGCGGCGACCCCGACGCGCCCAGGCCCCCCGACGGCCTCAACCACCTCGGCGACTCGGAATGGCGCGACCTCGACGCCGCCATCCGCTACGCCGTACGCCACGGCGCCGAACAGATCGTCGTCCACGGCTGGTCCACCGGCGCCTCGATGGCCCTGTACGCCGCCGCAAACTCCGGTCTGCGCGACCGGATCAGCGGCCTCGTCCTCGACTCCCCGGTCCTCGACTGGGAAGCCACCCTGCGCGGTCTGGCCTCCGCGCGCCACACCCCCGCCGTCCTGCTGCCCCTGGCCGTCCGGGCCGCACAGGGCAGGACGGGGCTGTACGGCGACCGGCTGCGGGCGGTCGCCGAGCCCCAGGCCCTGACGGTGCCCACCCTGATCTTCCACGGCCCCGACGACACCCTCGCGCCCTGGCGGCGCTCGCGCGACCTCGCGGACGCCCGCCCCGATCTCGTCAGCCTCCAGACGGTCCGCGAGGCCCCTCACGCGGCCATGTGGAACGCCGGCCCGGCCCCCTACGAAGAGGCGCTGCGCCGCTTCCTCACGCCCCTCCTGTAGGCGGCCCACCAGGTTCCGTTTGGGCTTTCGGGCCGACAGCGGGAACACTGCTCCCTGTGACGTCCCGAAAGCCTGATGAGCAATTGGCGCGCAACTCCAGACTCCGTCTTGTCCGCCCGCGGTCATTGGCCGCCGCACGACGGGCCGTGACGACCCGGCGCACCCGGCCGGCACCCAGGCCCCCCGAGGGCACACCCCCGCCCGCGGAGCTCGCCCGTCAGGCACGGGCGGTGCTCGCGGACGCCGTCCGCATCGCCCGCTGGGCGGCCGTCGAAAGGGACCCCAGCACCGCTCCGCTCGCCGACCGGGCGCAGGAACGGGCCGCCGCCGCACTGGAGTTGACTCCGCTCCAGGTCCGCACCGGCTGGGACCGGGCCCGTCTCGCCGGTCTGGTCGAACTGCACGGCGACACCGCACGCCCCGGCTGGCGTCTGCGCGCCTGGGACCGCGACGACATGGCCGTCCTGCGCGGCTGGGTCGCCCTCTTCGACGCCTGGTCGCTGATCCACCCGGCCCCCGCCGACGTCGCCCCCACCGCGGTCGCCGAGGTCGTCGAGGCCGTCCCCCAACTGCTCTCGCTCCTCCAGCTCTCCGCGGGCCCGGTCCTGGTGCCCGCGCTGCTCGACCTGCTGGAGCAGCGCGTCGCCGAACTGCGCGAGGAGCGCTGCGAGGTGCCGTACGGCCTCCAGGAGCAGCCCGTCCCCGCCGCCTCGGCCGCCCCTCTGCCGCCGCTGCTCGACTGGGCCCTGGAGGGTCTGTCCGCCGTGGGCGCCCTGACGCTCGACGCGGGCGGCTCCGCCACGCTCACCCCGCTCGGCAACTGGGCGGTGTGGGTGAAGCTCGAACAGATCTGTGTCGCCGCGCAGAGCCCCGCCGGCAACATCGAGGTGTCGGCCGAGGACATGCTCCGCGGCTGCGCCCGCCTCACCCCGGGACCGGCCCGCGCCGAGTACCGCGCCTGGCTGGCCGCCCGTACCGTCTCCAGCGCCGTCGCCGAACTCCTCGGTGTCGCCCGCGGCGAGGACGCCCTGCTGCGCGGCCTCGCCTTCGAGGCGCTGCGCGTCGTCGGCGCCCCTGCCGAGGGCGAGGTCCGCGCCGCCGCGCACGAGCCTTCGCTGCGCCCCTACGCGCTGCTGTGGCTCGCGGAGTACGACGGGGCCGACCCCGAGGACGCCGCCGAGGTCCTCACCCGGGAGGAAGCCACCTGGCTCTGGGTGGACACCGCGGCGGCCGTCGCCGACCACGGTGAGCCCCAACTCCTCCTGCGCCACCTCGACTCGGCGGTCCAGGGCACGGTCCCGGCGCTCCTCGACGAGGTCCGGGCCGGCGGTCACCCCCGCACCGTCCAGGTCCTGGTCGCGCTCGCGGCCGCGCATCCGGACCCGGCACTCGCCAAGGCCGTGCGCCGGGCGGCGTTCCAGGTGCACACCGGCGGCTCGTAGCCCCCTTCCGGGCCCGGCGCCCAGGAGCGACGTCCGTAACCGGAGGGGCCGGGTCCCGGCCCCTCCGGTTACGCCGATCCCGGGGCGTACGTGCCGAAGCTCCACACATTGCCCTCGATGTCGCGCGCCATGTAGTCCCGCGACCCGTAGTCCTGATCGGTCGGCGGCATCACCACGTCCACCCCGTGCTCCACGGCCCTGCCGTGGTGCGCGTCGACGTCGTCGACGTGGACGAAGACACCGGCGGGCCCGGCGTCCGTCATCAGCTTGCCGAACTCTCCGCCGGTGCCCTTGCTGCCCAGCATCACCATGCCGTTGCCGTACATCAGCTCGGCATGGACCACCCGGCCGTTCTCGTCCTCGTAGACCGCGTGCTCGGTGAAGCCGAAGGCCTCGGTGAGCTGCCTGATCGCCGCCTTGGCGTCCGCATAGACCAGGGTCGGACTGATGCTCGGTGACTGTGCCATTCCGATCACTCCTTCATGCTCGACGGTGGGGATGTGATCTGGGTCTCAGTCTGGCACCGGCCACCGACAACGCCCGGAGCCCCGCCCGGACCGTCAGACGAAGGTGTTGCAGCGCGCCATGTCGCCGGTCCGGTAGCCCGTGGAGAACCACTGTTGGCGCTGCGCCGCCGAGCCGTGCGTCCAGGACTCGGGGGTGACGCGGCCCTGGAACCTCTCCTGGATCCGGTCGTCGCCGACCGCCGCCGCCGCGTCCAGGCCGTCCCTGATGTCGGCGTCCGTCAGCGTCGTCAGCACCGGCCTGCCGGTCCGCTCGTCGGGGGTGGTCGTGGCGTGGTGTGCCCAGACGCCGGCGTAGCAGTCGGCCTGGAGCTCCACCCGCACCGCGTTGCTGTTGGCACCCTGCCGGCCGTCCTGGGCGCGCTGGAGGGTGCCCATCAGGTTCTGAACATGGTGGCCGTACTCGTGGGCCACCACGTACGCCTGGGCGAACGGCCCGCCGGTCGACCCGAACGTCGTCCGCAGGTCGTCGAAGAAGCCGAGGTCCAGATAGACCTGCCGGTCGGCGGGACAGTAGAACGGCCCCACCGCCGCGGTCGCGGCCCCGCACGCGGTGCCCACCTGCCCGGTGAACATCACGGTGCGGGCGTCGGTCCAGCGCCCCTGCCGCCGCGGGAACTCCGCACGCCAGTAGTCCTGCACGCTGTTGACCACGGCGACGATCCGGCAGTCCTCGCGGGTGTTGGCATCCGACCCCCGCCGGCACGCCTGGTCGACCTCGGCCTGGGTGGAGGCCGTCGGGGCCGGGGCAGTGTCGCCCGAGGAGAGGCCGAGCTGCTCGGGTCCGACGCCGAAGAACAGGCCGAGGATCAGCGCGATGATTCCCGCGATGCCGCCGCCGATGGTCGCCCTGCCGCCGGGGACGCGGCTGCCGCGCACGTCCCGGACCTCGGAGGTGTCCAGATCGGCGTCGTCGTCGAACTGCATGAGCCATCACCCTCGGCTGTGCGGGCGTGGCGCCGGCCCGCCGCCGGCGCCACCTGGCGCCGAGTATTGATCATTCCGCGATGACTCGCCCCTTTTGTCGCGATCGCCTCCGGGCGGCCCGCCCCGGAGCCTCCCCGGGGGCCGCGGCCCCCGCCCCGGCAGCGGCACAACCACTTGCACCGCCCGGTTAGACTGGCCTCCATGGCCATTCTCCTTGCGCATTAGACGGCGTCGAAGCTTCCGCGACCGTCCCTTCCGCCGCCCACCCGCCCTGGAGTCTGTCCGTGATCACCGCTTCCGGCATCGAGTTGCGCGCCGGCGCGCGCGTACTCATCGAGTCCGCTTCCTTCCGTATCGCCAAGGGCGACCGCATCGGCCTGGTCGGCCGCAACGGCGCCGGCAAGACCACGCTCACCAAGTGCCTCGCGGGTGAGGGCATCCCCGCTGCCGGCACCATCACCCGCTCCGGCGAGGTCGGCTACCTTCCGCAGGACCCGCGCACCGGCGACCTCGACACCCTCGCCCGCGACCGGATCCTCTCCGCCCGCGACCTCGACTCCGTGCTGAGGAAGATGCGCGAGAACGAGGACCGGATGGCGAACGGCCAGGGAGCCACCCGCGAGAAGGCGATGAAGAAGTACGAGCGCCTGGAGACGGAGTTCCTCACCAAGGGCGGATACGCCGCCGAGGCCGAGGCCGCCACCATCGCCGCCGCGCTCGGGCTCCCCGACCGGGTGCTCGGCCAGCCCCTGCACACGCTCTCCGGCGGTCAGCGTCGCCGGGTCGAGCTCGCCCGCATCCTGTTCTCGGACGCCGACACCCTGCTCCTGGACGAGCCGACGAACCACCTCGACGCCGACTCCATCGTCTGGCTGCGGGACTACCTGAAGACCTACCGCGGTGGCTTCATCGTCATCTCCCACGATGTCGACCTGGTCGAGACGGTCGTGAACAAGGTCTTCTACCTGGACGCCAACCGCTCGAACATCGACGTCTACAACATGGGCTGGAAGCTGTACCAGCAGCAGCGCGAGGCGGACGAGAAGCGCCGCAAGCGCGAGCGCCAGAACGCCGAGAAGAAGGCCGCCGCGCTCAACTCCCAGGCCGACAAGATGCGCGCCAAGGCCACCAAGACCGTCGCCGCGCAGAACATGGCCCGGCGCGCCGAGCGTCTGCTCTCGGGGCTGGAAGACGTACGGATGGCCGACAAGGTCGCCAAGCTGCGCTTCCCCGACCCGGCCCCCTGCGGCAGGACGCCGCTCACCGCCGAGGGCCTGTCGAAGTCGTACGGATCGCTGGAGATCTTCACCGATGTCGATCTGGCGATCGACAAGGGTTCCCGGGTCGTCATCCTCGGTCTGAACGGTGCGGGCAAGACGACCCTGCTGCGACTGCTGGCCGGTGTGGAGAAGCCCGACACGGGCGAGGTCACCCCTGGCCACGGCCTCAAGCTCGGCTACTACGCCCAGGAGCACGAGACGCTCGACCCGGACCGCACGGTCCTGGAGAACATGCGCTCCTCCGCGCCCGACCTCGATCTGGTCCAGGTGCGCAAGACGCTCGGATCCTTCCTGTTCTCCGGGGACGACGTGGACAAGCCCGCCGGGGTCCTGTCCGGCGGTGAGAAGACCCGTCTCGCGCTGGCCACCCTCGTCGTCTCGTCGGCCAACGTCCTGCTCCTCGACGAGCCCACCAACAACCTCGACCCGGCCAGCCGCGAGGAGATCCTCGGCGCGCTGCGCACCTACAAGGGCGCGGTCATCCTCGTCACGCACGACGAGGGAGCGGTCGAGGCGCTGGAGCCGGAGCGGATCATCCTGCTGCCGGACGGCGTCGAGGACCTGTGGGGCAAGGACTACGCGGACCTGGTCGCCCTCGCCTGACCGCCGCCGGGGGCCGTGCGGCCCCCGGTCTCCGGGCCTGTGGTGCACTGATCCACTCCGTATGGATCATTCGGCCGACACGTGATCCATCATCTGTGTGAGTGCGTCTCGTACTACGGCGTGGCGCCGAGCGGATTGCCGTCGTCCGTGTCCCTGTCGGCGCGGGCTCCCGCCCACCCGGCCTGACCTGGCCGTTCTTCGGAAAGATCGGTCTGACGTGCGACTACGGGCACTCGGAATCAAGGACTCCGGTCGTGGCGACCGCCCCGCGCACGGCAAAGCTCGTCGTACGGACCTTGCCGAATGGGTGGCCAGGAAGCCCGCAAGGGGTGATCATGAGAAGTCCAGAGCGCACTTCCCATGAGGAGGCACGGGTGGCCGAGACTCTGAAGAAGGGCAGCCGGGTTACCGGCGCCGCGCGCGACAAGCTCGCGGCAGACCTGAAGAAGAAGTACGACTCCGGTGCGAGCATCCGGGCGCTGGCCGAAGAGACCGGCCGTTCCTATGGGTTCGTTCACCGGATGCTCAGCGAGTCCGGAGTCACGCTGCGGGGACGTGGCGGAGCAACACGAGGCAAGAAGGCTTCGGCCTGACGACCTGGCTCCTTCGGTCCACCGGTTCCAGACGGTGGCCACCCGGTCGGTCGGTTGTCCGACCGGGTGGTTACTGTGCAGTCGCTTAGCTAATCTGCACCTGACTGCACCTGATCCGGAGGCGCCCCCATGACTTCGCTCGACTCTGTGCTCGACAAGGATGGCGTACGGCTCACCGTCGAGGACGCTGTTGCCACGGTGACCCTGACCAACCCGGACAAGCGCAACGCCCAATCTCCCGCTCTGTGGCGGGCGTTGGCGCAGGCGGGTCGGTCACTGCCGGGCACTGCACGGATCGTGGTGCTGCGCGGTGAGGGCAAGTCCTTCTCCGCCGGACTCGACCGGCAGGCGTTCACGCCCGAGGGCTTCGAGGGTGAGCCGTCCTTCCTCGATCTGGCACGGGGCTCCGACACGGAACTCGACGCTGTCATCGCCGAGTACCAGGAGGCGTTCACTTGGTGGCGTCGCAGTGATGTCATCACGATCGCGGCCGTTCAGGGCCATGCGATCGGAGCGGGCTTCCAGCTCGCTCTCGCCTGCGATCTGCGGGTCGTGGCGCAGGACGTGCAGTTCGCCATGCGCGAGACAAGCCTCGGACTCGTCCCCGACCTCACCGGCACGCACCCCCTGGTGTCGCTCGTCGGCTACGCCCGCGCGCTGGAGATCTGCGCGACGGGCCGCTTCGTGCATGCCGAGGAGGCCGAGCGCACAGGGCTGGCCAACCTCGTGGTGCCGGGCGACGAACTCGACGGCGCCGTACGCGATCTGGCCGCCGCGTTGCTCGCCGCCCCGCGCGATGCCGTGATCGAGACGAAGGCGCTGCTCCAGGGGGTCCACGGCCGCTCCTTCGAGGAGCAGCGCACCGCCGAGCGCGCGGCGCAGGCGCGCCGGCTGCGGGATCTCGCGGGTATCGGGGACTGACACCCGGGCGGCCGGCCGTTCCCCGGTTGGGCGAGTCGGCCGCCGTGCGTTTCCCGTACAGCGCCGGCCTCGCCTCCTCCTGGGTCCGGCCCGTCAATCCCGGCCCGTACGGCCGCGCCTCAGCCGTGACGTGTCGGCGGGCCAGTGTCGTGACCTGGCGCATCTTCGGCGCGAAAGCGGGCAACCCGTCCTAATGTGGACATCAATGCCCGTAATAGCCCGGAAAGGACACACGGCGATGACTGAAACCGCGCCGAGGAACCGGCCCGACAACCCCGGCAGGGACCTGTCCGGCTCGGGCGAAGAGCCGAGGAAGCCGTCGACGACCAAGCGTGGTTCCGGGGACCCCGCGACCCGCGGACGCACCACCATCGCGGACGGAGTCGTCGAGAAGATCGCCGGACTCGCGGCCCGTGACGTCATCGGCGTGCACGCGATGGGCACCGGGGCGGCGCGTACCTTCGGCGCCGTCCGCGACCGCGTACCGGGCAGCAGCCGCGCCAGCGCAAGCCGCGGCGTCAAGGCCGAGGTCGGCGAGGTGCAGACCGCGCTCGACCTGGACATCGTCGTGGACTACGGCGTCTCCATCGCCGACGTGGCCCGCGCCGTCCGCGAGAACGTGGTCGGCGCCGTCGAGCGCATGACAGGTCTTGAGGTCGTCGAGGTCAACATCGCGGTCGGCGACGTGAAGCTGCCCGATGAAGAGGACGACGAGCCCGAACCGCGGATCCAGTAGAGGAGCTCACGATGAGCATGGCTGTGGTCGGCCTGATCGCCGGTATGGCACTCGCCTTCGCCGGATACTTCGGCGGTTTCGGCGCGTTCCTGCTGGTCGCTGCCTTGGGGGCGGTCGGCTTTGTGGTGGGCCGGTTCCTCGAGGGTGACCTCGAACCCGGAGAGTTCTTCCGCAGTCGCGAGCGCGGCGACCGGCCCCGGTGACCGCCGTGGCCGCCGGTCCCGCCCCCGGAGGCGGGGGAAGCGTCGCAGCCGGCGAGCGCGGGGCGACCGTCATCGCCGACCGGGTCGTGGCGAAGATCGCCGCGCGTGCGGCACGTGAGGCGCTCCACGCCGTTCCGGAAGACGGCAGTCCGCCACATGCCTCCGTCACGGTGCACCATGACATCGCCCGCGTGCGGGTGACCCTGGAGCTCCACTACCCGTCCGATATCGGAGCACAGTGCGGCGCCGTGCGTCGCCGGGTCGCTGAGCGGGTAAAGGCGTTGGCGGGGATGGACGTACCCGAGGTCGCCGTGCTCGTCGAACGGCTGCACTCGGTGCACTCGCGCTCGGCCGGGCAGGGGAGGATCAGATGAGTGAGCCGGTACCGCCCGCGGCACCCGTGCTCGACCTCGACCAGTCCGCCTCGGCCGCGGCCTACGACCGGTCCGGGGCGCCGGAGGAAGGCGACGGCGGCAGGGCGGGGCGCTTCTGGTCGGTGCGCAGGGTGCCGGCGGCCCTGCTGGCGATCGTCGTGCTCGGCGGAGCGGGTGTCCTGCTCTACGACGTCGCCGCCGTCCGTGCGGGCCGGCCCGGCATGCGGTGGCGCCGCGTCATGGCGGAACGCCTCGCCTCCTGGCAGGTCGACAACACCTGGGTGATGGTGGCCGCGTCCGTCGCGGTGCTCCTCGGCCTCGTTCTTCTCGTCCTCGCCCTCAGCCCCGGCCTGCGGTGGCTGCTGCCGATGCGGCGGGACGTCCCCTCCGTCCGTGCGGGCCTCGACCGGGAGGCGGCCGCCCTGATGCTCCGCGACCGGGCGATGGAGGTGTCCGGGGTGCAGTCCGTCCGGGTGCGGATGCGGCGCGGCAAGGTGTCCGTGCGGGCCCGCTCCCACTTCCGCGAACTCGACGACGTACGCCGGGACCTGGACGCCGCAGTGGGCTTCGGCATCACCGAACTCGGGCTCGCCAAGCCGCCGTCCCTGGCCGTGCACGTCGGCCGGCCGCCCGCGAAGAAGGGGTGAGGCCCCATGCTCCGGATCGTCAACCGGGTCCTGATCGGCCTCGCCGGGCTGGTGCTCGTGTGCCTGGGCGGAGGGATGCTCGCGGCCGCGGCTGGTCTCGCGGTGCCGTCCTGGTGGCCGTGGGACGGACCGCACGACGTGCTGCTCAGCGACGCGGACCGGGAGCGGTGGCGGGGCGAGGGCTGGTGGTGGCCGGTGGTCATCGCGCTCCTCGCGCTGCTCGTGCTCCTGGCGCTGTGGCACCTCACCGCCCAACTGCGCCGCAAGCGCCTGGCGGAGGTCCTGGTCGAGAGCGGCGACGGCGAGGGCGCGCTGCTGCGAGGCCGGGCGCTGGAGGGCGTCCTGGAGCGCGAGTCGGAGTCACTGGACGGGGTGGCCCGCGCCCACATCGTGCTCACCGGCAGCCGTACGGCACCGGCGACGCGGGTGGGCCTCCTGCTGGAACCTCACGTCTCCCCCCGCGAGACGCTGGCGCGCCTCACGGACGAGGCGATCACCCACGCACGCGAGTCGGCGGGACTGGAGTCGCTGCCGACGGAGGCCCACCTGCGCGCGGCCAAGCACCGCCCGCGCAGAGTGTCCTGACGGCGGATCGGTCCGCCGGGCGGTCAGAAGCCGTGGCGCGCGCCGCCGTCCACCGGGAGCATGACGCCCGTGAGATACGACGCGGCGGGGGAGAGCAGGAACGCCGCCGTGCGGCCGAATTCCTCCGGGGCGCCGTAGCGCCGCAGCGGAATACGGGACTCGTTCGACGCGCGGGCCGCGTCCGCGTCCCCCGAGAGCGCGTCCAGCTCCCGCACCCGATCCGTGTCGATACGCGCCGGGAGCAGGCCCACCACACGGATGCCCTGCGGGCCGAGCTCGTCGGCGAGGGACTTCGCGAAGCCCGCGAGCCCCGGGCGCAGCCCGTTCGAGATGGTCAGGCCGGGGATCGGCTCGTGGACCGAGCCGGACAGCACGAAGCCGATGACGCCGCCCTCGCCGAGCGCCGCCGCGGCGGTGCGCGCCATCCGCACCGCTCCGAGGAACACCGACTCGAACGCCGACTGCCACTGCTCGTCGGAGTTGTCCGCGGCGAACCCGGGCGGCGGCCCGCCCACGCTGATCAGCACCCCGTCGAAACGCCCGAAGTGCGCCCGCGCGGCGGCGATCAGTCGCTCCGCTCCCGACGGGTCGGCGTTGTCCACCGCGACCCCGACGGCGTTCGCACCGAGTTCGGCCGCGGCGTCCGCGACCGTCTTCTCGTCGCGCCCGGTGATGACGACCTTCGCCCCGTCGGCGACCAGCGCACGCGCGGACGCGTTCCCCAGCCCTCGCGAGGCACCCGTGACGATGTAGACGCGGTCCTTCAGTCCAAGATCCATGGGCCTATCCTGCATCCTCGTCCGCGCTCAGCGCGAGAGCCGTGTGCACCAGAGCGATATGGCTGAACGCCTGCGGGAAGTTCCCCAGCTGCCGACCCGAGACCGGTTCGTACTCCTCGGCCAGCAGCCCCACGTCGTTGCGCAGTGAGAGGAGCCGCTCGAACAGCTCCCGCGCCTCCTTGTCCCGGCCCGTCATCCGCAGCGCGTTCGCCAGCCAGAACGAGCACGCCAGGAACGCCCCCTCGTCGCCCGGCAGCCCGTCGACGGTGCGGCCCTCCGTGCTGTAGCGCCGGACCAGCCCGCCCCGCGTGCCGAGTTCGGCGCGGACCGCGTCCACCGTCCCGATCACCCGGGGGTCATGGGGCGGCAGGAATCCCACCTGGGGGATGAGGAGCGTCGCCGCGTCGAGGTCCTTGGAGCCGTAGTACTGCGTGAAGGTGTTCCGCTTCGGGTCGTACCCCTTCTCGCACACCTCCCGGTGCACCTCGTCCCGCATGGCACGCCAGCGCGACACGTCACCGCGCAACGCCGGGTCCTTCTCCAGCGTCCGCACCGCACGGTCCGCCGCCACCCACGCCATCACCTTGGAGTGCACGAAGTGACGGCGCGGACCCCGCACTTCCCACAGCCCCTCGTCCGGCTCACGCCACTTCGACTCCAGGAAACCGAGCAGGCTCAGCTGGAGGTACCACGCGTGATTCTCCGGCGCGAGGCCCGCCTCCCGCGCCAGGTACAGGGAGTCGATGACCTCGCCGTAGACATCGAGCTGGAGCTGGTCCACGGCGGCGTTGCCGATGCGCACCGGACGGGAGCCCGCGTACCCGGCGAGCCACGGAAGCTCCGTCTCGGGCAGCCGCCGCTCCCCGGACAGGCCGTACATGATCTGCAGGTCGGCCGGGTCGCCCGCGACCGCCCGCAGCAGCCAGTTCCGCCAGGCTTCCGCCTCGTCCTGGTAGCCGGCCGCGATCATCGCGCCCAGGGTCAGGGTGGAGTCACGCAGCCAGCAGTAGCGGTAGTCCCAGTTGCGTACGCCGCCGATCTCCTCCGGCAGCGAGGTGGTCGGGGCGGCGGCGATCCCGCCGGTCGGCGCGTACGTCAGCGCCTTCAGGGTGATGATGGAGCGGATCACGGCCTCGCGGTACGGCCCCTTCATGTCGCACCGGTGGGCCCACTCCTCCCAGTCCGACAGGCAGGACTCCAGCGCCTCGTACGGGTCGACGAGGTCGGGCCGCGGCTGGTGCGAGGGATGCCAGGTGAGCACGAACGCCACCTTCTCGCCCTCGCGGACGGTGAAGGAGGAGACCGTGCTGTACTGCTGACCCCATGTCTTGACCTCGGGCTCGCTCCGCAGCCACACCGAGTCCGGCCCCGCGATCGCGACCCGGTGGCCGTCGTCCCGGCGCATCCACGGCACGATCGAGCCGTAGTCGAAGCGCAGCCGCAGTGTCGAGGTCACCTCGACCTGGCCGCTGACGCACTCCACGATGCGCATCACATCGGGGGTGGCGTCCCGCTGGGGCATGAAATCGATGATCTTCACCGTGCCGGTGCGCGTCTCCCACACCGACTCCAGAACGAGCGAGTCCCCGACGTAGCCGCGCCGGGTGCAGGTGCCCGCGCCCTCGGGCGCCATCCGCCAGTGGCCGTTGTCCTTGTCGCCGAGGATGGCGGCGAAGCATGCCGCGGAGTCGAAGCGGGGCAGACAGAGCCAGTCGATGGATCCGTCCGTGCCGACCAGGGCCGCGGTCTGCAGATCGCCGATGAGCGCGTAGTCCTCGATGCGTAGGGTCACGCAGTGGCGTGTTCCCTTCGCGCGGGGCCGTTAAGCAGGGGATACGGCCTGCCCCGAGGGGCCGTCAGACGTTCGCGGGCGCCGGCTCCGGGGTGCTCTGTGCCGCCGCGGTCTGCCGGTCCCGCCTTTCCCTGCGGACGAGAATCACCCAGCCGACGGGTACCCCGGCGGCGAACAGCCACCACTGGACGGCGTACGCCATGTGCGAGCCGATCGACTCGTGGTCGGGTTCGGCGATCTGTTCGGGGCTGCTTCCGGCCTGCTCGGGCGCGGACTGCTCCAGATAGCCGCCGAGCACCGGACGGCCCAGCGCCTTCGCCTGCTGCGCGCTGTTGATCAGCATGACCTGGCGCGGTGGCAGACCGGCGAGGTCCTTGATCCCGCTGCCCTTCGTCGTCTCGTCCGCCTTGAGCCGGCCGGTGATCGTCACCGTGCCGCGGGCGGAGGGCGGGACGGTCGGGAAGGCCCGCTGGTCGGCCGCGGTGGGGATCCAGCCGCGGTTGACGAGGACGGCCCGGCCGTCGGCGAGCACCAGAGGGGTGAGGACGTGGAAGCCGACCCGCTCGTCGGCATTGGTGCGGCGGCGGACGACGACCTCGTGTGCGGTGTCGTACGTGCCGGTGGCGGTGACGCGGCGCCAGTAGTCCGCGCGCGGAACCGTTTGCCCGGGGGAGGTGAGCTCGGTCACCGGGACCGGCTTCGCCGCCAGGTTCCGGGCGATCAGCGCGTTCTGCTCGACCCGCCGTTCATGGCGGTGAAACTGCCAGAAACCCAGCTCGACCATCGTGGGGAGGAGAACGAGGCCGATGAGGGTGAGGATCACCCACTGCCGGGACAACAGGAAGCGGTACACGGCTTCGACCGTACCCGCTGCGGCGCGGCGCCCGGACGGTGGGTCCCCGTCCGGGCCGGCTCCGCCGGACCTCACACCTTGTCGACGATGCCCACCTGACCCTCCGCCCGGGCGCAGTGCCCGCCGCAGTACCAGTGACCCTCGACCTCGACGCCCTGGCCGATGATCTGGACCCGGCAGTGCTCACAGATGGGCGCCATGCGGTGAATGGCGCAGGAGAAGCAGTCGAAGACGTGCACCGCGCCCTGCGCGTGCACCTCGAAGGACATGCCGTAGTCGTTTCCGCAAACCTCGCAACGTGCCATGCGCCACAGGGTGCGGGGCAGGGTCGCCGAAGCGTGGGCGGCACGCCCGGTCATCACTCGTCTGCCGGGTCCACATCCCGCAGCAACTGGGTGAACGCCGCCTCGTCGATCACCGGGGTGCCGTACGCCTTCGCCTTGACGGTCTTGGAGGTGGCCGAGTCGGGGTCGTTGCTCACCAGCAGACTGGTGAGCCGGGAGACGCTGGTGGCGACATGGAGTCCCGCCTCGATCGCCCGGTCCTCCAGCAGTTCGCGCTCCACGGAGGTGTCGCCGGAGAACGCCACCCGCATGCCCTGCTTGAGTGGCTTGTCCGCTTCGTACCGTCCGGGGTTGGGGTAGGGGCAGGCCGGGCGGCGGCGGGCGGGACGCCAGGTGCCCCGACCGTAGGGCGATTGTCCGTACGACGGCTGATGGCCGACGCGCGGGGTGACGGGGGAGTCCGACCACTCGGTCAGCGGACGGCATTCGAGCAGCGGCAGCCGCACGCCGTCCCGGGCCGCCGTGTGCAGGCTCGGCCGGAACGCCTCGGCCAGCACCCGCGCGTCGTCGAGCGCGTGGTGCGCGCGCTGCTGGACGACCCCGAAGTGCGCGGCGAGCGACGCCAGCTTGTGGTTGGGCAGCGGCAGGCGGAGCTCCTTGGCCAGGGCGATGGTGCACAGCCGCTGGCGGGTGGGCGCCGTCTCCCGCGCACGGGCGTACTCCCGCGCGATCATCGACCAGTCGAAGATGGCGTTGTGCGCGACGAGCACGCGGCCGTCGAGCCGTTCGGAGAAGTCGGCGGCGATCTCCCCGAACAGCGGGGCCCCTTCGAGCACATCGCTCGTCAGCCCGTGGATCCACACCGGCCCCGGGTCACGCTCGGGATTGACCAGGGTGTACCAGTGGTCCTCGACCTCGCCCCGGGCGTCGAGGCGGTACACGGCAGCGGAGATTATCCGGTCGTCGCGGGCGAGTCCGGTGGTCTCCACGTCGACGACCGCGTATCCCCGGGGATACGCGGCCGGCCACGGTGCCGCTGTCGAGATGTCGTCGAGCATGGTCACAGAGAATACGGGCCGGGACTGACAACACCTGTCCGGGCGTCACCTGACCGTGTACCAGAACGGACGGCACCGGCCGGTGTCGGCGGCCCTGTTCGGGTCCGTCACCGGCCGGTGCCGGCGGCCCGGTTCGGGTCCGTCCGTCTCACCGGTCCGCGCGGGCGGCTCCGTGCGAATCCGTCTCACCGGACCGCCCCGGCGGTTCGAGCAGCGCGCTCACCAACGCCCGTACCGACGTCTCGAACAGCTTCTCCGGGTCCGCCGGACGCGAGAGCGCCCTCGCCAGCGCCGGGTCGTGTTCCGCGGTCCGGGTGTCCCACAGCTCCCCGCGGGCGGGGGACTGGAGGGGAGAGCGGTCGCGGTTGCGCTCGACGAGAACGAAGCCGACGACCTGGTACTGCACGGAGCGCACCACCTCCGCGGCCCGGGCCCCGCGCAGCCCGGCCGCGTGCACCTCGTGGACGAGAGCCTGCTGCGCGGGCAGGAACATCCGGTCCGTGAGGCCGCGTTCGTGCACCATCGCGATTAGGTGGGGTCGCTCGCGCAGCTCGCGATGGAGACGGCGGGCGACGGAGACGATGCGCTGCGCGGGGGTGCGGCCGGCGGGCCGGATCGCTCCCATCTCGTGCACCGTCCGCTCGACCAGCGCGTCCAGCAGGGACTCGCGGTTGCCCACGTGCCAGTAGATCGAGGTGACGGCCGTGCCGAGCTCGGCGGCGAGCTTGCGCATCGTGAGGGCCTGCGGGCCGAGCTGCCGGACGAGGGCGGCGGCCGCGTCGAGAACGTCGTCACGGGTCAGGGCGGTACGGGTCATGGTGCCCTCGATTCTCGTGCCTGCACGGCTCTTTACCCTTCATCGGCTCCGGTGTAACTGTGTTACAGCCGCTGTGCGGCGGACCCCCGGAAAGGCACTCCCAGGAAGGGCGGTACGACATGACACGCGTACGGTACGGCGCGCGCTCGGCGGCGGAGATCTCCGCCGCCCGCGCGGCAGGAACCAAGCTCCCCGACATCTGGTCGACGGGTGTCGTCGCGGTGTGGGAGAGCGACCCGGACGCGGTGGCCGCCGTACTGCCGCCACCGCTGGTGCCCGCCGAACGGCCGCTCGTACGGGCCGCCGTCAGCCGCGTGCAACTGCCCGGCTATCCGCTCGGCGCCGGCTCGGTCGCGGTCTCGGCCCTGCACGACGGGCGCGAGGGCTGGTACCCGCTGGTCATGCCGATGACCCACGAACGCGCGCTGATCGGCGGACGCGAGGTGTTCGGGGAGCCGAAGAAACTGGGTGACGTCACCCTGGAACGGGACGGACTCGTCGTCCGGGCCGCGCTCGCCCGGCACGGCATCGCCTTCGTGGAGGTCCGCGGCGCCGTCGCCGGACCGCTCCCGCTGCCGGAGCCGGCCGAGAAGCTCGACTTCTACGTCAAGTTCCTGCCCGCCGTGGACGGTTCGGGATTCGACGCCGATCCCGTCCTCGTCCACTGCGTCCGCCGCGAGAAGGTCCGCAGACTGGAGCGGCTCACCGGCGACGTGGTGCTCCGCGAGTCCATGTACGACCCCGTCGCCGACCTCCCCGTACGCCGCGTCGTCGAGCTGACCATCGGCGAGAAGACCAGCGACCAGAAGGGCAGGGTCGCCGGTCGGGTGAGCGCGCGGGAGTTCCTGCCCTACCTTCACCAGCGCTACGACGACCCGCAGCAGATCCTGGACGGCCCGCCCGCCGGGAGCGTCCGATGAAGCTCACCGAGGGACAGGTGGCCGTGGTCACCGGGGCCGCCGGTGGCATCGGACGCGCGATGGCGCGGCGGTTCGCCGCCGAGGGCCTCGCGGTGGTCCTCGCCGACGTCGAGGAGAGCGCGCTGCGCGAGGCCGCCGACGAACTGACCGGCGACGGCGCGAAGGTGCTCGCCCGGGTCGTCGACGTCGCCGACCGCGACGCGGTGTTCGCGCTGGCCGACGCCGCCTACGAGGCCTTCGGCGCCGTGCATGTGCTCTGCAACAACGCGGGCGTCGGATCGGGCGCCGAGGGGCGGATGTGGGAGCACGAGCCCAACGACTGGAAGTGGGCCTTCGCCGTCAACGTCTGGGGTGTCTTCCACGGTATCCAGGCCTTCGTGCCGCGGATGATCGCGAGCGGCGAGCCCGGCCATGTCGTCAACACCTCCTCCGGCGACGGAGGCATCGCCCCGCTGCCGACCGCGTCCGTCTACGCCGTCACCAAGGCGGCCGTCGTCACCATGACCGAGTCGCTCTACGCCCATCTGAAGGCGGAGAACGCCCGCGTCGGCGCCTCCGTGCTCTTCCCCGGCCCCCACATGCTCCGTACCGGACTGTGGGAGTCGCACCGCAACAGGCCCGCGCGCTATGCGAAGGAACGGCCCCGCAGAACCCCGTACCGCACCCTCGGCCAGTGGGAGGCGGCGATGAAGGAGGCGGGGCAGGACGTGGCCTTCACCCCGGTCGAGGACGTCGCCGCGTTCGTCGTCGAGGGCATCCGCGCCGGCCGTTTCTGGATGCTGCCGCCGGGCGAGCACAGCGACCGGCAGATCCGCGCCCGGTCCGCGTCGATGCTCGACCGGACCGACCCCTCCTACCTCGAGCGCTTCATCCTGGATTGAGGACGTGTCATGACGGACCGGAACGACCCGTACCTGATCATCTCCTCCGACTGCCACGCCGGACTGCCGACGGAACGGTACCGGCCCTATCTGGACGCCCGGTTCCACCGCGCGTTCGACGAGTTCCTCGCGGGCCGGGACGCCCGGCGCGAGGAGATGACCCGCCTCGGCGTGCGCAACGAGGACTTCGCCACCCGGTGGTTCAGTGACAACGAGGAGGGCCTGAAGGGAGGTTGGGAGCCGGAGCGGCGCATCAAGGAACTCGACGGCGACGGGATCGCCGCCGAAGTGGTCTTCCCCGACGCGGACGCCGTCGACAGCGGCACGGCCGCACCCTTCGGTGTGGGGCTCGGTCTCCGCGGCGACCAGGACCCCGACCTCGGGATGGCCGGGGCCCGGGCCCACAACCGGTGGCTCGCCGAGTTCGTCGGCGAACATCCCGAACGGCACTGCGGGGTGGCCCTGCTGCCCGTCACGGGCGACGTCGGGGGCGTCGTCGCCGAGATCCACCGCGCCAGGGAGTCCGGCCTCGGCGCGCTGATGATCCCCTCGATGTGGATGGACAAGGCCCCGTACCACGACCGGCGGTACGACCCGGTCTGGGCGGCCGCCGAGGAGACGGGCATGCCGCTGGTCACCCACTCGGGCGCGGCACCGCGCCACGAGTACGGCGAACATCTGGGCATCTACGTCTCCGAGGTCACCTGGTGGCCGGCCCGCCCGCTGTGGTTCCTGCTCTGGTCCGGAGTCTTCGAACGCCACCCGGGGCTGCGGTTCGGCGTCGCCGAGTCCGGCTGCTGGTGGCTGCCGAACCTGCTCTGGTTCATGGACCGGCTCTACCTCGGGGCGCACGGCGGCAAGAAGCTCTCCCCGTTCGCCGAACTGCGGCGCCCGCCCAGCGAGTACCTCGACCGGCAGGTCTTCGTCTGCGCCACCAACACCAAGCGCCGCGAACTCGCCCAGCGGTACGAGATCGGCGTCGACAACATCCTGTGGGGCAGCGACTTCCCGCACCCCGAGGGCACCTGGCCGAAGACGCGCGAGTGGCTGAGGAACACCTTCCACGACATCCCCGTCGCGGAGACCCGCCGGATGCTCGGACTGGCCGCCGCCGAGGTCTTCGGCTTCGACACCGCGAAACTGGAGCCCCTCGCCCGGCGCATCGGCCCCACCCCGGCAGAGCTCGGCCAGTCGGCCGACCAGCAGGCCGTGGAGGACTCCTGGGCCGCGTCGCGCGAGGCCGGCCGGCACTGGCTGACCGGCCAGGACTTCCCCGTCCTGGGGGTGCGCGGATGAGCGCCGACCGCTACACCGTCATCTCCGCCGACTGCCACGCGGGCGCCGATCTGCTGGACTACCGGCCGTACTTGGAAAAACGCCACCACGACGACTTCGACGCCTGGGCCGCCGGCTACGTCAATCCGTACGAGGACCTGCTCGCCGACACGGCCGACCGCAACTGGAACTCGGCGCGCCGGCTCGCGGAACTGGAGGCGGACGGCATCGTCGCCGAGGTCGTCTACCCGAACACCATCCCGCCGTTCTTCCCCAGCGCCTCGCTGATGGCCCCGACGCCCACCCGAGCGGAGTACGAACGGCGCTGGGCCGGACTGCGCGCGCACAACCGCTGGCTCGCCGACTTCTGCGCCGAGGCCCCCGGACGCCGGGCCGGGGTCGCGCAGATCCTGTTGAACGACCCCGACGAGGCGGTGCGGGAGATCCGTCGCACCAAACAGGCCGGTCTCACGGGCGGGATTCTGCTGCCCGGCACACCGCCGGGCTCCGGACTGCCGGAGCTGTACTCCCGGACGTACGACCCGATCTGGGCGGTCTGCGACGAACTCGGCGTACCCGTCAACCATCACGGCGGGTCGGCGTCCCCGCCGCTGGGCGAGGAACCGGCGGCCCGGGCGGTCTTCATGGTGGAGACGACGTGGTTCTCGCACCGGGCGCTGTGGCATCTGATCTTCAGCGGTGCCTTCCGCCGCCACCCGGGCCTCACCCTGGTGCTGACCGAGCAGGGCTCCGGCTGGATCCCGGGCGTGCTCGACATGCTCGACTACTACCACGGGAGGCTGGTCGCGGCGGCGGCGCGCACGGCGACGGCCGAGTCCAGGTTCGGCGCCGGGCTCGCCGGCGCGATGGGCCGGGGGCCGAGCGAGGTCTGGCGGGACAACTGCTTCGTCGGGGCCAGCTTCATGCGGCCCCACGAGGTGCCGCTGCGCGACCGGATCGGCCTCGACAAGATCATGTGGGGCTGCGACTACCCGCACGACGAAGGCACCACCCCCTACTCCCGCGAAGGCCTCCGCATCGCCTACGCGGGTCTGCCGCCCCACGAGATCGCGGTGATGGCCGGGGGCAACGCCGCCCGGGTCTACGGCTTCGACCTCGGCCTTCTCGACCCGATCGCGGCGAGCGTCGGTCCGACGGTGGAGGAGATCGCCCGGCCGCTGGACGACGTACCGCAGGGCGCGGCCAGTCCCGCGTTCGCCCGGGGCGGGTCGGTGCGCGTGTGGTGACACCCGCGGTGGGAACCTCGCCGCATGAGTGGAGCGCCTCCCCCGACGCCGCATGACGAGCCCCACGGCCGAGCACTCGGCACGCGGCTGAACTGGCTGCGGGCCGCGGTGCTCGGCGCCAACGACGGCATCGTCTCCACCGCCGGTCTCGTGGTGGGCGTCGCCGGTGCCACCTCCGACCGCGACGCCCTGCTGACCGCGGGCCTCGCCGGATTGCTCGCCGGTTCGATGTCCATGGCCGCCGGCGAGTACGTCTCCGTGTCCACCCAGCGGGACTCGGAGAAGGCGGCACTGACTCTGGAGAAGCGTGAGCTGCGTGAGCAACCGGACGCCGAACTCGACGAACTGACCGGCCTGTTGACGGGCCGGGGCCTGTCACGGGAGGTGGCCCGCGAGGCGGCCCTCCAGCTCACCGAGCGCGACGCGCTGCGCGCCCACGCGAGCGTGGAACTCGGCATCGATCCGGACGACCTGGCCGACCCCTGGCGCGCGGCCCTCGCGAGCCTGCTCGCCTTCACGACCGGCGCGCTGCTGCCGCTGCTGGCGATCGTGCTGCCGCCGGATCGGCTCCGGCTGCCGGTGACCGTCGTCTCGGTCCTGGTGGCCCTCACCTTCACCGGCTGGTGGAGCGCCCGGCTGGGAGAGGCGCCCGCCGGCCGGGCGGTGCTGCGGAACGTCGGCGGGGGAGCGGTGGCGATGGCCGTGACGTACGCGGTGGGATCGCTGCTGGGCGCGGTGGGGGTCTGAGGGGCGTTCCGCCGACGGGCCGTATGTCGGGACCCACCACAGCTTGTTGACATCCCGTCTCTCATACTTGTCGGTAACACCATCTAGCCGCGCCCCGCACCGTGCCTCTACCGTGCACGCATGCCGCACCTGCCCGATGTCGTGCTGTGGTCGATACCCGCCTTCGTGCTGCTCACCGTCCTGGAGATGGTCAGTTACCGCCTCCACCCCGACGACGATGCCGCCGGATACGAGTCCAAGGACGCCGCCACCAGTCTGGGGATGGGGCTCGGCAGCCTCGCCTTCGACTTCTTCTGGAAGATCCCGATCCTGGCGATCTACATGGTGGTGTACGAACTCACCCCGGCCCGCGTGCCCGTCCTGTGGTGGACCGTGCCGCTGATGCTGCTCGCCCAGGACTTCTTCTACTACTTCAACCATCGCGGGCACCACGTGGTCCGCATCCTGTGGGCCTGCCACGTGGTCCACCACTCCAGCCGGAAGTTCAACCTCACCACGGCGCTGCGCCAGCCCTGGACGAGCCTGACCGTCTGGCCGTTCTATCTCCCGCTCGTCGCCTGCGGAGTGCACCCGGCCGCGCTCGCCTTCTGCTCGTCCGCCAGCCTCGTCTACCAGTTCTGGATTCACACGGAGCGCATCGACAAGCTGCCGCGGCCCTTCGAGTACATCCTGAACACGCCCTCGCACCACCGCGTGCACCACGCCTCCCAGGGCGGCTACCTGGACCGCAACTTCGGCGGCATCCTCATCGTGTGGGACCGGCTCTTCGGCTCCTTCGCGGCGGAGACCGAACGGCCCGTCTTCGGGCTCACCAAGAACATCGAGACCTACAACCCACTGCGGGTGGCCACCCATGAGTACGCGGCCATCGCCCGCGACGTACGGGCGGCGGCCACCTGGCGGGAACGGGCCGGGCGGGTGTTCCGCGGCCCCGGCTGGCAGCCGGCCGGCGCCGGGGTGACGGTGGAGGCACCGGCACCGGAGAAGGTCGCCTGACGCGCGCACCCCGGCCGGCGTCGCCGGGCTTCACCCGCGGGCGTACCGTGACGTCGGACGACCGTCCCATCCGACTGATCAGCAAGGACCCGCGGCATGCGCGCCACCGTCATCCACGCCCCGCACGACATCCGGGTGGAGGAGGTGCCCGACGCAGCGGTCCAGCAGCCCACCGACGTAGTCCTGCGGGTGCTGCGGGCCTGTATCTGCGGCAGCGACCTGTGGGCCTACCGCGGCGAGACCGCCCGGCAGCCGGGGCAGCGCATCGGGCACGAGTTCCTCGGCGTCGTCGAGGAAGCGGGCGCCGAGGTCTCCGGTTTCACGCCGGGCGATCTGGTCGTCGCGCCCTTCGTCTGGTCCGACGGCACCTGCGAGTACTGCTCCGCCGGTCTCCAGACCTCCTGCCCCCGCGGGGGCTTCTGGGGCTCCGTCGGCTCCGACGGCGGCCAGGGCGAGGCGGTCCGGGTACCGTTCGCCGACGGCACCCTCGTGAAGCTTCCCGCCGACGCCGCGTCCGACGACCGGCTGCTGACGGCGCTGCTCGCGCTCTCCGACGTGCTCGGCACCGGCCACCACGCCGCTGTCGGCGCGGGCGTGACCCGGGGCACCACGGTCGCCGTCGTCGGTGACGGCGCTGTCGGGCTCTGCGGCGTGCTGGCCGCCAAGCGGCTCGGCGCCGAGCGGATCATCGCGCTGGGCCGTCACGAAACCCGCACCGACATCGCCCGTACCTTCGGCGCCACCGATGTCGTCGCCGAGCGCGGTGAGGCGGCCGTCGAGGCCGTCCGCGAGCTGACCGGCGGCGGCGGCGCCCACGCCGTGATCGAGGCCGTCGGCACCGAGCAGTCGATGCGCACGGCGGTCGGCGTCACCCGCGACGGCGGCGCGATCGGTTATGTCGGCGTGCCGCACGGCAGCGGTACCGGCCTGGACCTGAGCGTGATGTTCGACCGCAACATCTCGCTGCGCGGCGGGGTCGCGCCCGTGCGCGCCTACATCCCCGAGCTGCTGCCGGACGTTCTGGACGGCTCCCTCGACCCGTCGCCGGTGTTCGACCTGTCGGTCGGGCTCGATGGTGTTCCGGCCGGCTACCGGGCGATGGACGAGCGCACGGCGCTGAAGGTCCTCGTCAAGCCCTGACACACGGAGTGGCACGCCCGGGCACGCGGACGCACCCAGGCGCACGGAGGGGCCGGACGCGGTGATCGCGTCCGGCCCCTCCTGCCATGCGATTACCGGCGAACCGCGTCCAGGGCGTCGGCGACGCCCGTTCCGTAGAAGCCGTTGTCCTGCTTGCCGCCGACGCAGACCGCGTCGACGGTGCCGTTGCCGTCGATGTCGTACGGGTTGGTGCAGGCCGTGTCGTCCGCCTGCGCGTACAGCATCGCCTTCACGGCGGCCGCCGAGGCGTTCAGGTGCTTCGACTTGATGAGCGCGACGACGCCCGCGACATGCGGCGAGGCCATCGACGTACCGGCCTTGTAGCCGAAACCGCCGTTCGGCAGCGTCGACAGGATGCGGCCGTCGACGGCCGGAGCCTCGGGCTTCTGGTAGATCGTCGAGTCGCCGCCGGGGGCGGAGATGTCGATCACGCCCTTGCCGTAGTTGGAGTACGAGGACTTCAGGTTCTTCGCACCGAGCGCGGAGACCGTGACCACACCCGGGATCTGCGTGGGAATGTCCAGGCACTCACTCGGGTCGATGACGCGCGTGCCCGGGGTGGTGTCGTTCGGGCTCGTGGTGTCCGTGAGCTCGTCCGCCGCCAGGTCCATCCGCGAGTTGCCCGCCGCGGCGACGTTCACCGCGCCCTTGCGCTCCGCGTACTTGATGGCGCGGGCGTGGGCGTCGATCAGCGCCTTCTGGTCGGCGTCGTTCTTGCAGTTGAACAGCCACGGGTCCGTGTAGTAGCTGTTGTTGGTCACGTCGACGCCGTGCTCGGCCGCCCACACGAAGCCGCAGACGACGGCCTCCGTGTAGAAGAAGCCCTCGGTGGTCGACACCTTGATGCCGGAGACCTTGACGCCCGGCGCGACACCGGTGACGCCGACGCCGTTCTTGGCCGCGGCTATCGTGCCCGCGACGTGCGTGCCGTGGTCGCTCTCGTTCGCGGCCGGCCGCCACGAACCGGGAGTGGTGTCGGGCTTGCCGGTGACACAGTTCGCCGAGGCACGTGTGTCGAAGTTGGGCGCGAGGTCGGGGTGGGTGTCGTCCACACCCGTGTCGATGACCGCGACCGTGACCTTCTTGCTGCCGAGCGACTTCTTGTGGGCCTGGTCCGCCTTGATGGCGGCCAGGTCCCACTGGAGCGGCTCGAGCGGGTCCTGGTCCGCGCCGGCCTTCGTGGCGGCGGCCTCGGCCTCGGCGGCGGTGAGCGGACGCTCCGACTCGATGGCCGTGTCGGTCGCGGCGGCGAGTGGCGCGGTACGCGTGGCGCCGGCCGAGTCGACACCCCTGACCTTGCGAATCGTCTTGGCGAAGTCCGGGTTCTGCGAGTGGACGACGATGACGCCTATCTGGTCGTAGGCGATCACCACCGAGCCGCCGGCCTTGGCTATGGCCTTCTTCACCGACTTGGCGGTGCTGTGACCGCTCTTGACGTTCACCACGTACGACAGCTTCGGACCGTCGGTCGCCACCACCGCGGGCGTCTCGTCCGCCGGGGCTGCCGAGGCGGCTCCCGCGGGAAGGAAGCCGAGCGAGGCCGTGAGCGCCAGACCTGCGGGCAGGGCAATGGCGCGCCGCCGTCTGGATCCCAGATGAGCCATGGGTTCTCCACATCATCCGTGACAACCGCCCAGACACCCGGTGCGCATGGGCGGGTACATGACCAGCGAAGCTATCGCCGATCTTGACCCTCATCAATGTGTTCGAGAAGAAAACCAAGAAGAAAATGGCTGATGTTGAACCGGCCCGGCGTGCTCTCCGTGCCGTTGTCAGGGAGTGGAGCAACATCAAACCGTTCCCTGACAGCACGTTCCTTCTTGTCCATCCCCACCGCACCCGCGTCGCGAGGAGATTCCGTGGCATCCGATGCACCGCCGCCGAAGGGCGGTTCGGACAGCAGTCCCGCCCAGCCCACGACAGAGCAGTTCGTCGAGGTGCAGGAGAGTCCGGAATTCGGCGAACTGCGCCGCACCTACCGCTCCTTCGCCTTCCCCCTGACCATCGCCTTCATCTGCTGGTACCTGCTGTACGTGCTGCTCTCGAACTACGCGGGCGGCCTCATGGGCACCAAGCTCTTCGGCAACATCAACGTGGCCTTCGTCTTCGGCCTCGCCCAGTTCGCCACGACGTTCCTCATCGCCTGGCTCTACTCGCGTTTCGCCGCGGCGAAGCTCGACCCGAAGGGTGAGGCGATCAAGTCCCGTATGGAGGCAGACCTGTGAGCAACACCCTCCAGCTGGCGGCGGACAACGCGACCACCGAGCACCGGCCGCTGATCATCACGCTCTTCGCCCTGTTCGTGGTGGCGACCCTGTTCATCACCGTCTGGGCCGGCCGGCAGACCAAGAGCGCCTCCGACTTCTACGCGGGCGGGCGCCAGTTCACCGGATTCCAGAACGGTCTGGCCATTTCCGGCGACTACATGTCGGCGGCCTCGTTCCTCGGCATCGCCGGTGCCATCGCCCTCTTCGGCTACGACGGCTTCCTGTACTCCATCGGCTTCCTGGTGGCCTGGCTGGTCGCGCTGCTGCTGGTCGCCGAGCCGCTGCGCAACTCCGGCCGCTACACCATGGGTGACGTCCTCGCCTACCGGATGCGCCAGCGCCCGGTCCGTACCGCGGCGGGCACCTCCACCATCGTCGTCTCGATCTTCTATCTGCTCGCGCAGATGGCCGGCGCCGGTGTGCTCGTCTCCCTGCTGCTCGGCATCACCAGCGACGCCGGCAAGGTCGCGATCGTCGCCCTCGTCGGTCTGCTGATGATCGTGTACGTCACCATCGGCGGTATGAAGGGCACCACCTGGGTGCAGATGGTCAAGGCCGTCCTGCTCATCGCGGGCACCCTGCTCATCACCTTCCTGGTCCTGCTGAAGTTCAACTTCAACATCTCCGACCTGCTCGGCACCGCGGCCGAGAAGAGCGGCAAGGGCGCGGCGTTCCTGGAGCCCGGCCTCAAGTACGGCGTGACCGAGACCTCGAAGCTGGACTTCATCTCGCTCGGCATCGCGCTCGTCCTCGGCACCGCCGGACTGCCGCACATCCTCATCCGCTTCTACACCGTCCCGACGGCCCAGGCCGCCCGTAAGTCGGTCATCTGGGCCATCGGCATCATCGGCGGCTTCTACCTGATGACGATCGCGCTCGGCTTCGGAGCGGCGGCACTCGTCGGGCCGGAAGAGATCACCGCGTCCAACAAGGCGGGCAACACGGCGGCGCCACTGCTCGCCCTGCACATCGGCGGTGTCGACGCCGCCGGCGGCGCCATCCTGCTCGCGGTGATCTCCGCGGTCGCCTTCGCCACCATCCTCGCCGTGGTCGCGGGACTGACCCTCGCGTCCTCGTCGTCCTTCGCGCACGACATCTACGCCAACGTCATCCGCAAGGGGCAGGCCACCGAGAAGGAGGAGGTCCGCGCGGCCCGCTGGGCGACGGTCGCCATCGGCGTCGTCTCCATCGGCCTCGGCGCGCTGGCCCGCGACCTCAACGTCGCCGGACTCGTCGCCCTCGCCTTCGCGGTCGCCGCGTCGGCGAACCTGCCCACGATCCTCTACAGCCTGTTCTGGAAGAGGTTCACCACCCAGGGCGCCCTGTGGTCCATCTACGGCGGTCTGACCGCCTCCGTGGTCCTGGTGCTCTTCTCGCCGGTCGTGTCCGGAAAGCCCACGTCGATGTTCAAGAACCTCGACTTCTACTGGTTCCCGCTGGAGAACCCCGGCCTCGTGTCCATCCCGCTGGGCTTCCTGCTCGGCTGGGTCGGCTCGCTGCTCTCCAAGGAGGAGCCCGACAAGGGCAAGTACGCGGAGCTGGAGGTCAAGTCCCTCACCGGCACCGGAGCCCACTGATCCGGTTCTTCTGTGGACGGTTGTACGGGTCCCCAGCGCGGCCGCGTCGTAGAGTCCTACGACGCGGCCGCGTCGTACCTCGTCACAATCGGGCCGGTACCGATGTCACAGCCCTGACGTAGGCTCGACCACAGAGAGATCCGCACAACAGACCCGCACAGCAGTCCAGACAGATCCGTTCCGTTCCGGGGAGGGGGCCCACAGTGCTCATCGACATCTTTGACCGTGTGGCTACGGACCTGCGCGTTTCCCTGACCGACAGGTGCAATCTGCGATGCACCTACTGCATGCCCGAAGAGGGACTGCAGTGGTTGGCCAAGCCCGATCTGCTCAGCGACGACGAGATCGTCCGCCTCATCCGTATCGCCGTGACCACCCTCGGTGTCACCGAGGTCCGGTTCACCGGCGGTGAGCCGTTGCTGCGGCCCGGCCTGGTGGGGATCGTGGAGCGCTGCGCGGCCCTGGAGCCGCGCCCCCGGATGTCGCTGACCACCAACGGGATCGGACTCAAGCGCACGGCGGCCGCGCTCAAGGCCGCGGGCCTGGACCGCGTCAACGTCTCGCTGGACACCCTGCGCCCCGACGTCTTCAAGACACTGACCCGCCGCGACCGGCACCGCGACGTCCTCGACGGCCTGGAGGCCGCCCGGGACGCGGGCCTGACCCCGGTCAAGGTGAACACGGTGCTCATGCCCGGCCTCAACGACGACGAGGCACCCGACCTCCTCGCCTGGGCCGTGGAGCACGACTACGAACTGCGCTTCATCGAGCAGATGCCGCTGGACGCCCAGCACGGCTGGAAGCGCGACGGCATGATCACCGCCGGCGACATCCTGGAGTCCCTGCGCACCCGCTTCACGCTCACCGCCGAGGACGACGGCGAGCGCGGCTCGGCGCCGGCGGAGCGCTGGCTGGTGGACGGCGGACCGCATCGCGTCGGCGTCATCGCCTCCGTCACCCGCCCGTTCTGCCGCGCCTGCGACCGCACCCGGCTCACCGCCGACGGCCAGGTCCGCACCTGTCTGTTCGCCCGCGAGGAGACGGACCTGCGCGCCGCGCTGCGCTCGGACGCGCCCGACGAGGAGGTCGCCCGGCTGTGGCGGCTGGCCATGTGGGGCAAGAAGGCCGGCTCGGGTCTCGACGACCCCTCGTTCCTCCAGCCCGACCGCCCCATGTCGGCGATCGGCGGCTGAGCCTCAGCGCTCGCCGTCCGCTCCGGCGTTCCTCTCCCACTCCTCGAGCGTCACGACGTCCTTGAGGAAGCCGCGCAGGTCGAGGAAGTGGGACAGATGCTCACGGTGTTCGTCGCACGCGAGCCAGGTCTTGCGGCGCTCCGGTGTGTGCAGCTTCGGGTTGTTCCACGCCAGCACCCACACCGCCGCCGTACGGCAGCCCTTGGCGGAACAGATCGGGGTCTCATCACTCACCGGATCATTGTCCCCCACCGTGCCCGCAACAAAGGCGACGCCGAGCAGCCACGGGGGGAGCTGCCCGGCGTCGGTCCGTCGCTCCGACGGGGGATGCGGAGCGCGTACGAAGTATGTCACGGGTAACGGGGTGCGAGGCACCGGAACTTCATGATTGATCTGAGCTTTTCCTGAGCTTGGCAAGCCTTGGGAATTCAGCTGCGTTCGCGCTCCGGAGCCTCTTTCCCGAACGGCCCCGCGTCGGCCTCGGATTCCCCCGATGTGCTCGCCGAGGAAGTCGTCCCGGGAGGCGGGAGCGTCGGCCGCGACGGCGTGGGAACGTACGTCGACGGCATCGAAGGGGCGTTCTCCCGGCCCGCGTTGGCGATCACGACGGCCACATAGGGCAGGACGGCGCCGAGTACGAGGGCCACGATCGCGACATGACGTTCCACATTCCACAAGGTGGCGGCGAGAATCACGGAAATGGTCCGTACCGACATCGAGATCACATATCGCCGCTGCCGTCCGCGCACATCGTCGGCGAGACTCTGCCGGGCCCCGGTGATCCGGAAGACCTCTGGATTCGTCTGCTTCCGCATTGCGATCACCACCCGATTTCCCTGCCGGACGCTCCCTGGTCCTGACCAGGTCCACGGTACGCCGCCGTTCCGCCGGCTACGAGAGGGGGTCGGGTGCGCGCCCGCGGGCCGTGACGGGGCCCGTGGCACGGATGGCGGCGTCCGACATGCGCGGTGTGCCCACCGGGCCGAGACTGACGGCGTACCTGCTCGCAGAGCCTGACAAGGAGGCAGTCATGGGCTGGTTGTGGGCCATTATCGTCGGATTCGTGCTGGGCCTGATCGCGAAGGCGATCATCCCGGGGAAGCAGCACAGCCCGCTCTGGCTGACCACCATTTTCGGCATCATCGGCGCCCTGATCGGCAACGCCCTGGCGCGTGCCTTCGGTATCGCGGCGACGCCCGGCATCGACTGGGGCCGGCACGCGCTCCAGCTGGGAGCGGCGATCGTGATCGTCTTCCTCGGTGACATGGCGTACACCTCGGTACGCGGCCGCAGGAGGGAACGCGCCTGACCCGGAAACGGGTCCCTCGGCACCACGGTCGCCGGCCGGGCTGACGGACAGCCCGGCCGACGGCCGTGTCAGGCCGTGGCCACCTCGACGGCGGCGAGGTTCTTCTTGCCGCGGCGCAGGACGAGCCAGCGGCCGTGCAGCAGGTCCTCCTGGCCGGGGACCGCGTCCTCGGCCGTGACCTTGACGTTGTTCACGTAGGCCCCGCCCTCCTTCACGGTGCGGCGGGCGGCCGACTTGCTGGCTACGAGACCGACCTCGGCGAACAGATCGACGACCGGCGCCAGCTCGGCGACCCGGGCCTGCGGCAGCTCCGAGAGAGCGGCACGCAGCGTCGCCTCGTCGAGCTCGGACAGCTCGCCCTGACCGAACAGCGCCTTGGAGGCGTTGACGACGGCGGCGCACTCGTCGGCTCCGTGCACCAGCGTGGTCAGCTCCTCCGCCAGCGCGCGCTGCGCCGCGCGCGCCTGCGGACGCTCCTCCGTCAGCTTCTCCAGCTCCTCGATCTCCGCCCGGGACCGGAAGCTGAAGATCCGCAGGAACTTCGAGACATCGCGGTCGTCCGCGTTCAGCCAGAACTGGTAGAAGGCGTACGGCGTGGTCCGCTCCGAGTCCAGCCAGACCGTGCCGGACTCCGTCTTGCCGAACTTCGTGCCGTCCGCCTTGGTGATCAGCGGAGTGGCCAGCGCGTGCACCACCGCGTCCGGCTCCACCCGGTGGATCAGATCCGTGCCCGCGGTGAGGTTGCCCCACTGGTCGCTGCCGCCGGTCTGCAGCGTGCAGCCGTACCGCCGGTTCAGCTCCAGGAAGTCCATGCCCTGGAGGATCTGGTAGCTGAACTCGGTGTAGCTGATGCCCGCGTCCGAGTTCAGCCGCCGGGCGACCGCCTCCTTCGCGATCATCTTGTTGACCCGGAAGTACTTGCCGACGTCCCGCAGGAAGTCGATCGCCGACAGACCCGACGTCCAGTCCAGGTTGTTGACCATGGTCGCGGCGTACGGACCGTCGAAGTCGAGGAAGCGCTCGATCTGCGCCCGCAGCCGGTCCACCCAGCCCGCGACGACCTCCGGCGAGTTCAGCGTGCGCTCCGAGTTCGGCTTGGGGTCACCGATCAGGCCCGTCGCCCCGCCGACCAGGCCCAGCGGGCGGTTCCCCGCCAGCTGGATCCGGCGCATCGTGAGGATCTGGACCAGATTGCCCAGATGCAGACTGGGCGCGGTCGGGTCGAAGCCGCAATAGAACGTGACGGGACCGTCCGCGAACGCCTTGCGCAATGCGTCCTCGTCAGTGGAGAGGGCGATCAGCCCGCGCCACTGCAGCTCGTCGACGATGTCCGTCACTTCTCTCGCGTCTCCTTCGGTGAGTGCGTCTGTCCCTACAGACGCCTCCGAGGTTATACGCCCTGGCTGACCGAACTCATATTGAAATCCGGGACCCGGAGCGCGGGCATCGCAGCCCGGGTGAACCAGTCGCCCCACTCGCGGGGCAGCGTCTTCTCCGTGCGGCCCGCCTCCGTCGTCCGCGAGAGCAGATCGACCGGCGACTCGTTGAAACGGAAGTTGTTCACCTCGCCGACCACCTCGCCGTTCTCGACGAGATAGACGCCGTCCCTGGTCAGCCCGGTGAGCAGCAGCGTCGCCGGGTCGACCTCCCGGATGTACCACAGACACGTCAGCAGCAGCCCGCGGGCGGTCGCCGCGACCATCTCGTCCAGCGACCGCTCGCCGCCGCCGTCCAGGATCAGGTTCCCGGCGCCGGGCGCCACCGGCAGACCCGTCAGGGCGGCACTGTGCCGCGTGGTCACCAGATGCTCCAGCTTGCCCTCCCGCACCCACTCCGTCGCCGGCAGCGGCAGTCCGTTGTCGAAGACCGAGGCATCGTCGCCCGAGGCGTGCGCGATCACGAACGGCGCCGACTCCAGGCCCGCCGCGTTCGGGTCGCTGCGCAGTGTCAGCGGCAGGGGGGAGAGCGTCTCGCCGACGCGGGTACCGCCGCCGGGCTTGGAGAAGACCGTACGGCCCTCGGCCGCGTCCCGGGCCGTCGACGACCACAGCTGGTAGATCAGCAGGTCGGCCACCGCGGTGGGCGGCAACAGGGTCTCGTACCGTCCCGCGGGCAGCTCGATCCGGCGCTCGGCCCAGACGAGGCGCTGTGCCAGCTCCTCGTCCATGGCCGCCGGGTCCACGTCCTTGAAGTCGCGCGTGGAACGGCCGGCCCATGCGGAGCGCGAGCGGTCCGGCGACTTGGCGTTGACCTCCAGCGTGCCGTTCGGCTGGTCGTGCCGCAGCCGCAGACCGCTGGAGGTGCCGAGATAGGTGCTGGTCAGCTCGTGGTTCGCGAAGCCGTACAGCTCCCGCCCGCCGGCCCGGGCGCGGGCGAACGCCTCGCCGAGCGCGGGCGCGAAGTCCCCGAAGACGGCCGACGAGGTCTCCACCGGGGCATCGGTGAAGTCGGGGGACGCCTCGACCCCGGAGACCAGCGGCTGGGCGTCCTCGGCCGGACCGGACGTTCGGGCGGCCTCCTCGGCGGCGCGGACGAGGGGTTCCAGATCCCCGGCGGTGACGGCGGAGCGGGAGACGACACCGGAGGCGGTGCCTTCCTTGCCGTCGACGGTGGCGATCACCGTGAGGGTGCGGCCGCGGGTGACGCCGTTGGTGGTCAGGGCGTTGCCCGCCCACCGCAGATTGGCGGAGGACTGCTCGTCGGCGATGACGACGCAGCCGTCGGCGGTGGACAGCTCGAGAGCGCGCTCGACGATCTCGTGGGGCTTGGTGTGGCGATTCGTCGACATCAGCGTCCGGCCTCCTGCGTGGTGTTGAGACTGTGCCTGCCCGGGGGACGATCCCCGGGCCCCCGGCGGGTCGTGCCGCGCCCGTTCATCGCCCCGCCTCCTGCGTGGTGTTGAGGATGTTCACGCCGCGGAACAGGGCGGAGGGGCAGCCGTGGGAGACCGCGGCGACCTGGCCCGGCTGGGCCTTGCCGCAGTTGAAGGCGCCGCCCAGCACATACGTCTGCGGGCCGCCGACCTGCTCCATCGAGCCCCAGAACTCCGTCGTCGTCGCCTGGTAGGCGACATCGCGCAGCTGACCGGCCAGCCGGCCGTTCTCGATGCGGAAGAAGCGCTGACCCGTGAACTGGAAGTTGTAGCGCTGCATGTCGATGGACCACGAGCGGTCGCCCACGACATAGATCCCGCGCTCCACCCCGCCGATCAGATCCTCCGTCGACAGCCCGCCCGCCGCCGGCTGGAGCGAGACGTTCGCCATCCGCTGGACCGGCACATGCGCGGGGGAGTCCGCGTAGGCACAGCCGTTGGAGCGGCCGAGGTCCGTCAACTTCGCGATCCGGCGGTCCAGTTGGTAGCCCACCAGGGTGCCGTCCTTGACCAGGTCCCACGACTGCGCCTGCACACCCTCGTCGTCGTACCCGATCGTGGCGAGTCCGTGCTCGGCGGTGCGGTCGCCGGTCACGTTCATCACCGAGGAGCCGTACGCCAGCTTGCCCAGCTTGTCGAAGGTGGCGAACGAGGTCCCCGCGTACGCCGCCTCGTAGCCGAGCGCCCGGTCCAGCTCGGTGGCGTGGCCGATCGACTCGTGGATGGTGAGCCAGAGGTTGGACGGGTCCACCACGAGGTCGTAGCGGCCGCCCTGCACGCTGGGCGCGCGCATCTTCTCCGCGAGCAGTTCCGGGATCTGCTCCAGCTCGGAGTCCCAGTCCCAGCCCGTGCCGGTCAGATACTCCCAGCCGCGCCCCACCGGCGGCGCGATGGTCCGCATCGAGTCGAACTCACCGGTCGTCTCGTCCACGGCGACCGCGGTGAGCTGCGGATGCAGCCGCACCCGCTGCTGCGTGGTGACCGTCCCCGCGGTGTCGGCGTAGAACTTGTTCTCGTGCACGGTCAGCAGCGACGCGTCCACATGCGCCACGCCGTCCGCCCGCAGGAGGCGCCCGCTCCACTCGGCGAGCAGCGCCGTCTTCTCCTCGTCCGGGACCTCGAAGGGGTTGATCTCGTACGCCGAGATCCACGTCTTCTCCGCGTGCACCGGCTCGTCCGCCAGCTCCACACGCTCGTCGGAGCCGGCCGCCGCGATCACCCGCGCCGACAGCTTCGCCATCGCGACCGCCTGGCCCGCGACCCGGGCGGCCCCGTCCATGGTCATGTCGACGCCCGAGGCGAAGCCCCAGGCACCGCCGTGCACCACCCGCACCGCGTACCCGAGGTCCGTGGTGTCCGATGAGCCGGCCGGCTTGGCGTCGCGCAGCCGCCACGCCGCGCTGCGTACGCGCTCGAAGCGGAAGTCGGCGTGGTCGGCGCCGAGCGCCCGCGCCCTGGCGAGCGCCGCGTCGGCGAGCGCCCTCAGCGGCAGTGCCGTGAAGGCTTCGTCGATGGTATGAGGCACGAAATGTCTCCTGTCGTCGAGACGGGTCGCCCCGATCATGTCGCGCCGGGGTGGCCGTTGCCCAGCGCCTTTCTGTAGGGACCCGACAGTGACTCGAACGAGGCGCTGTCAGGGCCCGATTCTCCGCGCAGGGGGTGGGACCGATAGGTTTTCGCAGTACCAGACCGCTATCGAAAGGGTGATCCGTTGAGCCGCTCGGTTCTCGTCACCGGAGGAAACCGGGGCATCGGCCTCGCCATCGCCCGCGCGTTCGCCGATGCCGGCGACAAGGTCGCGATCACGTACCGCTCCGGCGATCCCGCCGCCCTGGAGAAGGACGGCTTCCTGGCCGTCAAGTGCGACATCACCGACACCGAGCAGGTGGATCAGGCCTACAAGGAGATCGAGGAGAAGCACGGTCCGGTGGAGGTGCTGGTGGCCAACGCCGGTGTCACCAGGGACCAGTTGCTGATGCGCATGTCCGAGGACGACTTCACCGCCGTCCTCGACACCAACCTCACCGGCACCTTCCGCGTCGTCAAGCGCGCCAACCGGGCCATGCTGCGCGCCCGGAAGGGCCGCGTCGTCCTGATCTCGTCGGTGGTCGGCCTGCTCGGCTCCGCGGGACAGGCCAACTACGCCGCCTCCAAGGCCGGCCTGGTCGGCTTCGCCCGGTCCCTGGCCCGCGAGCTCGGCTCGCGCAACATCACGTTCAACGTCGTCGCGCCCGGCTTCGTCGACACCGACATGACGCAGGCGCTCACGGACGACCAGCGCGCCGGCATCGTCTCGCAGGTGCCACTCGGCCGTTACGCGAAGCCGGAAGAGGTCGCCGCCACGGTGCGCTTCCTCGCCTCCGACGACGCCTCGTACATCACTGGAGCCGTCATCCCCGTTGACGGCGGATTGGGCATGGGTCACTGATCACATGAGTGGAATCCTCGCCGGCAAGCGCATTCTCGTCACGGGCGTCCTCACGGACGGTTCCATCGCCTTCCACGCGGCCAAGGTGGCCCAGGAGGAGGGCGCGGAGGTCATCCTCACCGGATTCGGCCGCCTGACCCTCGTCGAGCGCATCGCGAAGCGGCTGCCCAAGCCCGCCCCGGTCATCGAGCTGGACGTCACCAACCAGGAGCACCTGGACGGTCTCGCCGACAAGATCCGTGAGCACTCCAGCGACGAGTCGGGCCTCGACGGCATCGTGCACTCGATCGCCTTCGGCCCGCAGGGCGCGTTCAACTTCCTCGAGGCGAGCTGGGACGACGTCTCGACCGCCGTCCAGGTCTCGGCGTACTCGTACAAGTCCCTGGCCACGGCCTGCCTGCCGCTGATGCAGCGCGGCGGCTCGATCGTCGGCCTCACCTTCGACGCGACGATCGCCTGGCCGAAGTACGACTGGATGGGCGTGGCGAAGGCGGCGCTGGAGTCCACGAACCGCTACCTGGCCCGTGACCTCGGCGCGCGGAACATCCGCTGCAACCTGGTCTCGGCGGGTCCCATCAAGTCGATGGCGGCGAAGTCGATCCCGGGCTTCGAGGAGCTCGCGGACGTCTGGAACCACCGCGCCCCGATCGGCTGGGACCTCTCGGACCCGGACCCGGCGGGCCGCGGTGTGGTGGGCCTGCTGTCGGACTTCTTCCCGCGGACGACGGGCGAGGTGGTGCATGTGGACGGCGGCGTCCACATGATGGGCGCGTAGGACGCCTATGGCGTCGGGCGTGCGGGCCGGTCCCGCGGGCCGGGCGCTGTGAAACGCCGGGCAGGCCGCGGGTGCGGGTTGCCCGGCGTTCGTCGTGCGTCGGCGGCGGCGAGCGCCGGCCGGGGATGTCCGGGGGCGGCTGTCCCCGTCCCCGGTTGCCTTCGGCGGCCGCTGACAGCGGTTCCGGGTGGGCCTCGCCGGGGCCCTGCTGCTTCTACCCGGATACCGGCCCGCGCCTCTGCCGACCCGGTTCCGGGCACGGGCCCGCTGGCCATGACCGGCTGTCCACGGCGCCGATGACACCCCGGTCCCCGTTACCGGGCGACCACGACGAGTCCTCGGTCTCGGCTCGGCGCCGAGCCGCCCGGGCACCTTCGCGATGATGCGCCATGCCACGCCGGGCTGCCGCGATCTGCCGCGCCCGGGTCGACCCCATTGGGTCCCGGCTTGCGCCGTCCAGGTCCTCCTGTTCCGGCGTCGGCCCCGTGACAGGCCCGTCTGTCGCCCCGGGTCCGCCGACCCGCCGAAGCCGCCCCGGCCCCCGGCCATGCGTCAGGCCGGCTGTCACCTGCCGGTCCCGCGGCCCACCGCCGCGCCCCGGCGCGATCACAGACCGTGGTCAAGAGCACCCCATCACCCGTCGTCACCCGTCCGTTTCGCCCGTTCGGACCCGACGACGCGCGGTTTCGGCGCATCGCAGGGACTCTGGAGAAGCAATCCCCCTTGTGGTGCAGCCGCGGCGATTGCGCCGCCGTACGGCCGAGGAGGTCCTGCTCATGCGTACGAACTGGCGCTCGGCGCCCGTGCTTGCAGCGGTGACACTCCTCCTGTGGGTGACTCCGGACGCCTTCTCCCAGCCCCACCGCCCGACGGTCAAACCCGCTCCCGCGCCCGTCTACGCCGCCGACTGCCGCACCGTCGTCGAGGGCTCGCATGCCACCGCCTTCTGCCACAACCCCTACCCCGCCGTCGACCGCGTCCGGCTGCACATCGAGTGCGAGCGCTGGTGGGACATCGACGTCGACGGTTCTCCCGCCGACATCGCCCCCGCGGGCTACGTCGAGATCACCGACCGCTGCTGGAAGGAAGTCCGTTCCGCCTGGGTCAGCCACCAGCCGCAGCCCGACCCCTGAGGCACAGGAACGGGTAGCCCGCCGCCTCCGCGGCCGCCGTGTCGCCGTCGCCCGCGCGGATCGCCTCGACCAGGCGGGCGTGGTCCATGTGGTTCTCCGGGCGCAGCTCACCGCCCACGTCGTCGCGCAGCCAGTCCCTCAGCAGGTCGCCGAGGTCGGCGTACAGCTCGCTGAGCACGTCGTTGTGCGAGGCGGCCACCACCGCCAGGTGAAACGTCGTGTCGGCCGCGACGAACCGCTCCGCGTCGCCGGTCGCCCACGCCTCCTCGCGCCGGGCCAGCAGCGCGTCCAGCTGCTTCAGATCGCGTTCCGTACGGCGTTCCGCGGCCATCCGGGCCGCCGAGGACTCCAGCGTCGAGCGCACTTCCGCGATGTGCCGCGGGCTGGCGTCGGCGAAGCGCCGGTGCATCACGCCCGCCAGTTCGCTCGTCGCGAGCACGTAGGTGCCCGAGCCCTGCCGGATGTCCAGCAGACCGTTGTGGGCGAGCGCGCGGACCGCCTCGCGGACGGTGTTGCGGGCGACGCCCAGTTGCTCCACGAGAGCCGGTTCCGTGGGAATCCGTGAACCGACCGGCCACTCGCCCGAGGTGATCTGATTCCGCAGCTGCGCGATTACCTGGTCGGTGAGTCCTGAGCGCCGTGGAGAGGTCAGCGACATCGTGCTCCTTGCTCGGAACCGGTTGTCCGGGATTGGACAACCAATCATCCCATGATTCTATGATGGCCTCATGCCGGACGACACCAGGACCCAGACCCCGAGCGACCCACAGGCCCGGCGCCGGCCTCCGAGGCACGCAGCCACGGACCGTACCGCCGCTCTCCCCGGAACCCGGCCCCACACCGTCTGGATCACCCGGCTCGTCATGGCCGCCATCGTCCTCGCGGCTCTCAACCTCCGTCCCGCCATCACCAGCCTCGGCGCGCTCCTGGAGGAGACGCGCGAGGGCCTGCACATGAGCGGCAGCCTCGCCGGCGTCCTCACCTCCGTACCGCCGCTCTGCTTCGCCGTCTTCGGGATCGCGGCGCCCCGTCTCGCCCGCCGTTTCGGACCCGGCGCCGTCGTCTGCGCCGGCATGGTCGCCATCGCCGCCGGACTGCTGATCCGCCCGTTCGCCGGCGGTACGCCCGGCTTCCTGGCCGCCAGCGCGCTCGCCCTGATGGGCATCGCCGTCAGCAACGTCCTGATGCCGGTGATCGTCAAGCGGTACTTCCCCGACCGTGTCGGCTCCATGACCGGCCTCTACTCCATGGCCCTGGCGCTGGGCACCGCCCTGGCGGCGGCCGCGACCGTTCCCATGACCGAGGCGCTCGGCGGCAGTTGGCGTACCGGCCTCGCCGTCTGGGCCGTGGTCGCCGTCCTCGCCGTACTGCCCTGGGTCGCCCTGATCCGCGACCGCAGCCCCGCAGCCGAGAGCGAGCGGGCGGATGCCGCGGCCGGCTCCCGGCAGGCCCCCCCTCCGCGGATCACCCGCAGCCCCACCGCCTGGGCGCTCGCCTGCTTCTTCGGGCTCCAGGCCACCGGTGCGTACATCACCATGGGCTGGATGCCGCAGATCTTCCGCGACGCGGGGGTCCCGGCCTCGACCGCCGGAGTGCTGCTCGCCGTGACCATGGTGATGGGCGTGCCGCTGGCGTTCGTCATCCCGCGGCTCGCCACCCGTATGAAGAACCAGGGCCCGATCGTGATCGCCCTGGGCCTGTGCGGACTGACCGGCTACTCGGGCCTGTTCTTCGCCCCGGCCGCCGGTTCCTGGGTCTGGGCGCTGCTGCTCGGGATATCCAACTGCGCCTTCCCGCTCGCCCTCACCATGATCGGCATGCGGTCCCGGACCGGCGCCGGCGTCGTACGGCTCTCCGCCTTCGCCCAGTCCACCGGCTACCTGATCTCGATCCCCGGCCCCCTGCTCGTCGGGGTGCTCTACCAGCACAGCGGCGGCTGGGGGCTGCCGATCGCGCTGATGGCGGGGCTGCTCGTGCCGCAGATCGCGGTCGGAGTGCTGGCCGGCCGGGACCGGACGATCGAGGACGAAGCGGCCGTGCGAAACTGAACGCATGCCTGTGCTCGATCCGAACCCCCCGAACGGCCAGAAGAAGCTTCTCCTCGTCTTCGGCGCGATGCTCGCCGTGACCGTGGTGATCGGCATCATCGCCTCCATCGCCTCTCCCTGACACGGCCGTTGGCCTGCCGCTCGGCGATGGTGGTGCTGGCACCACCATCCCCTAGGGGGCCAGGGTCAGGGTGAAGTGGGTGGGTCACCGGATGGGCCGCCGCACGCATGATCCGTAGGTTTGAGGTCATCAGCCACAGACCCCACGGAGGCGGCCATGCCGGCCCACACGCAGTCCCCGTCCCGGACCAAGGGCAGCGTCGACATCCGGCTTCCGTGGTGGGGCGTGGCGCTCCCGATGCTCGCCTTCGTCGTCCTGCTCGTGGTGATCGCCGATCCCGCGCAGGCACAGGCCGCGAACGGCGACCCCGCGATGGGCCGCATCCTCGAACACATCCTGCACATACTCGCCCGCTGACGGAATCACTCGTGGCGGGGCAGCCGGTCAACACCCTGCGCCCGTTGGCGCATTTCATGCGAAGCTGGAGTGCATGAGCGTCGCCACGTCGTCCGGTGGCACACCCCCCGGACCCCCCGAATCCCGCAGGCTCGTGCTCCTCCGGCATGCGAAGGCCGACTGGCCTGAAGTGGCCGACCATGAGCGCCCGCTCGCCGACCGCGGCCGCATGGATGCCCCGGTGGCAGGCCGCCGGCTCGGCGAAACCGGAATCGCCTTCGACCTGGCTCTGTGCTCGACGGCGGCCAGAACCCGTGAGACGTGGAAGCTGGCGGTGCACGAGCTGCCGCACCGCCCGAAGACGGTGTACGAGGAGCGTCTGTACGACGCCTCGCTCGGCGACCTGCTCGCGCTGCTGAACGAGACCGACGACACGGTCAACGACCTGCTCGTCATCGGCCACAACCCCGGCATGCACGCGCTCGCGGACGCCCTCGCCGGCAAGGCGGAGGCGGATGCGCTCGCCCGTATGACGCAGAGCGGTTTTCCGACGTCGTCGTTCGCCGTCGTCGGCTTCACCGGCTCCTGGAAATCCCTGGAGCACGGGGTCGGCACCCTGCTCGAGTACTGGGCGCCGCACGACTGAGCCGTGCGGGGGCCGCCGGCTGCCCAGCCGGTACCGGCGGAGGCCGGACCTCGGCCCGGCGGCCCATCGGGCTGTGCCGGGGCTGTAGTTCGGGCTGCCCGCGCGAACACGGTGCCGAGGAACTGTGCACGGCGTGCCGAGGCCGCCGGGAATCGTTCCGGCCTTCTCGGTGATGTGTTGCCGGTGACCCAAGGGGAGGGCTCGAAGCAGCAGCAGAACGCACGAGGGATTCTCGGCCGACGAAGGGGCCGCGATGAAGGATCACGCCCAGGAGCTGAAGAAGGCGGCCCGCCGCAGTTCGCGCGCGGACAAGGCGGCGGAGGCGGCGCGGGACGTGGTCGCGAAGATCGCGGAGATGCAGGAATCGGACCGGGTCATGGCCGAGCGCGTCCATGCCGTCATCACCGACAGTGTCCCGGACCTCGCGCCGGAGCTCTGGTACGGCATGCCCGCCTAGGCGCTGGACGGCAAGATCGTCTGCTTCTTCCAGAGCGCGGAGAAGTTCAAGGCGCGCTACGCGACGCTCGGGTTCAGCGACCAAGGGAAGCTGGACGAGGGCACGATGTGGGCGGCCGGATTCGCCCTCACCGAGGTCACACCGGACGTGGAGGCGCGGATCGCGGCGCGCTGGTGAAGCAAGCAGTGGGCTGAGCCCGGCCGGTGGACGGGGGCGGTCGACCCTCCCGTGCCCGGCCCCTCCCGGCGGCCCGGGGGAGCAGACCCGCCGCGGCCGGAGCAGGAGACGACCGAAGCGGATAACGACAGGCCCCGGCACGCCCGTGCCGGGGCCTCGGCCGTCTCCGGCCGGTCACCCGCGCCGCAGCAGGTGCCGTCGACGCCCGCGGCTCAGTGCTCAGTGCTCGGCGTTCGGCTCGTCCGCCGCCTCGACCTCTTCCCTGGTGATCCCCAGCAGATAGAGGACCGTGTCCAGGAACGGCACGTTCACGGCGGTGTGGGCGGCCTCGCGGACCACCGGCTTGGCGTTGAACGCGACCCCGAGCCCGGCCGCGTTGAGCATGTCCAGGTCGTTGGCACCGTCGCCGATCGCCACCGTCTGCGCCAGCGGTACGCCGGCCTCCGCCGCGAACCTGCGCAGCAGCCGCGCCTTGCCCGCCCGGTCCACGATCTCGCCGAGCACCTTGCCGGTCAGCTTCCCGTCGACGATCTCCAGCGTGTTCGCCGAGGCGAAATCCAGCCCCAGGCGTTCCTTCAGATCGTCCGTGACCTGGGTGAACCCGCCGGAGACCACGCCCACTTGGAAGCCGAGCCGCTTGAGCGTACGGATCAGGGTGCGGGCGCCCGGCGTCAGCCGTACCTCCGCGCGCACCTTGTCCACGACCGAGGCGTCGAGCCCGGCCAGCAGCGCCACCCTCGCGTGCAGCGACTGCTCGAAGTCCAGCTCGCCCCGCATCGCCGCGGCCGTGACCTCGGTGACCTTGTCCTCGCAGCCCGCGTGCGCCGCGAACAGCTCGATGACCTCGTCCTGGATGAGCGTGGAGTCGACATCCATCACGACGAGGCGCTGGGCGCGGCGGTGCAGACCCGCCGACACCACCGCGACGTCGACGCCGATGTCCGCGGCCTCCGTCGCCAGGACCGTACGCAGGGCCTCGGTCTCCACACCGGAGACGGCGAACTCCACGGCGGTGACCGGGTACTTCGCGAGCCGGAAGATACGGTCGATGTTTCCGCCGGTGGACGCGATCCTGGTCGCTATGGCCGCCGTCGACTCGGCCGTCAGGGGGTGCCCGAGCACCGTGACATGGGAACGGCCGCTGCCGCGCGGCCGGTTGTCTCCGGTGCCCGAGATGATCTCGGCCTGGAGTTTCAGCGAATCGGCCCAGCTGTGGACGGTGGACCGCAGCTCGCCCTCCGAGGTGCCGCCCGCGGTCGGAGCGGTCACCAGCGCGCACAGCACGAGGCGGCCACGGGAGACGACCTGCTCAATGTCGACGACGTCGACGGAGAAGGCGGCGAGGGTGTCGAAGAGACCGGCCGTGATCCCGGGACGGTCCTTCCCGAAGATCTTGACGAGAAGGGTGGGTACGTCGGAAGTCTGCGAAGCGCTCATGGTGGTTCCACCGTATCGGGCCCGGACGACCGCGAGACGTCGCGTCCCGAGGAGCGGACACGCGTCCGATCCGGTGACCGGCTACCTGCCGGACTTCGGCGGCCCGGGCGGCGGCGGGCCGTCCTCCCGCTCGGGCGGGGGCCGGCGGCGCGGCGGGGGAGGCATGGACCCCGCGACGGTCGGCGCGCCGTGGATCTCCGGCGGGCCGCCACGGTCCCGGTCCGCAGGAGCCCCGCGATCCCTCTGCACAGAAGTGCCCCGGCCGGGCAAAGGGACGTCGCCCTCCCGCGAAGCCGCCCCCCGGCCCCACGCCGCCCCGCCCCACGCCGCCCCGCCCCGCGCAGTCCGGTCCTGCACAGTCCGGTCCCGCACAGTCCGGTCCCGCACAGTCCCGTCTCGCCCAGTCCGGTCCTGCGCAGCACCCCCCTCCGCAGGCGCGTCGCGGACCTCGGGCGGCAGGCGCAGATAGGGGTTCGTGTCGGGGTTCGGCGGCCGGTGCGGCGATGCCGGCCGGTACGGCCCCGGTCGCTCGCTCACCCCGACGGGGAACGCGTCCTCGTCCCGCGGGCCGCCCCGGGTCACGTACACCAGCAGCGCCCCCGCCCCGCCCGCCACGGCTCCCCACGCCGCACCCAGCACCAGCGCCATGTCCGCCCGGCCGTGCAGCTCGATGCCCGCACCGAACGCGTCGAAGCCGAGGACCGACAGCGACGCGTCGGCGGACACGTCCGTCAGCCACACCAGCAGCGGCAACGTCAGGGCGCCCACCGAAGCCAGCCGCACCGCGCACCGGCCCGCGAAACCCGCCGCTCCCCGGCGGTCGACCGGAGTCCGGGAGGCCGCCAACACCCCGGCGTACAACATCATCACGGCCGTCGCCGCCGTGAGCAGCCACACCCTGCCGTCCAGTTCGGCCAGCCTGCTTACGGTGGCCGGCTCGGCCGCCGAGATCCGCAGGAACTCGTCCAGCGGGTCCGGCAGCACCCTCGCCAGTTCACCCGTGGCCCTGCCGTCCCACGGCACGAACAGCCCCAGTGGGACCCCGAGCCACGCCCCGTTGGGCGCCCCGAGCAGCGCCGCACCCGCGATCCGCCTCGGGTGGTCGTCGCCGACGGCCGCGTAGGCCGCCGCCGCGTATCCCGCGAGCACGGCGACCAGCATCACCGCGACCATCGCCGAGGCCGCGGGACGGACGTGGTGCCGTACCGCCTCCCACAGCGCACCCCTCGGCAGCGGCGCGCGCCGGCCGGCGAGCAGCGCGACGACCAGCACGCCGCTCACCCACAGCAGCGCCCCGAGCAGTGAGTCCGCGGTGTTCACGCTGAACCCGACGGCCGCGTCCGCGTCGACCAGGTCCCCGATGCGGTCCGGCAGCAGCCCCCCGATGTCACCGATGTCGCCGAGACCCGGGGCCTCGATCCCGCCGTCCCCACCCGTTCCCGGGATCGCGCCGCTGAGCCCCAGCTCCGCGCCGTCGATGGTGATGACGTCATGGCCCGCCCACGCGAGCCCGCCGACGGTCGCGACGAACAGGACGACCACACCGCCCGCGCGAGCGGCGAGTTCACCTCCCGGTATGTGCGGACCGGCCCGCCGCAGAGAGCGTAGAAAGACGTACGCAAGGGGCAGCGCACCGTACAGGCCCACTCCGAGTGGCGTGAAGTCGACAGCCGTTTCGGCCGTCGCGCCGTCGAGTCCGAAGGCGGACACATCACCGCTCGGCGTCACCGAACCGTTCACGGCGAGCACCACCACGGCCGCCGTCATCGGGCCCGGCGAGGCCGATGCGTCGGCGCCCAGCAGATGCAGGCCGAGCGCCGCCGCGCCCGCCATACCCATCAGGGCCCAGCTCACCGCGGCGATCGACGACAGCGCCACGTCGACCCAGGGCACCTTGGCGTCGCTGCCGGTCGCGCTCATCCCGGACCCCCCGATCCCTGCTGGGTTTGACCCAGTTGTCCCCAGTCCAGCATGATCCGTGCCGACTGATGGGTGCTTACCACTCTCCGGGGGTGTTTCGACTCCGTCAACGGGCAACCGGGACGCGGTCTTCACAAGGCCCGACTTTCGGATACGGGACCGCGCCTGAAATAGTTCCCCACGATGTTCGCCATCCCTAGACTCCCTTTGACGGGGGGAACTCGGGGGACAACTAGTGGGGCATGGAGTGCCGGAACTCGTACTGGAATTGAATGGAAGGACCTGGACGCTCGATCCGTCCAGGTCGTACACCCTCGGACGTGATCCGCAGGGTGATCTGGTGATCGACGACGCCAGGGTCTCGTGGCGGCACGCCAGCATCAGCTGGGGCGGCCGCAGTTGGGTCATCGAGGATCACGGCAGCACCAACGGCACGTATGTACAGGGCCAGCGGATCCATCAGTTGGAGATCGGTCCCGGCTCGGCCGTGCATCTGGGCAACGCCACCGACGGACCGCGGCTGAGTCTGTCCGGTGCGGCGGCGGGCGCCTACAGCGCACAGGCGGCGGCTCCTCAGCAGGCGGCAGCTCAGCAGGCTCCGGCCCAACAGCCGCCGCAGCAGCAGTGGCAGCAGGCTCCGGAGCAGAACTGGCCCGAGCCGCAGCAGGCGCAGGTTCCGCACCAGGGCGGTCCGGGCGGTTCCGGCGGCGCGGCGGGGGCGCCACCGGTCTACGGGGACCGCAGCCCGACCACGTTCCACCAGCTCTCGCTCGGCCGCGTGATGCGTATCGGCCGTGCGCTGGAGAACGAACTGGTGGTCTCCGACCTCCAGGTCTCGCGCCACCACGCCGAGTTCAGCTCGCACCCGGACGGCCGCTTCGAGATCCGTGACCTCGGATCCCACAACGGTACGTACGTCAACGGTCAGCCGATCGCCAAGTCCGGTACGGCCCTCATCGGCCCGAACGACATCGTCGGCGTCGGCCACTCGACGTTCCGTATCGTCGGCGGCCAGCTGGAGGAGTTCGTCGACACCGGCGAGGTCTCCTTCTCCGCCCGCCACCTCACGGTGACGGTCGACGGCGGCAAGCAGATCCTGCGCGACGTGTCCTTCGGTGTGCCGGAGAAGTCGCTCATCGGTGTCATCGGCCCCTCGGGCTCGGGCAAGTCCACCCTGCTGAAGGCGCTCACCGGCTACCGGCCCGCCAACCAGGGCGATGTGCTCTACGACAACCGGAGCCTCTACAAGCAGTTCGCCGAGCTGCGCCAGCGCATCGGCCTGGTCCCGCAGGACGACATCCTGCACAAGGAGCTCACGGTCCGTAAGGCGCTCAGGTACGCGGCCAAGCTCCGCTTCCCGGGCGACACCGCGAACGCGGAGCGCGAAGCCCGTATCGACGAGGTGCTGCGCGAGCTCAAGCTCGACATCCACAAGGACAAGAAGATCACCTCGCTCTCCGGCGGCCAGCGCAAGCGCGTCTCGGTCGCTCTGGAGCTGTTGACGAAGCCGTCGCTGATCTTCCTGGACGAGCCGACCTCCGGTCTCGACCCGGGCATGGACCGCGATGTGATGCAGCTGCTGCGCGGCCTCGCCGACGACGGCCGCACCGTCCTCGTGGTCACCCACTCCGTGGCCGAGCTCCAGCTGTGCGACAAGCTGCTCGTCATGGCTCCGGGCGGCTCCGTCGCGTACTTCGGTCCGCCGGAGGAAGCGCTCAACTTCTTCGGCTACAGCACGTGGGCCGACGTCTTCTCGGCGTTCGAGAACTACCGCGACTACGACTGGGCGGGCCGCTGGCGCGGCTCGCAGCACTACCAGATGTACGCGGCCGACATCGACGCCGTCGCCGCGCAGCCGGTGAACCTGGTGACGCAGCAGAGCAAGCCGCCGAAGCCGCAGAGCTGGGGCTCCCAGCTGATCACGCTGGTCCGCCGCTATGTGTCGGTGATCGCGTCCGACAAGGGCTTCATGGCGCTCATGCTGATCCTGCCGGCGGTGCTCGGCGCGGTCAGCCTGCTCATCGACCCGGACAAGGGTCTGCTGCCGAACGTGAACGCGCAGACCGGCCGGATCATCCCGAACGGCACGGCGACCACGGTCCTGTTGATCCTCGCGGTCGGCGCGTGCTTCGCGGGCGCCGCGAACTCGGTCCGTGAGCTGATCAAGGAGCGGGTGATCTACGAGCGCGAGCGCGCGACGGGTCTGTCGCGCTCCGCGTATCTGATGTCCAAGGTGATCGTCCTGGGCATGATCACAGTGCTCCAGGGTGCCCTGGTCGGCGCGATCGGCTTCTCCACCCGTGAGCTGCCCTCCGAGGGTCTGGTCATGGGCGGCGCGGTGATGCTCGAACTGTCCGTGCCGATCATGGCGCTCGGCTTCACCTCGATGATGTTCGGCCTGATCATCTCGGCGCTCGTGAAGACCGCCGAGAAGACGATGCCGCTGCTGGTGATGTTCGCGATCATCCAGGTCGTCTTCACCGGGTGTCTGTTCATCCTGCACGGCACCGTCGGCGTCAACGAGTTCTCGTATCTGATGCCGTCGCGGTGGGCGGTCGCCGCCGCCGGGGCCACGCTGGACTTCAACAAGATCAGCCCGAACCCGGACGACCCGACCAGCACCGACCCGCTGTGGGACCACGAGGCCGCGGCCTGGGGCATGGACATGGCCGCCCTGCTCGCCCTCGGAGCCTTCTGCGGCTTCCTCGTCGCGCGCTTCCTGCGCCGCCACGAGCCCGAGGTCATGCGCAAGTAGGCAGCACCTGAGACGCGCCGGAGGGCGGCACCCCGCATGGGGTGCCGCCCTCCGGCGTGTGGGTCGTCAGCCTCAGTAGGCGCTGTTGACGTTGTCGATCGAACCGTAGCGGTCGGCGGCGTAGTTGGCCGCGGCGACGATGTTGGCGACCGGGTCGTACTGGCTGTGCTTGGTGCCGGGGACGTGGTACGCGTCGAAGGTCGGCTTGATGACCTGGAGCAGGCCTATCGAGGGGACGCCGTTGATCGCGTTGATGTCCCAGTTGTTGATGGCGTTCGGGTTACCGCTGGACTCGCGGATGATGTTCTTGTGCAGACCCTGGTAGCTGCCCGGGATCTTGTGCTTCTTCATGATGTCGAGCGACTCGCGGATCCAGCCGTCCAGGTTGTTCGTGTAGACGGGCTTGCGAGCGGCGGCACGGCTGGCGGCCTGGTCGGCCATCCGCTTCTTGGCGGCAGCCTCGGCGGCGGCCTTCTTCTTGGCGGCAGCGTCGGCAGCTGCCTTCTTCGTGGCGGCGGCCTCGGCGGACGCCTTCTTCGCCGCGGCGACGGCCGCGGCCTTCACCTTGGCCGCGGAAGCCGACTGGTCGGCGGCGTTGAGCGACAGGGTCTTCGGCGCGTCGAGGGTCATCGCCACCGGGGCGATCCTCTGCGCGGCCTGCGGCTCGGCGACGGCGACGGCGGCGTCGCTCTCGCCGGCCGGAGCGAGGGAAAGGGTCAGAGCTGCGACACCGGCGGCGGCGATACCGGCGATCGAGACCTTGCGGGTCTTGGTCATACGGGTGCTGAACGCGGACATATCGTCGTACCTCTTCGAGTAGCGGAAGTCGCATCAGGCCGGAGCGGCGCTGCGCTCTAACGGCGGGCGACGGCTGCAATTCTTAGCGCCAGCAAAATCCCCTGGCAAAGGTGTGACGTACGATCCGCGATAGTGGATCAGGGGTCGGGCAAATCGCCCGTATGCCCATTCATCCCATGCTCAAGTGCCCTTTTTGTATCCACTAGTCTGCTTCGTAAGTGATCTGCGTCCTATGCGCGGGCTCACACGGGAGAGCAAGCCATTTCACCATCCGTTGCTTCAGCAATGCGAAGAGTGAGTGCTTTCTGCGGGTAGAAGAAGATGGATGTCGCCGAACTCGTGCCACAGGTAGCGGCGTTCGAGCGCCTCCCCGTACGCCCGCCCCAGAGCCGCACGCCCGGCGATCGCCTCCAGCATCAGCAGATGCGAGGCCTCGGGCTCGTGCAGCCCGGTCAGCAGCCCGTCCACGACACGCACCCCCCGTTCGGGCGTGACCACCAGATCGGTCCACCCCGACGCCGCCCGCACCACCCCGCCGGGGCCCGTCGCCGACTCCAGCGCCCGTACGGCGGTCGTGCCGACCGCGAGGATCCGTCCGCCGCCCGCCCGTGCCGCGTTCACCAGCCACGCCGTCGCCGCGGGCACCTCGAAGCGCTCCGGGTACGGCGGCTCGTGCGCCTCGACGGAGGCCACCCCCGTGTGCAGGGTGAGGGGAGCGAACTGCACCCCCCGGCTCACCAGCTCCGCCACCAGCCGAGGCGTGAAGGGCCGGGCGGCGCTCGGCATCTCCGCCGAGCCGCTGCCGTCGGGGGAGGGGAGCGCGAACACCGTCCGGTACGCGGACAGCGGCTGGTCCCCGGCCGTGTACCCGTAGCGGATCGGCCGCCCGTGGCGGCGCAGCAGCCCCGGCACGGCCACGGACACCGACGCCCACCACAGCCGCACGCCCCCGGGAGCCAGCGGTTCCTCCAGCACCAGATGCTCGCCCCCGGGCAGCCTCACGCGCGCGCCCGCGGGCCCGCCCGCGCGCGGAAGAGTGCTGCCCCCGCCGTCGGGTGCCCGCAGCTCCACCGCCCACCGGCCGTCGTCCCCACGCGTCGAGAAGTGGACGACGACCGCTTCGCCACCGAGACGGCCGTTGACGGCGGCCGGCAGCGTGGCGGAGGTGTTGACCACCAGCACGTCACCGGCCCGCAGCAGATTGGGCAGATCCCGGAATGCGTGATGGGTCACCCGCGTCCCCTCCGAGACCATCAGACGTACGTCGTCCCGGCCCGAGCCGCGCACCTCGGCGGGCACCCTCGCCGACAGTTCCTCCGGCACCCGCAGCGTGTCCAGCACGACAACCCCTTCCCCTTCTGCGGCCCCGCGACCGCCCCTCACACGGACCCCAGCAGCGCCGGCGCCCCGTACCGGCCGCTGACCGGACGCTCGTCCAGCAGCCGCAGGAAGCCGGGGACCACCGAGGCCGGGTCCGGGCGCGGATCGTCGTCGTCCGGCACCGCCGCCGCGTAGAGATCCGTCTGCATGTCGCCCGGGTCCACCGCCCACACCCGCAGCCCCGGCTCCTCGACCGCGAGCACCGCCGTGAGGTGGTCCAGCGCGGCCTTCGACGCTCCGTAACCGCCCCACGTCTCGTACGCCTCGGCCGCCGCGTCCGAACTCACCGCGATCACCGTCCCCGCGTCCGACACCCGCAGCAGCGGCAGCGCCTCTTGGACCAGCCCCATCGCGGCCACCACGTTGGTCTCCAGAGCCGCCCGCAGCCCCTCCAGCGGCAGTGCCTCCAGCCGCACCAGCGGCTCCGCCCCCAGCGCACTGGCATTGCTCACCAGCAGATCGAGCCCGCCCAGCCCGCGGGCCGCGGCCACCAGCTCCCCGCGGTGCGCCGGATCGGTCACATCACCGGCGACCGCCACGACCCGCGTCCCGTGCGCGGCCACCCGCCGCGCGCTCTCCCTCAGTACGCCCTCGGTCCTCGCCCCCAGCACGAGGTCCCAGCCCCGCTCCGCGAGAGCCGCGGCCAGGGCGTGCCCCAGCCCCTTCGAAGCACCCGTGATCACTGCTACCGGCATGGCGTCCATCCCCTTGTCCGCGTCGATGCCCTCACCGTAGGAACGCGACCTGCCCCGCCACCTCGTGCGCGGGACCCCTTCCTGCCCGGTTCTTCGACCTAGGTCTCCATCGCCACTTGCCGCGGGAGGGGACTCGGACGAGCGGGGGAGGACCTAGGCCTCCGGACCCGGGCGACTGCGTCCGCGGGCCGATACGGACCGTCACACCCCGCGGGTACGGTGAGTTCATGAGCCACCGACCACGCTCCGGTCTCGCGGCCGTGAGCACCGCGCTGCTCGCCATGAGCAGGCATCTCGAGGTCCGCGACGTGCTGAAGACGATCGTCGCCTCGGCGCGAGAGCTCCTCGACGCGGAGTACGCGGCACTGGGCGTCCCGGACGACCACGGCGGCTTCGCGCAGTTCGTGGTCGACGGGGTCAGTGACGAACAGTGGAAGGCGATCGGACCGCTGCCCCGGCAGCACGGCATCCTCGCCGCCATGCTCCGCGACGCCAAGACCGAGCGGCTCGGGGACGTGCGCGAGGACCCCCGCTTCGAGGGCTGGCCCTCCGCCCACCCCGACATGTCCGACTTCCTCGGCCTGCCCGTGAAGGACGGCGAGGAGACCATCGGCGCGCTCTTCCTCGCCAACAAGCGCTGCCCGAAGCCCGAGGGCGGCTGCGGATTCACCGAGGAGGACGAGGAACTGCTGGCGATCCTCGCCCAGCACGCGGCCATCGCCCTGACCAACGCCCGGCTCTACGAACGAAGCCGTGAACTCACCATCGCCGAGGAGCGCTCACGCCTCGCCCACGAACTGCACGACGCCGTGAGCCAGAAGCTCTTCTCCCTGCGGCTCACGGCCCAGGCCGCCGCCGCCCTGGTCGACCGCGATCCGGCGCGCGCCAAGGGCGAACTCCACCAGGTCGCCTCGCTGGCCGCCGAGGCCGCGGACGAACTGCGCGCGGCCGTCGTGGAGTTGCGCCCGGCGGCGCTGGACGAGGACGGGCTCGTCAACACCCTCCGTACGCAGATACAGGTCCTCGACCGGGCCCACAGCGCCCGGGTCACGTTCGACACCTGCGGGGTCCGGGCTCTGCCCGCGGCCCAGGAGGAGGCCCTGCTGCGGGTCACCCAGGAGGCCCTGCACAACGCGCTGCGGCACTCCGGGGGCGACAGGGTCGACGTGGTCCTGGCCCGCCGCGGCCAGGGCGCGGTCCTCAGCGTCACGGACAACGGCACGGGCTTCGAGCCCCGCACGGTCCGCCGGGCCGGCCGCCACCTGGGCCTCGTCTCGATGCGCGACAGGGCGGGCGGGGTCGGGGGAAAGCTCACGGTGCAGTCCGCGCCCGGGAAGGGCACGACGATCGAGATGGAGGTCCCCGGTGGCTGACAGGACTATTCGCGTGCTGCTGGTCGACGACCACCAGGTGGTCCGCCGCGGGTTGCGCACCTTCCTCGAGGTCCAGGACGACATCGAGGTGGTCGGTGAGGCGGGTGACGGGGACGAGGGCGTGGCGCGCGCGGAGGAACTGAAACCGGACGTCGTCCTGATGGACGTGAAGATGCCCGGCACCGACGGCATCGAGGCCCTGCGCAAGCTCCGCGACCTCTCCAACCCGGCCCGGGTGCTGATCGTCACCAGCTTCACCGAGCAGCGCACCGTGGTCCCCGCCCTGCGCGCCGGCGCCTCGGGCTACGTCTACAAGGACGTCGACCCGGAGGCCCTCGCGCGCGCCATCCGCTCCGTCCACGCGGGCCATGTACTGCTCCAGCCGGAGGTCGCGGGCGCGCTGCTGTCCCAGGACGAGCCGGGCAACGGCACGGGCCGCGGCGGTTCGCTCACCGAGCGCGAGCGGGAGGTGCTCGGCCTGATCGCGGACGGCCGGTCCAACCGCGAGATCGCCCGCGCGCTCGTCCTGTCCGAGAAGACCGTCAAGACGCACGTCTCGAACATCCTGATGAAGCTGGACCTCGCGGACCGCACACAGGCGGCGCTGTGGGCCGTACGACACGGACTGACCAGCTAATCGGATCGTCGCGCTCCGGTCCGAGATTCATACTGTCGGGTGTATGTCACCCGTACGGCGCATCCTGATCGTCCCTGGGCCGTTCTCCATGGCGTGCTGCGGCGGCCGGCCGCAGCGAATGTCCAGGAGGATTTTCGAAGTGATGAACCTGAAGAAGGCCGCAGTCCTGACCATCGTCGCCGGTGGCATCGTCGCCGCGGGCGCGGGGGCCGCGTCGGCGTCCGACGGCGGCGCGTACGCCGACGGCAAGGCCGTGGGCTCCCCGGGCGTCGCCTCGGGCAACCTGATCCAGGCCCCGATCCACGTCCCGGTGAACGCGGTCGGCAACAGCGTCAACGTGATCGGCGTCCTGAACCCGGCCTTCGGCAACCTGGGCCTGAACGGCTGACACCCCTTCGCCGTCGCCGGCGGGCCCTGCTGCCCGCCGGCGAGGGCGCGCCCGCAGCCAGGTCCAGCCTCGCTGCGTCTGATGGGCGGTCTCGGCACCCGTCCGTGCCGAGATTCGCGTACCGGCGCGGCAGCCATATCCAGCCTCGCCGGCGTTGAGGCGGTGCTGCCCGCCGCACATGATGGGGCTCCTTCATCGTTGGGTTGCGGGGGCACTGAAATCAGCCTCGCCGGCGTTAAGGCGCGGGGCCGTGATGGGCCTGGGGGGGTGCTGCCCGCCGGCGCAGGAAGCGGCTTCTCTATTGCTGGGTTGCTGGGGTACCGGAATTCAGCCTCGCCGGCGTTTGAGGCGCGGGGTCCGGGCGGAGCCCCGCGAAGGGCCCGGGCGCAACCACCCGCCCCGCGAAGGGCCCGGGCGCAACCACCCGCCCCGCGAAGGGCCCGGGCGCAACCACCCGCCCCGCGAAGGGCCCGCGCGCAACCACCCGCCCCGCGAAGGGCCCGCGCGCAACCACCCGCCCGACCAGGACCCCCACGGCCCCCCGCACACCAGGGGCCCGGGCCACACGCCCCGGCAAAGGCCCCTACCGCTCCCGCTCCTCCACATACGCGTTGTACGCCGCCACCTGCGCCCGCCGCGCCACCCGCTCCACCGGCCGCAGCGCCTCCCCCCGCGCCGCCATCTCGGACGCGCTCACCGCACCCCCGTGCCCCTTCTCGTACGCCACCGAGACCAGCAGCGCGATCCGCTGAGCAAGCTCCAACACCCGTGCCGCCCGCGGCGGATACCCGGGCGCGAGCGTCTCCCCACCCCGGTCCGCCCGGGCCCGGTACGCGTCGATCGCCGCCTCGGCCACCGGCCCGGACGCCGCCACGTCGAGCCGCGACAGCACCTCCGTCGCCTCCCGCAGCGCCTCCGCCAGCTCCCGCTCGGCCTCGCCGAGCGACGGCACGTCCGCAGGCGGCGCCTCCCGTACCTCCAGGCAGCGCCAGACCACCTCGACGTGCACATCGCCGGCCGGCCCCGCCTCGGACACCTCCGGCACGAGCCCGTACGCCGCGCCGTAACCGACGACGGCCTCCTCCGCGTCGAGCGCTCGCGCGTTGAAGGCCGGAGGTCCGCTGAGCCCCAGCGGATGCCCCGGCGCGGGCAGCGCGACCCGGAAGCCGGTCACCCCGAGCCCGCGCAGCCGCCCGAGCGCCAGCGTGAGCCCGACGGGTCCCGCCTCGCCCGGAAGCCCCTCCACGCGGTGCACCGCGTCCTCGCCGACGATCGCGAGAACCGCGTCGTCCGGTGATACAAGTCCGGCCAACAGGGCGTTTCCCCATGCCGCCAGTCGTCCTGAGCGTGGTTCCGAAAGCATGGACCCAGCCTAGGGACCGGGCCGGGGGGAGGGGGTACCCGGCCGGTGGCGTAGGTTTTCCCTGGGAGCTGTGCCCACAGGCGCATAAAAGCCTCCTATGGCCTCAAGACGATTGCATGGGGAGACAACGCGCTCATGAGCGATGTACTGGAGCTGGTGGACGTATCCGTGGTCCGCGACGGACGCGCTCTGGTGGACGACGTCTCCTGGTCGGTCAAGGAGGGGGAGCGCTGGGTCATCCTCGGTCCCAACGGCGCCGGCAAGACGACCCTCCTGAACATCGCGTCCAGCTACCTCTTCCCGACCACCGGCACGGTCAAGATCCTCGACGAGCGCCTCGGCGGCGTGGACGTCTTCGAACTCCGTCCCCGCATCGGCATGGCCGGCATCGCCATGGCCGAGAAGCTGCCCAAGCGGCAGACCGTGCTCCAGACGGTCCTCACGGCCGCGTACGGCATGACCGCCACCTGGCACGAGAACTACGACGCCGTCGACGAGGAGCGCGCCCGCGCCTTTCTCGACCGGCTCGGGATGACCGACTACCTCGACCGCAGGTTCGGCACGCTCTCCGAGGGCGAGCGCAAGCGCACGATGATCGCCCGCGCGATGATGACCGACCCCGAGATGCTGCTCCTGGACGAGCCCGCCGCGGGACTCGACCTCGGCGGGCGCGAGGACCTGGTGCGCCGTCTCGGGCGTCTCGCCCGCGACCCGTACGCCCCCTCCATGATCATGGTCACCCACCACGTCGAGGAGATCGCCCCTGGCTTCACCCATGTCCTGATGATCCGTCAGGGCAAGGTGCTGGCCGCAGGCCCCATGGAGACCGAGCTCACCTCCCGCAACCTCTCTCTCTGCTTCGGCCTCCCGCTGCTCGTCGAGCGCAACGGCGAACGCTGGACGGCCCAGGGCCTCCCGCTGGGCTGACGGCACTCCCGGCCTCTGTTCGGCGCGGCCTCCGGCGCGCAGCCGACGCTCACCATCCCCGTGGCCCCGGGTCCGGCGGCACCATCCGGTGACCCACGCCCCATCGCGGCCCGCCAACACCCCGGCGGCGCCTGTCTGTCCGCCGCCGACCCGCCTCGCCCCCTGTCCCCAGCACGACCTGCCGATCTACCATGACCATGTGGAAATCGACGCGTGGGTGTGGTGGCTGATCGGTGCGGTCGGACTGGGCATTCCGCTGGTGCTGACGGCGATGCCCGAGTTCGGGATGCTGTCCGCCGGAGCGGTCGCCGCGGCCGTCGTCGCGGCACTCGGCGGCGGCACGGTCGCCCAAGTCCTCGTGTTCGCCGTGGTGTCCGTGGCCCTCATCGCGGTGGTACGGCCGATCGCGAGCCGGCACCGGGCTCAACGCCCCCAGTTCGCCAGCGGAGTCGACGCGCTGAAAGGCCGTCAGGCGGTTGTCCTGGAGCGAGTTGACGGCAATGGTGGCCGCATCAAGCTCGCCGGCGAGGTCTGGTCGGCACGCGCCCTCGACGCCGACATGAGTTTCGAGGCCGGCCAACAGGTCGACGTCGTCGAGATCGACGGCGCGACCGCGGTCGTGATGTGACGGAACGAAGCCGAACGCCCAACACCCCAGGCCCACTTCTGGGAAACTCGATCATCTCCACCATCCGGCAGCGAAGGGCACAGGGAACACGATGCAACCGATCATCATCGTCCTGATCATTCTGGTGGTGCTGGTCTTCATCGCCCTGATCAAGACGATCCAGGTCATCCCGCAGGCCAGCGCAGCCATCGTCGAACGCTTCGGGCGCTACACCCGCACCCTCAACGCGGGACTCAACATCGTCGTCCCGTTCATCGACTCCATCCGCAACCGCATCGACCTCCGCGAACAGGTCGTGCCGTTCCCGCCCCAGCCGGTGATCACCCAGGACAACCTGGTGGTCAACATCGACACGGTCATCTACTACCAGGTCACCGACGCCCGGGCCGCGACCTACGAGGTCGCCAGCTACATCCAGGCCATCGAGCAGCTCACCGTCACCACCCTGCGCAACATCATCGGTGGCATGGACCTGGAGCGGACCCTGACCTCCCGCGAGGAGATCAACGCGGCGCTGCGCGGTGTCCTCGACGAGGCCACCGGCAAGTGGGGCATCCGCGTCAACCGCGTCGAGCTGAAGGCCATCGAGCCGCCGACCTCCATCCAGGACTCGATGGAGAAGCAGATGCGCGCCGACCGTGACAAGCGTGCGGCGATCCTCACCGCCGAAGGTATCCGCCAGTCGCAGATCCTCACGGCCGAGGGTGAGAAGCAGTCCGCGATCCTGCGCGCCGAGGGTGAGGCGAAGGCGGCCGCCCTGCGCGCCGAGGGTGAGGCCCAGGCCATCCGTACCGTCTTCGAGTCCATCCACGCGGGAGACCCGGACCAGAAGCTGCTCTCCTACCAGTACCTCCAGATGCTGCCGAAGATCGCCGAGGGCGATGCCAACAAGCTCTGGATCGTGCCCAGCGAGATCGGCGACGCCCTCAAGGGCCTGTCCGGAGCGTTCGGCAACCTGGGCAGCGGCGGAGGCCCCGGATTCAACACCGGCAAGGAGCGGCGCGAAGAGCCCCCCGTGAGCTGACGCACCCCCGCTCGGACACGGGCAGGACATCGGGCATGATCGGTGCAGCAGGCACCGATCAGCGAAGGGCACAGCGTGACCATCTGGGAGATGCTCGCCGTCTTCGCCGCGGGCATCGGCGCCGGCACCATCAACACCATCGTCGGCTCGGGCACGCTGATCACCTTCCCGGTGCTCCTCGCCACCGGTCTGCCCCCGGTCACCGCGACCGTCTCCAACGCCCTCGGCCTGATCCCCGGCTCGGTCAGCGGGGCCATCGGCTACCGCGCCGAACTGACCGGCCAGCGCAAACGCGTCCTGCGGCTGAGCGTCGTGGCCGCGATCGGCGGCGTCAGCGGAGCCGTACTCCTGCTGACGCTGCCGTCCACGGCGTTCGAGACGATCGTGCCGGTCCTCGTGGGGATCGCCCTCGTCCTGGTCGTTCTCCAGCCCTGGATCACCAAGGCCGTCCAGCGCCACCGCGACCGCCACGGCACCCACGCCCGCCCCGACGGCGGCCCGCTCCTGCTCACCGGACTGCTGCTCGCCAGCGTCTACGGCGGCTACTTCACCGCGGCCCAGGGGATCATCTACCTGTCCCTGATGGGCATGCTGCTCGACGACAGCCTCCAGCGCCTCAACGCCGTCAAGAACATCCTCGCCGCCGTCGTCAACAGCGTCGCGGCGATCTTCTTCCTCTTCGTCGCCCACTTCGACTGGCAAGCCGTGTTGCTGATCGCCGTCGGCTCCGCCATCGGTGGCCAGCTCGGCGCCAAGATCGGCCGACGGCTGCCCCCGGCCGCCGTCCGTGCCCTCATCGTCGTCGTCGGCAGCGCCGCCATCGTCCAGCTGGTGCTGCGCTGACACACCGGAGCCCGCCCCGGTCGTCCGGGACGGGCTCCCACATTCTCGATCCGGCTACGCGGCAGGCTGAGCCGCCAGCCACTGCGGCAGCTCGGCGCGCTCACCGGCCCTCATGCCCAGCAGCATCGCGTCGGCCGGCGACGGTACGAACGGCTGGTGCAGCAGCGGCATCCCCGCCTGCTCCGGCGTACGGTCCGCCTTGCGGTGGTTGTCCTCGGAGCACGAGGCCACCGTGTTGAGCCAGCTGTCCGCACCACCGTGCGACCTCGGCACCACGTGGTCCACGGTCGTCGCCCGCCTCCCGCAGTACGCGCACCGGTGCTGGTCCCGTATCAGCACACCCCGTCTCGACCACGGTGCCTGTCTTCGAAAGGGCACCCGTACGTATCTGCAGAGCCTGATCACCCGGGGCACGGGCAGATCGACCGCGGCCGCACGCACACGGAGTCCGGGGTGGGCCTGCTCGACGACGGCCTTGTCCTGGAGCACCAGCACGACCGCACGGTTGAGTGTCACCGTCGACAGCGGCTCGAAGCTCGCATTCAGTACCAGCGTGTCCCGCATCCCGCCCACCTCCCGTTCACCGGCCCGGCCCTGTTCGGCGGGCTCTGGGCTTGGATCAACTCTGGCCGGGCGCGCCGAGATGGACAACGCAATAAAAGATGCCCTGCCCTGATCTCTCCAAGACCAGGGCAGGGCAAACAACAAGCGAACGGTCAGTGCTCCGCGGGAGCCTGGTACTCACCGATCAACTGTGCACGGGCAATCGTGTGGAACCGCAGATTGAATCCCACGACCGCGGGCGAGACATCCGCGTCCGGTCCGAGCTTCTCGCTGTCCACGGCGTACACGGTGAACACATAGCGGTGGTTCTCCCCGGCCGGCGGAGCCGCGCCGCCGAAGTCCCGCGACCCGTAGTCGTTGCGGACTTGAACGGCGTCGTCGGGCAGCCCCTCGAACTTCCCGCTGCCCGCACCCGCCGGCAATTCCGTGACCGAAGCCGGAATGTCGAAGACCACCCAGTGCCAGAAACCACTGCCCGTGGGCGCGTCCGGATCGAAACACGTCACGGCGAAGCTCTTGGTCTCGGCCGGGAAGCCCTCCCACCGCAGATGCGGCGAGGTGTTGCCCGCCGCTTGGACCTGGGCATCCCGCAGCACCGACCCCGGCTCGATGTCGTCGCTCACCACCGTGAACGACGCCACCTCGGGATGAAAGTCGTGCGGAAGGGGCGCCCTCTTGAGCTCGGTCACGTCTGAACCTCCGATGCGGCTGTCCTGTTTGAAGCTCTTCCGGTCCGACCCTAGGGCCGGCCGTCCGGATCAGGCCGGCGGCACCCCTAGAGCCAGTTGCGCCGGCCACCGACATCGGCGAGCCACTGGTTGAGGTAGGCACTCCAGTCGGTCGACTGGAAGTCGTGGTGCCCCACCTTGAAAGCCTTGTACGAGTCACTGCTCTCGCTGAACAGGCCGGGCTTCTTGTCCATCTCCAGGATGACGTCCATCTCGCGGTCGTCGGCGACGAAGGTGAGCTCGACCTGGTGCAGCCCGCGGTACTGCTGCGGCGGGAAGAACTCGATCTCCTGGTAGAACGGCAGCCGCTGACGCGTGCCCCGGATGTGCCCGCGCTCCATGTCCGCGCTCTTGAAGCGGAAGCCGAGCTGGATGAACGCGTCCAGGATCGCCTGCTGCGCCGGCAGCGGGTGCACATTGATCGGGTCCAGATCGCCCGAGTCCACGGCTCGCGCGATCTCCAGCTCCGTGGTCACACCGATGTTCATCCCGCGCAGCTGCTGGCCGGCGACGCTCGTCACCGGCGTCTCCCACGGAATCTCCAGCCCGAACGGCACCACGTGCACCGCGCCGGCCTTCACCTCGAAGGCACCGCCGAGACGCTGCTTGGTGAACTCGATGTCCTGCTTGACCTCCTGGTCACCGCCCTCGACCTCGACGCGTGCCTGGAGTCCGACGGACAGTCCCTCGATCTGCTGGTCCACCGAACCGCCCTGGATGCGCACCTCGCCCTGGACGACCCCGCCCGGTACGACGTTCTCCTCGGTGAGCACTGTCTCGACGGAGGCGCCCCCGGCGCCCATGCTCGCGAGCAGCTTCTTGAAGCCCATGTCCACTCCTTCTAGGTCCTGACCCCTACATACGCGCCACGACCGTAGCCGGTTCCCCGGGTACCCTCGGACGCCATGATCGAGAGCCCCGACCGTACGCCGTTGTCGCGGGAGTTCTTCGACCGCCCTGTACTGGAGGTCGCACCCGAACTCCTCGGCTGCACCCTCGCACGCCACCACGACGACGGTTCCATCGAACTGCGCATCACCGAAGTGGAGGCGTACGCGGGGGAGCTCGACCCCGGTTCCCACGCCTTCCGCGGACGCACCGCCCGCAACGACGTCATGTTCGGACCGCCCGGTCACGCGTACGTCTACTTCACCTACGGCATGTGGCACTGCTTGAACGTGGTGTGCGGCCCGGTCGGCCGCGCAGGCGGTGTCCTGCTGCGAGCCGGTGAGGTACTGGTAGGCGCGGAGCACGCCCGCAAACGTCGAATCTCAGCCCGTCATGACAGAGAACTGGCCAAGGGCCCGGCCCGTCTGGCCACGGCGCTCGACGTCGACCGCACCCTCAATGGTGTGGACTTCTGCGCCGACGGCCACTCACCCCTGACCCTGCACCCCGGCACTGCGCCCGCCCCTCACCAGGTCCGCAACGGTCCGCGCACGGGAGTCGGCGGCGACGGAGCCCACCACCCGTGGCGCTTCTGGATCGACGGCGACCCCACGGTGAGCCCCTACCGGGCACACGCGCCGCGCCGCAGGGCAACTTGACTCGGCCTCCCGAGACGCCTAACGTAGCCCGAGCCGCTTGAGACAGGCCCTGCTGTTCAGCAACCTGAAGCGGCCACCCACTACAGACAACCAGCCCAGAACGGGTTCGATTTCGGCATGCCGGAATTCTTGCCTCGGTGACTCGATTATGAGTAGCCAAGGGAATCGGCTAAAGTAGTGAATGCGCCGAAAGGCAAAAGGCCTTCCAACGGCCACTGGATCGAATTCCACACCGGAAACGGAACGGAAAAAGAGTCTGGTAAGGTTGGAAACGAAGGGAAGCGCCCGGAGGGCCCGGAAACGGGAACAAAGGAAGCGTCCGTTCCTTGAGAACTCAACAGCGTGCCAAAAGTCAACGCCAGATATGTTGATACCCCGTCCATCTTCGGATGGCGAGGTTCCTTTGAAAGTCCTGCCGGCCCCTTTGTGGGGTGGTAGGCAATGACACAGCGAGGACGCTGTGAACAGTCGGTCTTATTCCGATCGACTGTTCCGCTCTTGTGGTGTTCATCCCGATTACGGGAAAACATTCATGGAGAGTTTGATCCTGGCTCAGGACGAACGCTG
>NZ_JBEOSJ010000015.1:0-202635 GCF_040302905.1 Streptomyces sp. NPDC096193 | reverse complement strand
ATCTTGTCCTCCAGCAGCTCGGACAACGCCTCGGCGGTCTCCGGCGCGGTCCGCATGTCCTCGCCGTGGCGGGCGATCTCGGCCGACGGGGCGACGGGCTTTGACGGTACGGGGGAGTGGCGCGCCGGTCAGTGCCGGCGGTCGGCCACCCGCCTGCGGAGAACGAAGACGGTCGCGGTGGCGGCGGCCAGGACGAGTCCGGCGCCCGCGGCGACCTCGCCGCGTTCCAGGCCTCCGACACTGCCGCCGAGCCCGCCCTGGACACCCTGGGGCGTCGTGGTGACGGTGGAGCCGGTCGTCGGCGTGGAGCGGCCGCCCGCGATGGTGAGGTTGAAGGTGCCCCGGTCGTTGCCGCAATTGAACTGGACGGAGTACTGGGCACCCGGCCTGGCGTCGGAGTCCACCACGGCGGAGGCGGAGGTGCCGGGCTGGATGGTCACGGCGTCGAAGACGCCTGACGAGGCATAGGCCGTGGTGTCGCAGCCGCTGGCGGACAGATTGACCCGCCCGCCCGGGGAGACCGTCGAGGGACTGACGGTGAACAGCGGCGAGGTCTGCTTGGCGTCGTCGTCGGCCACCGCGAAGGGGGCGGCCAGGGCGAGAGAAGCCGCTCCCAGCAGAGTGGCTGTTGCGGCACGTATCGCGCGCATGGTGAATCCTCCGGTCCCCGAGGAGCAGGCGCGGAACCGATTTCCACAAAAGGCAGAGAATGCCCCTCGATGAGCGAAACGCTAGGAGTGAGGGGGGCGGGACGCGATCGCTGTCCGGCGAATGGGTTACTCGTTCCCCCGGCTGGAGGACATGCGGGCGTGTCGCGCGGTCCCCGCCGGTCCCGGATGGGAAGAGGGGTCCCGCTGCGCGCGGCCACCTGTGCGGGGCTCCCACGATGTGACAGGTGCAGCGGGTGGGGCGGATGAGATCGAGCCATTCCGCGCGGACGCGGGGGCGCCGTCGGCGGAACGCGGACCTCCACATCAGCGCTCCGGAAGTTTTTCTCAACCTCGTTGAACACTGAGCGGCTCCCTGTCCGTACCTAGAGCCATGAACGGCGCACCCAGGCGTCGCAACAGGCTCAGAGGACAACAGGAGTGGACATGAACACCTGGCGTAACGCCTCCCTCGCGGTGACTGCGGCGGCCGTACTCGCGCTGACGACGGCGTGCGGTCAGGAACAGGGTACGCAGACCCCCAACGGTCAGGCCGTCGGCGCGGCCAACCCGGCAGGCCAGCAGCCCGGAAGCGGCGGATACGGATCCGACTACGGGTCCGGCGCCGGTGCGAACGCTCAGGGGGCGGCGGCCAAGCCGGCCGGCCAGCTCGCCGTCTGGGACAGCAAGCAACTCGGCAAGGTCGTCACGGACAGCGCCGGCCTCACGCTCTACCGCTTCGACAAGGACACCGCCTCCCCGCCGAAGTCCAGCTGCGAGGGCGAGTGCGCCAAGACCTGGCCCGTCGTGGCGGCCGGCGGCGCCTCTGCCGCTCCCGGGATCGACGCCGCGCTGATCGGCGAGGTCACCCGGTCCGACGGCTCCAAGCAGCTCACCATCGGCGGCTGGCCGATGTACCGCTACGCCAAGGACACGAAGGCGGGCGACGCCAAGGGCCAAGGCGTCGGCGGCACCTGGTACGCCTCCGCCCCCGACGGCAAGAAGGCGGGCGGCGGAGCCGAGGCCGGCTCCGGTGGCGGTGCGGACTACGGCGACGGCGGCGCCGAGGCCGGCGGTCAGCCCGCTGACCAGGCGGGACTGTCCACCCGCAAGGACGCCGAGCTCGGTGAGATCGTCGTCGACAAGAACGGTATGACGGTCTACCGGTTTATGAAGGACAGCGCATGGCCGATGAAGACGGCCTGCACCGGCGAGTGCCTCAAGAAGTGGCCGGTTGTCGCCCCCGTCTCCAAGAACGACACCAAGGGAATCCTGAAGAAGGGCTTCGTCACCTTCGACCGTCCCGACGGCATCAAGCAGCAGACGATCGACTGCTGGCCGATCTACACCTTCGCGGGTGACGCCAAGCCCGGAGACACCAACGGACAGGGTGTCGGCGGTACTTGGTACGTCGTGACACCCGAGGGCAAGCCGGTCGGAGCGCCCAAGTAGTCCCCACGCAGCGCCCGGCCTCAGCCGGCCCGTCTCACGCCCCTCGCGTGATGGCGGGCCGGCTGCCGTCGCGTCGTCGTGTGACCAAGAACGGACCGCGAATTTCCGTTTGGGCTCGCCCTCTTGGCGGGCGATCAGTAGCCTCGGCTCGAACAACTGGCCATGGACGTGGCCGACTTCCCCCGTGGCGACTTGTTGGAGACATCGATGGAGCGTCCCGCCTGGGCCCCGCAGGGCATCGACATTTCGGTGCCGAGCGTGTCCCGCATTTACGACTACTACCTGGGCGGTTCGCACAATTTCGAGGTCGACCGGGAGGCCGCCCGCAAGGCGATGGAGTTCCTTCCGGGTCTGCCGAAGATCATGCAGGCGAACCGTGCGTTCATGCGGCGGGCTGTCCGGTACGCGGTGAGCGAGGGCGTCACGCAGTTCCTCGACATCGGCTCGGGCATTCCGACGTTCGGCAACGTCCACGAAGTGGCGCAGAAGGCTTCCGACGAGGCGCGCGTGGTCTACGTCGATCACGACCCGGTCGCCGTCGCCCACGGCCGGGCCGTGCTCGAAGGGAACTCCCGGGCGACCGTGGCCTCCGCCGATCTGCGCAAGCCGCAGCAGATCCTGGACAGTTCCGAGGTCTCCTCGATGCTGGATCTGCGGCAGCCGGTGGCGCTCCTGCTGGTCGCCGTGCTCCACTTCATCGAGGACGCGGACGATCCGATCGCCGCGGTGACGGAGTTGCGGGAGGCGCTGGCGCCCGGCAGCCTCCTCATCCTCACCCACGCCTCGTACGACGGAGTCCCGGTGCCCGAGGAGCGGGCGGTCGGCGCCGTCGGCGTCTACCGGGACATCCGCAATCCGCTGGTCATGCGTTCGCGCGAGGAAATCGCGCGATTCTTCGAGGGGTACGAGATGGTCGAGCCCGGTCTGGTGTCCATGCCCCTCTGGCGCCCCGACGCCACCGCCGACCAGGAGGAGGACCCATACGCCTTTTCTGGCTTCGCCGGGGTGGGGCGCAGGGCGTGATGGCGCCGTCGCAGGCGGCGGGTTCCGCGGCGGACCCGGACGGTCTCGAGGGCAGACTCCGCAGATTCGCGACGATATGGAGCCGCGCCGTCTTCCCTGTGACGGCGACCTCGCTGACCCGTATCGAGGTCGAGCAGCATCTGCTGCCGCTGGCTCGGCAGTTGAGCGAGTCGCTGCACGGCCGCACCTTCGATCCGCAGGCCGTTCAGCGGATCGGCGCCGCCCTCGTCGACGCCCACTGCACCGATCCCGAAGCGCTCAGCCGCACCCTCGGCGTCATCGACTCCTATCTGGTGCTCTACTGCGGCAGCGGAGAGATCGAGCAGACGGCCGAGGAGAGCCGCGCACGCTGCGCCCGGCTCCAGCACGCACTGGCCGCCGGTTTCGCGCAGGGCCTTCGCGAGCGCACACTCGCCGAGCAGGAGGCCATCGCGCGCTCCTCGCTCCAGGCGCGCACGGACGCGGTCGAGGCGCTGCACGCCACCGAGACCCGGTTCCGCGCGGTCTTCGAAGGGGCTGCGATCGGTATCGGCATCGCCGACCTCGAAGGCAACATCCTGGAGGTGAACGGGACCCTGCTGCGCATGTTCGGCGGTCTCGAGAACCATGTGCGCGGCAAGAGGGTGTCCGACTGGTCGCACCCCGAGGACCGGCCTCATGTCTGGCAGTTGCACCAGGAGTTGGTGAAGGGCGACCGCGAGCATTTCCACGTCGAGAAGCCCTTCTTCCGCAACGACGGCACCGTGCTGTGGACCAATCTGACGGTCTCTCTGCTGCGCGACCCCGACGGCCGGCCGCAGTACCAGCTCGCGCTGATGGAGGACACCACGGAGCGGCGGCTGCTCAACCTGCGGCTGCGCTACGAGGCCACGCACGACGCTCTCACCGGCCTGCCGAACAGGACGCTGTTCTTCGAGCGGCTGGAGAAGGCGCTCGCGGCGGGCGAGGGCTCCCGGTTCGGGCTGTGCTATCTCGACCTCGACGGCTTCAAGGCCATCAACGACAGCCTCGGTCACGCGGTCGGCGACCGGCTGCTGGTGGAGGTGGCCGACCGGCTGCAGAGCTGTGCCACCGCGCCGGGGGAGATGGTGGCCCGGCTCGGTGGCGACGAGTTCGTCGCCCTGACCACGGGGCCCGACACCGAGAGCCAGGTCGACGAACTCGCGAGCCGCATCCTCGCCGCCCTCGGCTCGCCGATCCGCGTCGACGGCCGGGAGTTCACGGTCCGCGGCAGCATCGGGATCGTCGAGGGACCCGCCGGCGAGCGGACCGCTGCCGAAGTGCTCCGCAGCGCCGACATCACGATGTACCGGGCCAAGTCGGCGGGTGGCAACCGCTTCGAGCTCGCCGACCCGGAGGCGGACGCCCGCGCGATCACCCGGCACGGGCTGACGACCGCGCTGCCCGCGGCGCTGGAGCGCGGCGAGTTCTTCATCGAGTACCAGCCGCTGGTGCACCTCGGCGACGGGACGGTGCACGGGGCCGAGGCGCTCGTGCGCTGGTGCCATCCGCAGCACGGGGTCCTCGGCCCCGACCAGTTCATCCCGCTCGCCGAACACACCGGTCTCATCGTGCCGCTCGGCCGCTGGGTGCTCCAGGAGGCCGTACGTCAGGCGAGGTACTGGCAGGAGCGGCACAGCGACGGAGGCCCGCTGCGGATCAACGTCAATCTGTCGCCGACCCAGCTCCATCACCCGGGACTGGTCGCCGACACCGTCGATGTCCTGGAACGCTCCGGGCTGGAGCCCGGCGCGCTGTGCCTGGAGGTCACCGAGTCCGCGCTCATCGGCGCGAACGAGGATCTGCTGAAGCCGCTGCGCCAACTCGCGGAGATGGGCGTCGACATAGCGCTCGACGACTTCGGCACGGGCTACTCCAACCTCGCCAATCTGCGCCGGCTGCCGGTCAGTGTCCTCAAGCTCGACCGCTCCTTCACCCAGGGGATGCAGCGCCATCCGGCGGATCCGGTGGACCTGAAGATCGTCGAAGGCATCGTCACCCTGGCGCACAGCCTGGAGCTCGCCGTGACGGTGGAAGGCGTGGAGACCGGGGCACAGGCGGAGCAGCTGCGGGAACTCGGCTGCGACACCGCCCAGGGCTGGTACTACGCCAGGCCGGGGCCGCCGGACCAGCTGCACGCGCTGTCGATGGCAGACGCGGTGTAGCGAAGCACCCGGCTGACCGGAGCGGAGCGGAGGGCCGGCCGGGGTCTGCTTGAAGCAGCTGCGAGATCTGGTCGGCGCGCCCGCCGGGCTTGCCCGGCCGGGCCCGCAGGGACCGAGCGCACGCGCGGGGCGCCCGCGATCACGCGCGGGGCCCGCCCGACGGCACTCGGGGGGCCGCCCCGGCGCGCTCGCCGGGGCCGGCCCGTCAGAGCACCGCCGCCCGTGAGCCGAACAGCACCGTCTGGAGCTCACGGGCAGCGCGCGGCGGTGCCACGTCGCTGCGGTGGGCCAGAGCGATGGTGCGGCGCAGCCCGGGAGGGGCCAGCGGGGTGACGCGCAGGTCCGGGCCCGCACGGCCGGCCACCATGCTCGGCACCACGGCGACGCCGAGACCCGCCCGTACGAAACCCAGCACGGCGTCCATCTCGCCGCCCTCGACGGTGAAGGTCGGCTCGAAGCCCTCCGCGCGGCAGGCGGCCACGGTGAGCTCCCGCAGGTCGTAGCCGTGCCGGAACATCACCAGCGGCTGATCGCGCAGATCGGCGATGCGCACGGGACTGCGCGGCGGGTTCGCCGTGGCCGCCGACACCACCACCAGGTCCTCCCGCAGCAGCTCCACGGTGGTCAGGGCGGGCGAGGCGGGTGGCAGAGGCAGCACGATCAGTGCCAGATCAAGAGCGCCGCGCGCCAGCTCACGTACGAGATCGTGCGAGCCGCCCTCCTCGATCAGCAGCTCGATGCTCGGATGCCGGTCGTGGAAGACGCGCAGGACGTCCGGGAGGAGGCCCGTGCACAGGCTCGGGGTGGCCCCCAGCCGCACCCGGCCGCGCCGCAGCTGGACCAGTTCCTGCACCTCGTGCCGTGCGGTGTCGGCGTCCGCGAGGATGCGGCGGGCGAGGGGCAGCAGCGCCTCGCCCGCCTCGGTGAGCGCGATGTTTCCCCGGGCGCGGCTGAACAGGGTCGCGCCCAGTTCCTTCTCCAGCGCCCGGATCTGCTGGGAGAGCGAGGGCTGGGACACATGCACGCGCTCGGCCGCGTGGGTGAAGTGCCGTGTCTCGGCGACCGCGACGAAATAGAGGAGCTGCTGGAACTGCATGGGACTCATGATAGGGGATGTCTATGGAGATCAGCAGGATCATGTCTTGGACCTCTGGAGGGCTGCGGCCGTAGGTTCCTTGCATGGCTCTGGCAACGCGGACGGACCGAAAACCGTCGCCCCCGCGCACCTTCTGGGGATCGACGATCGGCAAGAAGACGGTCATGGCCGTGAGCGGCCTGATCATGCTCGGGTATCTCGTCGCCCACGTCCTCGGCAACCTGAAGGTCTTCTTCGGGCCCGGCGAATTCAACGGCTACGCGCACTGGCTCCGCACGCTGGGAGAGCCGTTCCTCCACTACGAGTGGGCGCTGTGGGGTGTCCGTCTTCTGCTCGTCGCCGCCGTGGTCGCGCACGTGGTCTCCGCGTACCAGCTCAGCAGGCTCGACCTCAAGGCCCGACCGGACCGCTACGTCCACCGGCGCAAGCGCGCGAGCTACGCCACCCGCACCATGCGCTGGGGCGGCATCATCGTCGCGCTGTTCATCGTCTGGCACCTTCTCGACCTGACCACCCTCACGGTCAACGAACGCGCACAGCCCGGGCACCCCTACGAGAACGTCGTCGCCACCTTCTCCACCTGGTACGGCAACGTCATCTACATCGTCGCGATGGTGGCCGTGGGCCTGCACATCAGGCACGGCTTCTGGAGCGCGGCCCAGACGCTCGGCGTCGGCAACGCCGCCCGGGACTGCGCACTCAAGACCCTCGCCAACGGGCTCGCGCTGGCGCTGACCGCGGGCTTCATCGCCGTACCCGTCGGCGTCATGACCGGAGTGGTGAACTGACCATGAACTCCATCGACTACGCCGCCTTCACGACCGGCGATCCGATCGCCGACACCAAGGCACCCGAAGGGCCCATCGCCGAGCGCTGGGACCGCCGCCGCTTCGAGGCCCGGCTGGTCAACCCGGCCAACCGCCGCAAACACACCGTCATCGTCGTGGGCACCGGCCTCGCCGGCGGAGCCGCCGGTGCGACCCTCGGCGAACAGGGCTACCACGTCGAGCAGTTCTGCTACCAGGACTCGCCCCGCCGGGCACACTCCATCGCCGCGCAGGGCGGCATCAACGCGGCCAAGAACTACCGCAACGACGGCGACTCGATCCACCGCCTGTTCTACGACACGGTCAAGGGCGGCGACTTCCGGGCGCGCGAGTCCAACGTGCACCGGCTCGCGCAGATCTCCGTGGAGATCATCGACCAGTGCGTGGCCCAGGGCGTCCCGTTCGCCCGGGAGTACGGCGGACTGCTCGACACCCGTTCCTTCGGCGGTGTCCAGGTCTCCCGCACCTTCTACGCCCGCGGCCAGACGGGCCAGCAACTGCTGCTCGGCGCGTACCAGGCCCTGTCCCGGCAGATCGCCGCGGGCACGGTCAACCTGCACGCCCGCACCGAGATGCTCGATCTGATCGTCATCGACGGACGGGCCCGCGGCATCGTGGCCCGGGACTTGATCACGGGCGAGATCACCAGCCACTTCGCCGACGCGGTGGTCCTCGCCACCGGCGGCTACGGCAACGTCTTCTATCTGTCGACGAACGCCATGAACTCCAACGCCACCGCGGTGTGGCGCGCCCACCGGCGCGGCGCTCTGTTCGCCAACCCCTGTTTCACCCAGATCCACCCCACCTGTATCCCGCGTACCGGCGACCACCAGTCCAAGCTGACGCTGATGAGCGAGTCGCTGCGCAACGACGGGCGGATCTGGGTCCCGAAGGCACGGGGTGACGAACGGCCGGCGAACGAGATCCCCGAGGACGAGCGGGACTACTACCTGGAGCGGATCTACCCCGCCTTCGGCAACCTCGTGCCGCGCGACATCGCCTCGCGGGCCGCGAAGAACGTCTGCGACGAGGGCCGCGGAGTCGGCCCCGGCGGCCAGGGCGTCTACCTCGACTTCGCCGACGCCATCGGCCGGATGGGCAGGGCGAAGGTCGAGGAGAAGTACGGCAACCTCTTCGAGATGTACGAGCGGATCACCGCGGAGAACCCCTACGAGGTCCCGATGCGGATCTATCCCGCCGTGCACTACACGATGGGCGGACTGTGGGTCGACTACGACCTGCAGACCACCGTTCCCGGGCTGTTCGCCATCGGCGAGGCCAACTTCTCCGACCACGGCGCGAACCGGCTCGGCGCGTCCGCCCTGATGCAGGGCCTCGCCGACGGCTACTTCGTCCTGCCGTCCACCATCAACGACTACCTGGCACGCACCCCCATGGACGGCACGCCGGACGCCTCGCACCCCGCGGTCGCCGAGGCACTCGCCGATACCGCGGACCGGCTCAACCTGCTGCTCTCCGTGGACGGCGACCGCACCCCCGACTCCTTCCACCGTGAACTCGGCGAGCTGATGTGGGAGTTCTGCGGCATGGCGCGCACCGAAGAGGGGCTGCGCAAGGCGCTCGACCGCATCCCGCAGATCCGTGAGGAATTCTGGCGCCGCATCAAGGTGCCGGGCACGGGCCAGGAGTTCAACCAGTCGCTGGAGAAGGCCAACCGGATCGTCGACTACCTGGAACTCGCCGAGCTGATGTGCCTCGATGCCCTCCACCGCGCCGAATCCTGCGGCGGTCACTTCCGCGAGGAGTCCCAGACCGCCGACGGCGAGGCGGAACGCAGGGACGACACCTACGCCTACGCCGCGGCCTGGGAGTTCACGGGCACCGGCAGGGCGCCCCTCCTGCACAAGGAAGACCTCGTCTTCGACTACGTCCACCCCACTCAGCGGAGCTACGCATGAAGCTCAACCTGCGCGTGTGGCGTCAGCACGGCGCCGACGCACCCGGCGCCATGGCCACCTACGAGGTGGACGGCATCTCCCCGGACATGTCGTTCCTGGAGATGCTCGACACCCTCAACGAAGAGCTCATCCTGCGCGGTGAGGACCCGGTCGCCTTCGACCACGACTGCCGGGAGGGCATCTGCGGTGCCTGTTCCCTGGTCATCAACGGCGACGCCCACGGGCCGGAACGCACCACCACCTGCCAACTCCACATGCGCTCGTTCCGGGACGGCGACACCATCGACGTCGAGCCGTGGCGCGCCTCCGCCTTTCCCGTCGTCAAGGACCTGGTGGTGGACCGCTCGGCCTTCGACCGGATCATCCAGGCCGGCGGTTACATCACCGCGCCCACCGGCGCCGCCCCCGAGGCGCATGCCACCCCGGTGCCCAAGCCGGACGCCGACTTCGCCTTCGAGCACGCCGAGTGCATCGGCTGTGGCGCCTGCGTCGCGGCCTGCCCGAACGGCTCGGCGATGCTCTTCACCTCCGCGAAGATCAACCATCTCAATGTGCTGCCTCAGGGCGCGCCGGAACGCGAGACCCGGGTACTGGACATGGTGGCGACGATGGACGAGGAGGGCTTCGGCGGCTGCACCCTCACGGGGGAGTGCGCGACCGCCTGCCCCAAGGGCATTCCGCTGCCGTCCATCGCCGCCATGAACAAGGAGTGGCTGCGCGCCAACCGCAAGGCCCGCCGCTAGACCCCCGGCCCGGAGTGCGGATCAGCCCGTGGGCGGCAGGGCACGCATGTCCCCTCCGAAGTCCGTCACGTAGTCGGGGACGACCACCCTGGACGCGGGACTGAGCCGCCCGACCTCGGCCACGAAGGCGTCCAGGTCGACGGAGGGGTCACGCCGGGGCGGGGAGGCGAGCGGTTTCTCGAAGTTGTCCCAGTGCACGGGCACGACCGTCGCCGGGTGGTCGAGTGCCTCCAGCAGCCGGGGCAGATAGCGGTGCGTGGACGCGGACGCGGGCGTCGCGGCCATCAGGATGTCCGGCCGCAGGCCCTGTGCCGACCGTTCGTCGACGTCACTCGCACCCATGAGGTAGACCGAGGGGCCGCCGTCCACGGTCACCTGGAAGGCGAGGGTGTCGCCCTCGGGCAGGTCGGAGATCGTCCGCGGAGCGCGGTGGGGCGGGGCGTGGAGGGTGCCGGGGGCGAAGTAGGAGTAGGAGGCGTTACGGCTGTGCCGGCCGGCCACGACCTCGACGGTGTAGCCGTCGAAGGCCAGCACCTCACCCCCCTTGACCACGCTGATCCGCGCCGCGTCGACACCGAGCGCCCGCAGTACGTGGTACGTCGTCTCCGTGCCGATGACCCGGGCCCCCGTCGACTTGGCGATGTGGGGCACATCGTTGATGTGGTCCCAGTGCGTGTGGCTGACCAGTACCACTTCAGGCCGTCCGGCATGCCGGTCGACGAGTCCGTGGTCCGTCGTCAGCCTCGTCTGCGCGTCGAAACTGCCCTTCGGGCCGAACAGTCCCGTGGTGAAGCGGGTGATGTACGGGTCGAACAGCACGGTCCGGGCGCCGATGCCGATACGCCAGCCGGAGGTGCCCAGCCACCGGAGCACGGCCGCGTCCGCCTGCGAGGTGGAAGCGGGCCGGGTCGCCGACGCTCCGTCCGGTCCCGTCGCGCCCGCGCTGGTGGCGGAGAGCAGCGGTGCGGCCGCCCCCAGGGCCGCGCCCCTCAGCAGCGTCCGCCGCACGACCTCACGCCGTGAGCCGGTCTGTCGGTCACTCATGGATTCGCTCATACGAGGCAGAAGATCAGCACCTGGCCACGCCCGTCCAAGACCGGGAACGGCCGCCTTCCATACCCGCCGGTGTATGAGACCGGGTCAGGACGGGCGCGGGGAGGCGGCCGGGCGGAGGAAATCCACCGCGGTGCGCGCGGCGGTACCGATCGCCACGTCCGTGCGGGTGCTGTTCGCCGCGAGGCCCGGTGTATGGGCGAACACCGCGACCGCGTACCGCCGGCCGTCCGGATACTGGACCACGCCCACCTCGTTGTGCAGCCCGGGCAGCGTGCCGGTCTTCGCCGACACGCGTACGCCGTCGCCGAAGCCCGCGGCCAGCCGGTGCCGGAAGACCTGACGTGACATCAGCGTCCGGACCTGTGCGCAGGCTTGTGGCGGTCCTGCCTCGTCGCGCCAGATCATCCGCAGCAGCCGGGTCATCTCGCGCGGTGTGCTGCTGTTCGTGCGCCGCGGGTCGAGAGCGGCGAGCCGGTGCACCTCGTCGGCAGGCAGAGTGGGGAACACGGCGGCGAACTCCCGCTCGTCACGCGCTCCCACGTCCGCGAGCATCGATTCCAGCACCTGCCGAGGGCCGCCCACGATGCGGGTCTCCACCAGGCCGAGTTCCTTGGCCAGCAGGTCGGGGGTGTCCCGGCCGACCCGGTCGAGCAGCAGGTCCGCCGCCGTGTTGTCGCTGACCGACATCGCGAAGTGCGCCAGGTCCCGCAGGGACAGTTCCACGTCGTCCAGGCAGCCCGCGGTGCCCCAGCCGCCGAGCCGGTGATCCGCGGTGATCCGAATCCGCTCACGGGAATCGAGGTGCCCGGCCACGGACTGCCGCGCGAACTCCAGCACCAGCAGCACCTTGAACACCGAAGCGAGGACGACCGGTTCGTCCGCTGCGCACCCGACTCCGGCCGTGTCCACCGGCCCTTCGGCGTCGTCCTCGTCGATGGATCGCGCATGGAGCCGGCCTTCCGCCCCCGCCTGGCTGAACACGGTGCGCAGTTGCTCCTCGATCGGCATCCGGCCTCTCATTCCCCTAGGGTCGTGGTGTGGATCTCTTGCGCCACCTGCGTATTTTCGTCGCCGTCGCCGAGGAGCTGCACTTCGGGCGGGCCGCCGAGCTGCTCGGCATGGCCCAGCCGCCGCTCAGCCGGTCGATCCGGCGGCTGGAGGACGACCTCGGGGCCGAACTCTTCGACCGCACCCACCGGCAGGTGAGGCTGACACCGTCCGGAGCCGTACTGCTCGACGAGGCACGGGACTTGCTGGCGCGGGAAGAGCGTACGAGAGCGCTCGTCCGACGGGCCCGCGACGGCGGTCTCGGCACACTGCGTGCCGGTGTGCCTCCGGACACCCCGGCCGCGGCGCTCGGCGCGCTGCTCGCCGAGTGCGCCGAGCGGCTGCCCGGCGTACGGGTCGACCTCCAGGAGGTGACGACGGACGAGCAGCTGCGGCTGCTGGCCTCCGGCGGGCTGGACACGGGGCTGGTGCACCGGCCGTTCGATGCCACCGACCTGGTGCCGGGCCCCGAGGTCCGGGTCGAGTTGGGGGTGGTGCTGCCACGTACCTCGCCGCTCACCCGGCTTCCCGAAGTGGGCCTCGGGGATCTCGCGGGTCAGGATCTCGTGCTGTTTCCGCGGGCGTCGGCGCCCGGCTGGTACGACCGGACGCTCGACATCTGCCGGGCCGCGGGGTTCGTGCCCGGGCGCGTCCGGCACGCGCGCAACGCGGAGTTCCTCATCGGGCTGGTGACCGCGGGCTGCGGAGTCGCCTTCGACCAGGGGCCGGTGGCGCGCAAGGAGCCCAGAGTGGCCTGGCGGCCGCTGGCCGGCCGGCCCCTCGCGCAACGCATCTGTGCCGTCCGGCCGAGGCGATCGCCGCACGCGGCGGCGCGCGCCTTCGGAGAGATCGCGGCCGGTGTTCTGTCGCGGGACATGGCGACCGTGCTGCACGCCGAGGCCTCTTCGGCGGGCGGGGAGCCGCCCGGGGAGCAGGAGTCGAGGCCCTGGTCCGTCGTGTTCGGCTGAGGGGTGGCGGCTCCGTCGAGGCATATGTTCCGGACATGTTTCAGATGTGAGGACCGGCACAACTTCCCGGCCTCTACCGTAAATTCTTCATAAGAATGGCATGTTCACAACGGAATGTTCGCCTCCTCTCCGGAGCGACGACCGCCGTGGAACAAGATCAATCTTGTTCAACGCTGCACTTCGAATCAGGACATGTCCGCATGGTGGCCAACCGGCCCCTGCCGACTTCGGCCCAGGGCAATCCGCCCTGTAGTCATGGCGACGGCGGTCCGCCTGACCAACGGGCCGCCTTCCGACACGGCACAGCCATATCTGGGGGGACACCCATGTCCAGAATCACCCGCCGTCAGGCCCTGACCGCCGCCACGGGCGCGGCAGCCGGCCTCGCCATCACCGGCGCCGCCCGGGCCTCGTCCGGCACCGGAGCGCACCCGGCCGGCGGCCGGGACGAGCGTCCGGCCGACGGCCCCGCACCCTTCGACGAGGTCTACCTCGGACGCCGTATCCAGGGCGCCCCCGCGCACGGCAGTCACGGGGGCCACGGGAGCGGCCATGGTGGTCACCAGGCGCACGGTGGCCAGGGAGGCCACGAGGGCCACGGCGGCTACCGCGTGCACATCGACGGCGAGGAACTCCATGTGATGAGCAACGCCGACGGCACCTGGATCAGCGTCGTCAACCACTACGAGCCGCACCCGACCCCGCTCGCCGTGGCCCGCGCCGCCGTCGCCGAACTCCAGGGCGCCCACCTCGTTCCCCTCGACCTCGTCTGATCCAGGAGACCCGCCATGACCGTACGCAAGAACCAGGCGATTCTCTCCGCCGACGAGAAGCGCCGTTTCACCAACGCCGTGCTGGAGCTCAAGCGCAGCGGCCGCTACGACACCTTCGTCACCACCCACAACGCCTTCATCATGGGTGACACCGACACCGGCGACCGTGTGGGGCACCGTTCACCGTCCTTCCTGCCGTGGCACCGCCGATTCCTCATACAGTTCGAGCAGGCCCTCCAGTCCGTCGATCCCTCGGTGGCCCTGCCCTACTGGGACTGGACCGTGGACCGCACCCCCGCGTCGTCGCTGTGGGCGGCCGACTTCCTCGGCGGCACCGGCCGCAGCAGGGACGGCCAGGTGATGGACGGTCCGTTCGCCTTCTCCGGCGGCCGCTGGCCCGTCGGTGTCCGGGTGGACGGCCGCGGATATCTGCGCCGTGACCTGGGTGTCGGTGTCCGCCTGCTGCCGACCCGTGCCGAGGTCGACTCCGTCCTCGCCATGCCGGTCTACGACGCGCCGCCGTGGAACAGCGCGTCCAACAGCTTCCGCAACCACCTGGAGGGCTGGCGGGGCGTCAATCTGCACAACCGCGTCCACGTCTGGGTCGGCGGTCAGATGGGCACCGGTGTCTCACCGAACGACCCGGTGTTCTGGCTGCACCACGCCTTCATCGACAAGCTCTGGGCCGACTGGCAGACCCGGCACCCGGACTCGCCGTATCTCCCGGCCGCCGGCACGCCCGACGTCGTCGATCTGCGGGACACCATGCGCCCGTGGAACGACGTGACGCCGGCGGACATGCTCGACCACACCCCGCACTACACCTACGACACGGCCGCCTAGGCGTTGTCCGGCCCGTCGTCGGCGGTGGTCGGCTGCCGGGGCGAGATCCGGCCCGAGGCCGCAGCCGGCGCGGGCCGGGCCTGGAGCCGGGCCTGGATCAGGGCGTGGGTGCCACTGGTGCGCCAGGCCGCGCCCGTCCGGTCGAGGGCATCGGTCATCGCCTCGGTCAGTCCGACGATCACGTCGGACTTCAGTGTGCGCAGGGCCGCGACGGCCCCGGGGAAGTACGCCGTGACGTCCGCGAAGGGAGTCGTCGCCGGCCACAGCCGGTCGCCCACCAGGCGGCGGTAGTTGAGGTCGCCCTTCAGGATCGTCAGCGAGACGGACGCGAACTGCGTGCCGAGATCCTCGGGCATCTCCTCGTAGGGAAGCGGTGCGCAGAAGAACGGGTGCGCGCGCACCTCAAGGCGGCCGGTTCCCGCCGCGGTCCACAGCCGCCTGCCGATCTCGCCGGCCCGGCCGGACGCCCGGACGAGCCGGCGGAGACAGCCGACGACATCGGTGGTCGTCGCGTCGGAGACGTAGTACGGGTACGGCTTGACGTGCAGGACGACGTCGCTCGCGTGACCGCGTTCGAGGAGGTGGTCGACGAGGATGAGGTCGGGGATCAGTTCCCGCCCCGCGTTGTCGGCGACCACCGCGACGGTGGCCGGTGTCCCCACGGGCAGCATCGACCACAGCAGCGCGCTGTCGTCGGCCACCAGGCCGGCACCGGCACCGGTGTCGGTCCGGGCGGGCTCGTCGGCCGTGACACGGAAGCCGAGGTCGGCACGGTTGCCCCAGAGCGAGGCCTGAAGCAGCGCGGACGCCTGCGGTTCGGCGGGCAGATCGGCGAGTGCGTCGAGGGCCCGCAGCTCCTCGTCCACGACGGCGCTGCTCAGTTCGGCGTCCTTGAAGGGGGCGAACGGGTCCACACCCCGCCAGGGACCTTCGTCGAAGTATGCGAGGGCCGCGAGGAGCTTGCGGTAGAAGTAGCTCTCCGCCCACAGGAAGGGGGCGTCGAACCATGACCGTCCGAGGTACGGCTCCGCCCACTCCGACCAGAGCGCACGGTCCTTCGCCGTCGCGTCCAGGGGCTCGACGACTCCGTCGGTGATCTCGGCCAACAGGGCGTCGAGTGCCCGCTGTTGACGCGGGGCGTAGGGGAAGGCGTCGCGCACCTGCTGGATCAGGGCCGGATGGCGCCGGTTCAGGACGCCCCAGGCGAAGCTGCCGGGTTCATTGCACATGACCACCGGAGGACGGGAGTCCGGGACGTCGGAGGAACGGGGGTGGCGTGCTGGCATGTCGCTGAGCCCTTCGCGTATCGCTGGTCCGTGGGGCCGGCTCGTCGTCTCGTCCCGGAGTCGCGCTCCCCGTCAGGGGCGTTCACCGAGACCGGCCATCCTCGCGAGCCTGCGGTAGGAGTCGAGCAGTGACACGCGGTCGTACGTACTGGTCGTGATCAGCACCTCGTCGGCGGCGCTGTCCTTGACCACCGACTCGAGCGCGTCGAGGACCTGGTCCTCCGTCCCGGCGATGTGGCTCCGCAGCCCCGACTCGTAGAACTCCCGCTCCTTCGCGGTCATCGTCAGTGCCTCGATCCGCTCCGTTGGAAGGAGCGGGGGGAAGACGCCATGCGTGCGGGAGTACGCCATCGACCAGGCTTCCGGCATCAGCAACCGGTGGGCCTCCGCCTCCGTGGCGGCGACCGCGACCGTGCCGGAGATCGTCACATGGGGGAGATCGGACCAGACGGAGGGTCTGAAGTCGCGGCGGTAGCGTTCGACGCCGGCCAGCATCCGGTCCCGGCTCCGCAGGTCCCCGATGACCATCGGCAGTCCGGCCTCCGCCGCGATGCGCGCTCCCTCACCGGTGGCGAGGACGAACGGCGGGACCCGGAGGCCCTCCGCCGGGCGGGCGTGCACCTGAGGATGCGACGACTGCTCGCCGGTGAACCAGCCGAGCAGTTCCGTCAGCCGGCCGTCGAAGTCGTCCGCGTCCTTCTTGTCCCGGCCCAGCGCTCTGCGTATGCCGTCCGTGAAGCCGACCGACCGGCCCAGCCCCATGTCGATCCGGCCGGGGAACAGGGATTCCAGGACCCCGAACTGCTCGGCGACCACCAGGGGTTGGTGATTGGGCAGCATCACACCGCCCGTGCCCACCCGGATCGTGGAGGTCGCCGCCGCGACCGCCGCCGCCAGTACGGTCGGCGCGGAGCCGGCCACCCCGGGGACGCTGTGGTGCTCGGAGACCCAGAACCGGTGGTACCCGAGCGTCTCCAGCTCGCGGGCGAGGGACACCGTGTCCCGCAGGGCGGCGGGACCGTCGTACCCCTCGCGGGTGCGGGACCGGTCGAGTACGGACAGCCGGGTGGACGCGATCACAGAGCTCACACAGGGTGCAACGCCGTGGGCGCGTCAGGATTCCCGGGGCGGGCGAGCGCGAGCGGCGCGAGGACGGTGATCGACCCGGCTCATCGCGACGACGTGCCGGACGTTCCGCAGGTCATCGCTGTCTCCCTCACTGGGCCGCACGGGCGGCGTGGACCGAGGACGTGAGCGACGTGAACCAGGTGCACGGAGGGGCTGAGGCTCGCGGACGACCAGGCCAGACAGAGACGACCTGCCCGACGTGGACTCGCTCGACCGGCGTACCGCCGCCACGAGGGCCGGGCGGCACGCCGGGGTACGCAAGCGCCGTCGGGCGCGGCGTCGGACTCGGACCAGCCGCGGCTTCGTGGACACGGCCTAGGGTGGGTGCGTGACCCGAGACAGCAGGCCGCTGGCCGTATTCGACCTGGACGGAACCCTTGCCGACTCCGGACACCGGGAGCGGTTCCTGGAGCGCAGGCCGCGCGACTGGAACGCGTTCTTCGCCGCTGCGCCGAAGGATCCGCCGCTGAGCGAGGGTGTCGAGCTGTGTCTGCGGTTCGCCGAGGAGTGCGACATCGTCTACCTCACGGGCAGGCCGGAACGCTGCCGCAAGGACACGCTGGCCTGGCTCGCCGCGCAGGGACTGCCCGTGGGGCCGGTGCACATGCGGCGCAACGACGACCGCAGGCCCGCCCGCACCACCAAGGTGGAGATCCTGCGGCGGCTCGGCCGGGACCGGGAGATCCGGATGCTCGTGGACGACGACGAGCTGGTGTGCGACGCGGCCGAGAAGGCCGGTTTCCCGGTCGTACGGGCCGAATGGGCGGCCGGTACGACCGAGGCGATGAAGGAGGCGCAGGAACGGGAAGGCCGCACCTGATCCGCCGCCGAACCGGTGAGGCGGGTGCGGTCAGGCACCCTCCTCGAGCCGGAAGCCGACCTTCAGCCCGACCTGGTAGTGCTCGATCTCCCCGTCCACGATGTGGCCGCGGACCTGGGTCACCTCGAACCAGTCCAGCCCTCGGAGGGTCTGGCCGGCGCGCTTGATGCCGTTGCGGATGGCGGCGTCGATCCCTTCGGGGGAGGTGCCGACGATCTCGGTGACCCGGTAGGTGTGATTCGACATGGGTGTCGCACTCCTCTCGATGCGTTACTCCACCGTGCCCCACCAAGCCGCCGTGCGCGAGGCGTCGGGAGCAGGACGGTCGTCCGTCGAGGTGCCGAGCGCGAGCCGGGAGACGATGCGGTACCGGTCGCCGCGGTAGAGGGACCGTACGTACTCCACCGGCCGTCCGGCGGTGTCGGAGGTGACACGGTCGAACAGGAGGGCGGGGGAGAGCACCGGGACGCCCAGCAGCACGGCCTCGTCCTCGCTCAGCACGGTCGGCTCGATCGACTGCACGGCCTGGGCGGTCCGCACTCCGCGCGCCTCGCGGAGATGGGTGTAGAAGCCCGCCTCCATCTGCTCCGCGGTGAGCCCGGGGACCAGGGCTGCCGGGATATGCAGATACTCCAGCGCGATGGGCGTGCCGTCGACGAGGCGCAGCCGCGCGACGTGCACGAGCTCGTCGGCGGGGGACACCTTCAGGCGCCGCCCGATCCGGGCGCCCGCGCTCACCGTGCTGAACTCCAGAACCCGGCTCGACCAGGCGCCCGTCGCCTCCGGTGCCGAGGCGGGATGGCGGTCGGAGACGAGTTCCTGGGTGATTTTGGCGGGGGCGACGAACATGCCGCGGCCGTGTTCGCGGACGAGTTGTCCGGTGGCGACGAGTTCGTCGACGGCGGCGCGGAGGGTGGGGCGGGAGACGCCGAGTTCGGCGCTGAGGGTGCGTTCGGAGGGGATGGCGTCGCCGGGCCTGCGGTCCTCGACCAGCGTCAGCAGATACGCGCGCACCCGCTCCCGCTTGAGCACCGTGCGGGGAGAGCGGGTGCCGGGCATCCTCGCCCTCCTGAACTGCGGGCCGGTCCGGGGCGGAGCCGGCGGTGGGCCTTCGAGGATACGGGCAGCGCTGCGGGCACCCGCGGGCGGCACTCACCGCCGGGTCAGTGGGCGGCCACGGTCGGCAGGCCCTGCGCGTGGCAAAGGTGTGCGGCCGGATGTGGTGCGGCGAGCCCCCAGGGGTGAGCAGCCGTTCCGTTCGACGGCCGCCCTGTTCAGTAGGCGTCGCCCGTGGTGGAGGAATTGATGATGTCGCCGTGTGCGAAGTCGCCCGGCGGGATGCCGGGATGATGGCCCTCCGGGCGCGGACACGGCACGGAGGTGCCGAGGGCGAGCCGGGAGACGATGCGGTACCGGTCGCCCCGGTAGACGGAGTGGACGTACTCGACGGGGTTCTGCGCCGTGTCGGTGGTCAGCCGTTCCACCAGCAGCGCGGGGGAGAGGACCGGGACGTCGAGCACGGCCGCCTCGGCCTCGTTGACCACGGTCGGCTCGATGGACTGGACGGCCTCGTTCACGAAGACGCGGTGATGCTCGCGCAGATGGTCGTAGAGATCGCCGGCCCCCAGCTCCTGAGGGGTGAGGGTGGGGACCAGTTCGGCGGGGATGTGCAGATGCTCGATGGCCATCGGAGACCCGTCGACCAGCCGCAGCCGGGCGATGTAGACCAGTTCGGCGGCCGGTGAGATGCGCAGCTTGCGGCCGATGCGGGCCCCCGCACGGATCGTGGCCAGCTCCAGCACGGTGCTGGACCAGGTGCCCGCGGCGCGTGGCACGGCGAACGCGGCGTCGTCGGAGACGAGTTCCTGGGTGATTTTGGCGGGGGCGACGAACATGCCGCGGCCGTGTTCGCGGACGAGTTGTCCGGTGGCGACGAGTTCGTCGACGGCGGCGCGGAGGGTGGGGCGGGAGACGCCGAGTTCGGCGCTGAGGGTGCGTTCGGAGGGGATGGCGTCGCCGGGCCTGCGGTCCTCGACCAGTGCGAGCAGGAACTCCCGTACCCGCTCCCGCTTCAGTACGGCACCCGAAGTGCTGCGTTCCATCGCCCCGGCCTCTCTCTGTGGTCCGCCTCGTCGACAACTGGTCAGATGGTAAACGACGTTCTGACCACTGAGGCTCCGTCGGGTCCATGGCCGACTCCGTGAACAACCCAGCTTTTCAGGGCTCTTGACGTCAACATTGGTCCATGCCACCTTCTAGCCACACCGTTGGCCAGTTGACCAATTGGTCAACTCATCTCCGAGGTGACATCCGTGAAGACTCGCTTCATCGCCGCTGCCGCCGCCCTGGCAGCCACCACCGCGCTCACCGCCTGCAGCACGTCGTCCTCCGGCTCCGGATCGGCGAGCGGCGACGAACGGCTCACCGTCTGGATCATGAAAGACAGCGTCTCCGACGCATATCTCCAGCGGTTCACCGAGGCGTTCGAGAAGGAGCACCGGGGCACCACCCTCGACATCCAGATCCAGGAGTGGGACGGCATCGGTGAGAAGGTCACCGCCGCCCTGGCCAGCAAGGACGCACCGGACGTCATCGAAGTGGGCAACACCCAGGTCGCGCAGTACGCGGCCAGCGGCGGTGTCACCGACCTCGGCTCCAAGGTCACCGAACTGAAGGGCGCCGACTGGCTCCCCGGACTCGCGGAACCGGGCAAGGTCGACGGCAAGCAGTACGGCATTCCCTGGTACGCGGCGAACCGGGTGGTGATCTACAACAAGGACCTCTTCGGCAAGGCCGGCATCACCGCGCCGCCGAAGACGCGCGACGAGTGGCTCGCCATCACCCGCAAACTCAACGCGGGCCCGGTGCAGGGAATTTATCTACCCGGCCAGAACTGGTACACCCTCGCCGGGTTCATCTGGGAGGACGGCGGCGAACTCGCCGAGGAGAGCGGTGGTGCCTGGCAGGGCTCGCTCGACAGCCCGGAGGCCCTGAAGGGCATGGACTTCTACCGGCAGCTCCAGGCGCTCGGCAAGGGGCCCAAGGACTCCGACGAGGCCAAGCCGCCCCAGGCCGACGTGTTCGCCAAGGGTGACGTGGCCCAGATCATCTCCGTGCCCGGCGGGGCGAAGATCGTCGAACAGGCCAATCCGTCGCTCGCCGGCAAGCTCGGCTTCTTTCCGATCCCCGGCCGGACCGCGGACAAGCCCGGGGCCACCTTCACCGGCGGCTCCGACCTGATCGTGCCGGCCGCCTCCGCCCACCAGGACGCCGCCTACCAGGTGGTGAAGGCGCTCGCGGGGGAGAAGTGGCAGAGCGACCTCGCCAGAACCATGAGCTACGTCCCCAACCGGACCTCGCTCGCCAAGGTGATCGAGGACAACGAGGGCACGGCGGCGATGGCGGCGGCGGCCGCCCAGGGCCGGGCAACTCCCAACTCCCCGCAGTGGGCGGCCGTCGAGGCCACCAACCCGATCAAGCAGTACATGACCGCCGTTCTCACCGGCAGCGACCCCGCGAAGGCGGCGAAGAAAGCCTCCGACAGCATCACCAAGACCCTCGGCTCATGAGGGCCGGCCCCCGCGCCCTCTGGCCCTATCTGCTGATCGCCCCCACCGTCGTCGGCGCGGCCTTCCTCCTCGCCTATCCACTGGTCCGCAACCTGGTCATCTCCTTCCAGCACTACGGAATGGCGGAGCTGATCCGCGGTGGCGCCGGCTTCGCGGGCCTGGAGAACTACCGGGAGATCCTCGGCGACACGGCCTTCTGGGAGGTCGTGCGGCGCACCCTGTGGTGGACCGTCCTCAACGTCGTACTGATCATGGTGCTCGGCACCGTCGTCGCCCTGATGCTCCAGCGACTGCGCAAGGGCCCGCGGATCCTGGTGATGAGCGGACTGGTCCTCGCCTGGGCCAGCCCGGTCATCGCCACCACCACCGTCTTCCAGTGGCTCTTCTCCTCACGCCTCGGCGTGGTCAACTGGCTACTCGTCCGGCTGGGGTTCGAGTCCTTCCGGGACTACTCCTGGCTCGCGCACGGCGGTTCCGCCTTCACCATCCTCGTCCTGCTGGTCGTCTGGCAGTCCGTGCCGTTCGTCGCCGTCACCCTGCACGCCGCCCTGACCACCGTCCCCGCCGAACTGGTCGAATCGGCCCGGATCGACGGCGCGGGCGGCTGGCGGATCTTTCACTCCGTCACACTGCCCGTCCTGCGCCCGGTCTTCGGTCTCGTCCTGTGCCTCGAAGTCATCTGGGTCTTCCGCTGCTTCGCCCAGATCTGGGCCGTCACCAAGGGCGGGCCCGGCGGCGCGACCACCACCCTGCCGGTCTACGCCTACCAGGTCGCGCAGTCCCTGCACCGATACGACCTCGGGGCTGCCGCGGCCACCCTGACCGTGCTCATCCTGCTGGCAGCGCTGATCCTCTACTTCCGGCAGATGTTCCGTCAGGAGGCCGAGCTGTGAGACTCCCGCGACCCGGACCCGCCGCACTGCGCCGGCTCCCGCTGAACACGGCGGCGCTGATCGCCTTCGTCCTCAGCGTCTTCCCCGTCTACTGGATGATCCTGACCGCCTTCAAGCCCACCCGGGACATCCAGGCCGAGACACCCGTCTTCCTGCCCACCGACCTCACGCTCGACCACTTCTCCGCGGCCGTGAACGCCGACGGGTTCTGGTCCTTCTGGCGCAACAGCCTGCTGGTGACCGCCAGTTGTGTCCTGCTCGCTCTGGTCGTGGCGCTGGGCGCGGCCTTCGCCGTGGCCCGGCTGCGCTGGCGGGGCCGTCGAGGCTTCGTGCTGATGGTCTTCGTCGCCCAGGTCGCGCCCTGGGAGGCGCTGCTGATCCCGATGTACGTCATCGCCCGCGACACCGACATGCTCGACCGGCTCGCCACCCTGAGCCTCGTCTACTTCATGATCACACTGCCCTTCACCATCGTGACCCTGCGCAGCTTCCTCACCGGGATCCCCGTGGAACTGGAGGAGGCCGCCCAGGTCGACGGCTGCACCCGGGCCGCCGCCTTCCGCCGGGTGACGCTGCCGCTGCTCGCCCCCGGTCTGCTCGCCACCTCGCTGTTCGGCTTCATCACGGCCTGGAACGAGTTCGCCTTCGCCAACATGCTGATCATCAAGAACCAGGACGACCGCACCCTCCCGGTCTGGCTCTCCTCGTTCTCGAACGTCTTCGGCACCGACTGGGGCGCCACCATGGCCGCCTCCACCCTCTTCGCGCTGCCCGTCCTCGTCCTCTTCCTGGTGCTCCAGAGCCGGGTCTCCGCCGGAATGACCGGCGGAGCGGTCAAGGGATAGGAGAAGCCGCATGCCGCTGTCCCGTCATCGCATCGACGTGGTGCCCCGGCCGTCCCAACTCACGGTCACGAACGGCCGGTTCACCTTCGACGACCGTACGTCCGTCCGCGCGGCGCCCGGCGCCGAGCCCGCGGCCGCGCTGCTGCGCACCCTGCTCGCCCCCGCCACGGGACTGCCGCTGCCCCTCGCCGCGGACGGCCGCGTGGTCATCGCCCTCGACGCCGGCCTCACCGGACTCGGCACGGAGGGGTACGGACTCACCGTGGGCGCCGACGCGGTACTGCTGCGGGCCGGCCGCCCCGAGGGGCTGGTCCACGGGGTCCAGACGATCCGTCAACTGCTGCCGCCCGAGGCGCTCTCCGGGAGCCCGGTGCGGGGCACCCCGTGGTCCGTGCCCTGTGTGCAGATCACCGACGTCCCCAGGTTCGCCTGGCGCGGAGCCATGCTGGATGTGGCCCGGCACTTCCAGCCCGTGTCCTTCCTGCGGCGCTTCACCGACCTGCTGGCCCTGCACAAGCTGAACGTGCTGCACCTGCATCTCACCGACGACCAGGGCTGGCGTATGCCCGTCGCCGCCCACCCGAAGCTCACCGAGGTCGGCGGAACCCCGCACGGCGGTGCGTACACCCGGCAGGAACTCGCCGGGCTGATCGACCACGCCGCCGCACGCGGCATCACCGTCGTACCGGAGATCGAGATGCCGGGCCATGCGCGCGCGGCGCTCGCCGCCTACCCGCATCTGGGCAACCGTCCCGGGCGGCAGTTGGAGGTCTGGCGCCGATGGGGTGTGTGCGACACGGTCCTCGGGGTCCACGACGAGGTCCTGGACTTCTGCCGCACTGTCCTCGACGAGGTGATGGACACCTTTCCCTCGCGCTACGTCCACCTGGGCGGCGAGGAGTGCCCGACGACGGAATGGCACCGGTCGCCCGCCGCGCTCGCCCGGGTCGCCGAGCAAGGGCTTGCGGGTCCCGACGCCCTGCACGGCTGGTTCATGGGCCGTATGGGCGAGTTCGTCACGGAGCGCGGCCGACGCCCGCTCGGCTGGACCGAGACCGGTGTCGATCTGCCGGAGACCTTCACCGTGCTGCCGTGGCGGGACCAGCGGCACGGCCTCGCAGCCGCCCGTGGTGGCCGGCAGGTGATCATGGCGCCGTACCGCTCCACGTACCTCGACTACCGCCAGTCCGCACTGCCCGGTGAGCCGCCCGGTCAGCCGGGCCGGGTCGTCGACCTGCGGACCGTCCACGCGACCGATCCGGCGCCCGCTCACTGGGAGCCGGAGGCCGCGGCCCGGGTGCTCGGCACACAGGCCCAGTTGTGGACCGAGTACGTCACCACCCCCGCGCACGCCGAATATCTCGCCTTCCCCCGGCTGTGCGCGCTCGCCGACACCGCCTGGTCCGGCGGCCACGACTGGCCCGGATTCCAGGCGTGTATGCACCGCCACAGAGCCCGGCTCGACGCGCTCGGCGTGCCGGACCGGCCCCCCGTGCTCCACCCGTCCCGAGAGGATTCCCCATGAGCCTCAGTCCCCTGCGCCTTCGAGCCGCCGTGGCCGCCGCGGCCGTGGCCGGCCTCGGCTGCGCGACGCTGACCGCGTTGCCGGCGGCCGCCGCCGGCGAACAGGTCAAGGTCCAGTACCGGCAGAGCGCCACCGGCAGCGACCAGGCCGAGCCCTGGTTCAAGGTGGTCAACACCGGCAGCAGTTCGGTCCCGCTGAGCCAGGTGAAGATCCGCTACTACTTCAAGGCCGACGCGGGAGCCTCGTACCGCTTCGCCTGCTCCTGGGCGGTGAAGGGCTGTGCCCACATCACGGGCACCTTCGGCACCCTGACCCGGTCCACGGCCGACGCCGACCGCTATCTGGAGATCGGCTTCACGGCCGGCGCGGGATCGCTCGCCGCCGGCGCGGACACCGGCGACATGCAACTGCGGTTCCACCGCAGCGACTGGCAGGCGATCAACCAGCACGACGACTACTCCTTCGCCGCCTCCCAGACGGCTTACGCCGACTGGTCCAAGGTCACCGCGACCGTCGGTGGTACGACCGTGTGGGGAACCGCCCCGGCGGGCAACGACCCCGACCCGGATCCGACCGACCCCACCGACCCGCCCGGCGACGGCGCCACGCTCTTCGACGACTTCACCTACACCTCGCACACCGACCCTGCGCTCAACGCCCATGGCTGGCACGTTCGTTCCAACTCCGGCGGACCCGGAGTGCCGGGCGCGGCCTGGGTACCGGAGAACGTCACCTTCGCCAGGGAGGGGGCCAACTCGATCATGAACCTGGAGACCTCCACGGCTGGTACGGCTGCTTCCACCGAGCAGACCGAAGTCCTCACCCGGGCCATGAAGTTCAAGAACGGCACCTACGCGGCACGCGTGAGGTTCTCCGACGCCCCGCGGTCGGGCCCCGACGGCGACCGCCTCGTCCAGACCTTCTTCACCATCAACGACCTCACGGCGCCGATGGCGGACGACTACGCCGAGTACGACTTCGAGTACCTGCCCAACGGCGGCTGGGGCGAGCCCGCCAACATCCTCTACACGACGTCGTGGGAGACCTACCGGCCCGACCCCTGGGAGGCCGTCAACCAGCACTCGGAGGCACGCACCAGCTACGCCGGCTGGCACGACCTCGTCGTCACCATCGACAACAGCGCCATCACCTACTACGTCGACGGCACCCTGTTCGGCCGGCACGACGCCCGGTATCTGCCCGAGCGCCCCATGTCCATCAACGTCAACCAGTGGCTCATCGATCTCGCGGGCCAGACCAGCACCACCCCGCGCTCGTACGACCAGAAGGTCGACTACGTGCTGCATGTGAAGGATCGGGTGCTCACTCCCGCGCAGGTGAGCGCCCGGGTGGCCGCCTTCCGTTCCGCCGGGACGGCCTTCCAGGACACGGTGCCCGGCACCGGCTGACCGTCGCCGCGGGGGCGGGTGCCGTGGCGCGCCCGCCCCAGCGTGCGAACCCCCGGCCGACCGCCGGGGTTGACCCGGGCATTGGTACATACCAAACTCCACCCACACCCGTGCGAGCGCGGAGCGCGCTTCCCCCCATGTCGGGTCCACTCCCGTGCCCTCTCGCCGAAGGTGACCGCTGTGAAGAACTTCCGTGCCCTGTCCGTCGCGCTCGTCTCCGCGCTCACGCTCACCGGCTGCGGGGTGATCCCCGGCACCGGATCGGACACCCGGACCGTGCGGATCTGGCTGATGCAGGACAGCGTCTCCGACGACTTCCTGCAGCGGTTCACCACCTCGTACGAGAAGGACAACCCCTCCGTGGAGCTCGACGTCACCTTCCAGGAGTGGACGGGCATCGGGAAGAAGGTCATGGCCGCGCTGGAGAGCGGTAAGGGGCCCGACATCATCGAGGTCGGCAACACCCAGGTCGCCCAGTACGCGGAGAGCGACGCCCTGCTGGACCTCACGCTGGAGTCCGTACGCGACCTCGGCAACGAGCAGTGGCTGCCGGGGCTCGCCGAACCCGGCAGCATCAACGGCTCCCAGTACGGCATTCCCTGGTACGCGGCCAACCGCGTCGTGATCTACAACAAGGACCTCTTCGCCGACGCCGGGATCACCGCGCTCCCCAAGACCAGGGCGCAGTGGCTCGACGCCTCGGAACAGCTCGACGGCAACGGCGTCCAGGGCATCTATCTCTCCGGCCAGGACTGGTACACCCTGTCCGGCTTCATCTGGGACGAGGGCGGGGACCTGGCCGTCGAGAGCGGCGGCGACTGGCAGGGCACCCTCGACACCCCGGCGGCGCTGCGCGGCATGGCCTTCTACAAGGAACTCCAGGCACACGGTGACGGGCCCAAGGCCGCCGACGAGCAGACCCCGCCCCAGGCCGAGGTCTTCGCCCGGGGCAATGTCGCCCAGATCATCGCCGTGCCCGGTGCCGCGACCGTCATCGAGAAGGCCAACCCCGGCCTGAAGGGCAAGCTGGGCTACTTCCCCGTGCCCGGCAAGACGGCCGAGAGACCCGGGTCCGTCTTCACCGGCGGCTCCGACCTGATCGTCCCGGAGAAGGCCCGCGAACGGGGGGCGGCCATCGAGGTCGTCAAGGCGCTGGCCGGGACACGCTGGCAGACCGATCTCGCCCGTACCATGAACTACGTCCCCAACAAGACGACCCTCGCCGGCGTGCTCAAAGGCGAGGAGGGCACGGCCGCGATGGCCGCCGGAGCCGCGCAGGGCCGGGCGACCCCCAACTCTCCGCAGTGGGCCGAGGTCGAGGCCGACAACCCGATCAAGACCTATATGACCGCCGTTCTTCAGGGGAAGAACGCAGCACGTGCGGCGCGGCAGGCCTCCGAGCGCATCACGGACGTCCTCGCACGCGGGTGACACCCCGGCATTCAGCCGTCGCACATCCACTCTCCGCCAGGCTGTCATGTCGAATCCAGCCGGCCACGGAAGAAGTAAGGAGCCGGCCCGCCGCACCGGCGGTCCGTCCCCCTCCGTCCGGCACAGGAGACAGCCATGCCCGCATCGCCAGCCGTCGTCGCCGCCCCCCTCCCACTCCCCGCGCCGGTCCCCACCGCGCTCCCCACCAGGCTCCCCGAGGCCGAGGGTTTGGAGGCCGAGCAGCCCCGGTACATCGTCTCCCTCGCCCGCGACCAGGAGGACGTCCGCGCCGCCCAGCGGCTGCGCCACCAGGTCTTCGCCGGCGAGATGGGCGCGCGACTGGACGGGCCGGAGCCCGGTCTGGACATCGACGCCTTCGACGCGTACTGCGACCACCTGCTGGTGCGCGAGGCGGACACCGGCGAGGTCGTCGGCACCTACCGGCTACTGCCGCCCGACCGGGCCCGCGCGGCCGGCCGGCTCTACTCCGAGACCGAGTTCGATCTGGCCCGGCTCGCCCCCATCCGTGACGACCTGGTCGAGGTCGGCCGCTCCTGCGTCCACCCGCTGCACCGCAACGGTGCCGTCATCGGCCTCATCTGGGCCGGGCTCGCCCGCTACATGACCCGCACCGGACACAACTGGCTGGCAGGCTGCTGCTCGATCCCGCTGGCGGACGGCGGCACCCTCGCCGCGGCCACCTGGTCCACGGTCCGCAGCAAGAACCTGGCCCCCGAGGAGTACTGGGTCACCCCCCACAAGCTCTGGAACGCCGACGCCGTCGCCCTTCCCACCGGCCGCACCGAACTGCCCGCCCTGCTGCGCGGCTACCTCCGCCTCGGCGCCTGGGTGTGCGGGGCGCCCGCCCACGACGCCGACTTCGGTGTCGCCGATCTGTACGTGCTGCTCTCGCTGCGCCGTACCAACCCGCGCTACCTGAACCACTTCCTCTCGCTCGCCCCCGGGCGATGAGCGTCTGGCTCCCCGGCGCGCCCTGCACCCCCGCGGGCTGCGCCACCCACCAGGACGCGGTGGCCGGCAGGGTCACCGCGGTCGCCCGGCTGACGGCAGGGCTGCTGACCGCGCTCGCCGGCATCCTCGTCGGGCCGCTGGTGGCACTGCTCGCCCTGGTGCTGGGCACCCGGTTCCGGCACCTGGCGACCCGCTGCTGGACCCGGGCGGTGCTGCGCGCCTTCGGCGTGCGCCTGCGCATCGTCGGCCGGCCGTACGCCCCGCGGGGCTCCCTCGTCGTCGCCAACCACATCTCCTGGCTGGACATACCGCTGATAGCAGCCGCTCTGCCGGGAAGGATGCTGGCCAAGACGGAGGTCAGACACTGGCCCGTCCTCGGACCGCTCGCGGCCCGCGGCGGCACCTTCTTCCTGGAGCGCGACCGGCTGCGCACGCTCCCCGCGACCGTCGCCGAGATGGCCGCCGCGCTGCGCGGGGGCGCCCGGGTCATCGCGTTCCCCGAAGGGTCCACCTGGTGCGGGCGAGAGCAGGGCAGGTTCCGGCACGCCGTCTTCCAGGCCGCCCTCGACGCCGGCGCGAGCGTGCAGCCCGTCCGCATCACCTATCTGCCCACCGGCGCGGCCGCCTTCGTCGGCGAGGATTCGCTGCCCGCGTCCCTGTGGCGGGTCGTGGCGGCCGGTGAACTCACCGCCGAGATCCGGCTGCTGCCGGCCATCCCGGCGGGGAGTTTCCCCGACCGCCGCTCACTGGCCCGCGCGGCTCAGCAGGCCGTCGCCAGGGACAGCGCGAACCTGCCCTCCCTGTCCGTCCACCAGTTCGTCAACTCCATCCCCGCCGCCGCCAGTTCCGTCCGTACACCCTCCTGACGGAACTTCGCGGAGACCTCGGTGCGCATCTCCTCACCCTCCTCGAAGGCGACCACGAGATCCAGCTCGGGAATCTTCACGCTCAGGGCGTGACGCGCCCGCAGCCGCATCTCGATCCACTCCTCCTGCGCATCCCACCGCGCCACATGGTCGAAGTCGGCGGGGTCGACGTCCGCGCCCAGCTCCCGGGCGAGGACGTTCAGGACGTTCTTGTTGAACGCGGCCGTCACCCCCGAGGCGTCGTCGTAGGCGCGCACCAGCACGTCCTCGTCCTTGACGAGGTCCGTGCCCAGCAGTAGCGCGTCCCCGGGGTCGAGCAGCGACCGCACCGAGCTCAGGAACGCCGCCCGCTCGGCCGGCAGCAGATTGCCGATCGTGCCGCCGAGGAACGCGACCAGCCGGGGGCCCGGAGTGCCGGGCAGCGCGAGCCCGCGGGTGAAGTCGGCGATCAGAGCGTGCACATGGAGCCCGGGATGGTCCTCCAACAGTGCCTCGGCCGCGCCCCGCAGGGCGCTCTCGCTCACGTCGACCGGCACATAGCTGTGCAGATCGTTCAGCTCCTCCAGCAGATGACGGGTCTTCTCCGAGGAGCCCGAGCCCAGCTCCACCACCGTCCGGGCCTTCGTCACCGCGGCGATCTCCGCCGAGCGGTCGATCAGGATCTCGCGCTCGGCGCGGGTGGGGTAGTACTCGGGCAGCCGGGTGATCTCCTCGAACAGCTCGCTGCCACGGGCGTCGTAGAACCACTTCGGCGGCAGGGTCTTGGGCGTGCGGGTGAGCCCGTGCAGGACGTCGGCGCGCAGCGCGGCGTCGGTGGCGTCCTCGGGCAGGGTGCGGGTCAGGAGGAACGGGCTCACGAAGTGGGCTCCTTGAGCGGTGTCAGCAGGACATCGGTACGGGTTGCGGCGAGCAGTGTCCGGTCGGGCACCTCTCGCCAGTGCGGATCGTCGTCGTACGGCTCCGAGGCCACGACCGTGCTGCGGCCGGGCTCGGCGAGGTACCACAGGGTGTCGCCCCAGGCGCTCGCCGCGATGGTCTCGCCGTCGGTGAGCAGGAAGTTCAGCCGCGAATCCGGTGCGGCCGCGGCCGCCTCGTGGATGGTCTCGGCGATGGCCTGGCCGGGTTCGTCGCCGTCGCGCAGCCTGCGCAGCACCAGGGCCCACAGCAGCGCCGAGTCGCAGCGCGACTCCAGCGACAGCAGATCGGTGGCGGGCAGCGAGAGGGAGAGCGGCGCCATGGAGCGCGGCCAGCCCCTGACGGCCCCGTTGTGGCTGAACAGCCAGGGCCCGGAGGCGAACGGAGCCGCGGCGGCCTCGCCGTCGGCGCCGGCCTCCGTGGCGTCACGGACGGCGGCGAGCACCGCCCCGCTGCGGACGACCCGGGCGATGTCGGTGAACGACAGGTCCGCCCAGATGGGTCCGGTGCGCCGGTAGCGCGCGGGCACCGGATCGCCCTCGGCGTACCAGCCGACGCCGAACCCGTCGGCGTTGACCGTCCCGTACCGCTGGCGGCGGGGTGCCCACGACTGCCGCAGCAGACCGTGTGCCGGTTCGGCCAGCAGCTGTCCCAGTGGCAGAGGCGGTCCGAGATAGGCGATATGGCGGCACATCAGGCGACATCCTCGTGGCCGGCGGCGTCCCGCGCGGTGCGGAACCCGGAGAAGATCTGGCGCCGCACCGGGAGGTCCCAGTTGCGGAAGGTGCCGCGGCAGGCCACCTTGTCGACGGCGAACGAGCCGCCGCGCAGCACCTTGTGGGCGCTGCCGAAGAACACCTCGGAGTACTCGCGGTAGGGGAACGCCGCGAAGCCGGGGTAGGGCAGGAAGTCGCTCGACGTCCACTCCCACACATCACCGATCAACTGCCGGATGCCGAGCGGGGATTCGCCCTCCGGGTAGCTTCCGGCGGGGGCCGGACGCAGATGGCGCTGTCCCAGGTTGGCCTGCTCGGGGGTCGGGTCCGAGTCGCCCCACGGGAAGCGGCGCGACCGGTCCGCCTCCCGGTCGTGGCGGGCGGCCTTCTCCCACTCGGCCTCGGTCGGCAGCCGCCGCCCCGCCCAGCGGGCGTAGGCGTCGGCCTCGTACCAGCTCACATGCAGCACCGGCTCGTCCGCGGGCACCGGCTCTGTCACGCCGAAGCGGCGGCGCAGCCACTGTCCCGCCTCCCGCCGCCAGAACAGGGGTGCGCCGATGTCGTGCCGGCGGATCTGGTCCCAGCCCTCGGCAGCCCACCAGCGCGGGTCGTCGTAACCGCCGTCCTCGATGAACGCGATGTAGGCGCCACAGGTCACCGGCGCGGTGTCGAGATGGAAGGCCGGCACGTCGCGCCGGTGCGCGGGCCGCTCGTTGTCCAGCGCCCACGGCTCCGTCGACGTGCCCATGGTGAAGGGGCCGCCGGGGACCAGGATCTCCTCGGCCAGGCCCTGCATTCCACCCGCCGGGGGCTCGGGCGCGCTGAGCGCCGCCGGGCCCTTGCGGAGCTGGTGGGTGATCAGCATGGTCTCGTCGTGCTGCTGCTCGTGCTGGGCGATCATGCCGAAGGCGAAGCCCGCGTCGGTCAGCGGGCCGGTGCCCTCCAGCGGGGTTCGCTCGAGGATGTCCAGGACCCGGCCCCGTACGTCGGAGGCGTAGGTCCGGGCCTCGGACGGGGCGAGCAGGGGAAGGGTCGGCCGCAGAGCGCGGGGGTGCTCGAAGGCGTCGTAGACGGAGTCGATCTCGGGCCGCAGGGCCTCACGGCCGCCCACGGTCCGCAGCAGCCACTGTTCTTCCTGGTTGCCGATGTGTGCGAGGTCCCACACCAGCGGGGACATCAACGGCGAGTGCTGGGCGATCAGTTCGTTCTCGTCCACACAGGTGGTGAGACCGGCGGTGCGGTCCCGGGCGGTGATCAGCGCGTCGAGCGCGCGTCGCCTGAGGTCGTCGGTCATGAGCTCGGTTCCTTCCCGAGTGACGGGATGCGCAGATCGTCGGCGGGGCATCGGCCCCGCAGGACATGGCGCTCGTTGAAGGCGGCGACCGCCTCCTGCACCGCGGTGGAAGCACCGGTGCGGGGAAGCGCCTCCAGGGCGACGCCGAAGCAGGTGACGGCCGCCGCGTGCAGTTCGGGGTCGGCCAGCCCGTCCCGGGCGGCGCTCGTCCACAGCGGATTGCAGGGGGCGGGCAGTGGACCGGCGTACTCCGCCAGCGGTTTGACGGCGCGGTAGACGGTCTCGGCCGCCTCGGCGTCGTCGAACAGGGCCGTGGTGACGGCCAACGGCACCATCCAGCCGTCGTCGCCCGGCTGGGCGTCGATCATGCGCAGTTCGAGATGGCCACGCGGCCGCACGGGCGGGAACAGCGTGGTCAGGTGGTAGTCGAGATCCTCGCGGGTCGGCGGGCGCGGCCCGCCGGAGCGCAGCCACTGGCGGAAGGTGAGCCCCTCCGGCCGTGCCCAGGGTCCTTCGGGTGCACGTACACACATCACGGGTGCGTCCAGGGCATGCGCCGCCCATGCCGCCCGCGGCTCCCGGTCCAGGGGCGGTGACAGCGGCCGCACGGAGTCCAGTTCGGCCCACACGGCCTGACGCGTGGAGCGCCAGCCGGTGTAGCGGCCCGCTCGCGCGGGGGAGTTGGCGAAAGCGGCGGTCAGTACCGCGCCGAGGAGATGCGCGAGCTGCCAGCGTCTGCCGTGGCCGAGCGGTCCGGGCTCCTCGTTGCCCGCGTCCAGACAGACCTGGACGGAGGCGGAGGTGCACATCATGGCGCGGCCGGCGGGGCCGGTACGGTCGAGGAAGGCCTCCATGGCCTCGTACCGGGGTTCGTGGAGGAGCCGGCGCGGCGTCTGCCACGGGTCCAGTCCATATCCGGCGAGGGCGAGTCCGGCCGGCCGGAGCACCGCGCGTACGGCGTCCAGATCGGCGGCGACGGAGTCGATGCACTCCGTCAGGGAGGTGGCGGGGAGCGAGCTGAGCTCCAGCTGGCCGCCCGGTTCGAAGGTGAGGAGCGAGTCGAGGTGCAGGGACCGCACCCGGTCGTATGCCGCGAGCAGGCGGTCGGCCGGGACGGGGTCATGGGGTCTGTCCTGGTCGTGTACGAGCCATTCCAGTTCCACACCCACCGTGCTGGGCGGGCCGTTCTTGAAGCAGATACATCGAAGGAGATCTTCCGCTTCTCCCTCGTCCATCGGCCGGCCGTAATCGCCGGGATCAGGTGGGTGCATGATCCGCTCCTCCGTCGAAGGCACTCTGCCAACCTAAGGCCAGCGCCGCTGGTTCGCACAAGAGCGCCCTTGGGGCCCGTGTGGCGCACGTAAACCCGATTGCCCCACCTGTCGTCGCTCACCCACGATGTGATGCATGAGTGCACGACTGCGGGGGATCGCCAGGCACAACCAGGAGATCGTCGACATAGGTCACTACGTCGCGTCCGACGGACGCCGCGTGGTGATCGCTCCGGATCTGGCCGCCGCCCTGGAAGGGACCCGGATGTACGGGCCCGCGAGCGTGCCCGCCACCCCGGACAGCGGCCGTACGACGGTCTTCGACGTCACCGGCGAGAGCAGCACCCAGGCCGCCCGCCGCCTCACCGCGGCGGACACCGCACCGCTCGCCGTGCTGAACTTCGCCTCGGCACGCAACCCCGGCGGCGGCTATCTGAACGGCGCCCAGGCGCAGGAGGAGGCGCTGTGCCGGGCATCCGCCCTCTACAGCACGCTGCTGCGCGCCCCCGAGTACTACGCACACCACCGGGCGGACCGCGATCCGTTCTACTCCGACCGGGTCATTCATTCCCCCGGCGTCCCGGTCTTCCGCGACGACCGCGGACGGCTGCTCAACACGCCGTACACCGCCGGTTTCCTCACCTCGCCCGCACCGAACGCCGGGGTCATCACCCGTCGCACACCCGAGCAGGCCCACCGCATTCCGGCCGCCCTCGCGGCCCGCGCGGAACGGGTCCTGGAGACGGCCGTCGCGGCCGGGTACCGCAGGCTCGTGCTGGGCGCCTGGGGCTGCGGGGTTTTCCGCAACGACCCGGGCGCGGTTGCGGACGCGTTCCACGCGCTCCTCACCGCGGACGGCCGTTTCGCGGGCCACTTCGAGCACGTCGTCTTCGCGGTCCTCGACCGTACGCCGGAGGGCTCGACCCTCGCGGCCTTCCGCCGGGCCTTCGCCCCTCAGCTCCAGCCGTAGCGCTCCCGCAGCCGCGCGACGACCGCGTCGAACCGCGGCCGCTGCAGCGCGCACGCCTCACGGCGCATCCCGCTCTCGTGGACGCGCAGCACACGGTCCAGGTCGACCCACGACTCACGGCCCGCGCTGTCCCACGGGCCGACGCCGATCGGCACCCACTCGCGGTCGTGGTCGTGCCGCCTGCTGGAGAGCTGCACGGCGAGCAGCGTGCCACCGGGCTCCCGGGCGACGACGAGCACCGGGCGGTCCTTCCCGCGTCCGTCATTCTCCTCGAACGGCACCCACGTCCACACGATCTCGCCGGGGTCCGGGTCGCCGTCGCGGTCCGGCGCGTACGACGTCCGGACCGGACCCACCTCGGCGGGGTCGGCCTCGGTCGTCGCTCCTGAGCCGCTGCGGCCGGGCCGGGACAGGTCGTCGGAGGAGCCGGAGGAACCGCGGAAGATCGTCACGTGCCCCACGGTAGGGCCTCGCCGGTCCGGGGCCCGGGCCGGGTACGGGGAGCTGCGCGGCCGGCGCACGTCGCAGTCGGCCACCGGGGCGGCGCGTGCACCTGCCGTCCGCTCCGCCCCCCGGGGAACCCGAGTGCGCAGGCGTCAGACCCAGCCGTCCAGCGCCGCCATGAAGCCGTCGAAGTCGTCGCGGTGGATGGTGTGACCGGCGCCGGGGACCGTCCGCACCGCGAAGCCCCGTGCGGCGAGCAACGCCGCCCGCTCGGCGGAAACGAGGGTGCTCGGGTCCGCGAGCGCGACGAGCGACGGTACGACGGGCTCGGCGGGCAGCAGATCCGTGCCGACGAGACCGGTCAGACCGTAGGCGGTCCCCTTCTCCCAGAGCCGCAGGGTTTCCAGCTCGACTCCGACGTCCACCTCGTCCCAGCGCGGACTGGCGGCCCGGATCTGCTCCCGCGTCAGCGTCTTCGCCTGCGCGAAGAGGTCGGGACGGTAGCCGTCGTCGCCGTCCGGCAGGTGCCAGGCGGGATCCACGTAGACGGCTCGTCGCGGGGCCAGCTGTCGTACCGCCCGGGACAGGGCCAGACCGCCGAGCGAGTGGCCTATGGCCACCTCCGCGCCGGTCGGCAGCGTCTCCACGAGGTCGTCGGTGTGGTCCTGGAGCGTGTAGCGGTCCGCTCGACCGCTCGCGCCGTGACCGCGCAGATCGACGGCGAGCACGCGGTAACCGCGCGCGGCGAGGGCGGGTCCGACCCGCCGCCAGGTGCGGTGGTCGGCCATGATGCCGTGGACGAGGAGCGCGAGACGGTCACCCGTCCCCCAGGTCGTGGTGTGGAGCTTCACGGTGATGCCTTTCCGGTGCGGGCGGCGGGCGATGGGGCGGGTCGATCTGGTCGAACCGGGCTTGCGGATCGGGTGGATCGGGTGGTTCGGGCTCGGGCGGAGCGCCGTGGCTAGGACGGCGCGCCGGTACGGCTTCCCAATCCGGCGCCGGTGCGCCGATGTGGCCGGGACGCCGGGCCGGGCCCGCGCCGTCCGTCGGGCAGCGGGCCCGAAACCCGACCGCCACGCGCCGCCGGGCCGGATCCCGCGCCGATCCTCCGCCCTCCGCCGGGCCGGACCCGTGTGCCGCCTGCCGCCTGCCGCGGGCCGGACCCGGAGTCGATCCTCCGCCTGCCGCTGGGCCAGACCGCGAGCCGATCCACCATACGCCGCCGGGCCGAACCCGCGAACCGGGCGTCAAGGCACCGGAGTTCGGGCCGAAGATCAGACCGAACTCGGCCACGTTCCGGGGCGGTTCGATCTCCCCGGCGTGCAGGCGGTGGCGGACCGCCGGGACGCCGCCCGAGAGCGCTTACATCGCGGTCCTCCGCGCGGCACCTCGCGGCCCCGGGCTTTCGGCGGATTTCGGCGGTCCGGTTTCGAGGGGTTTGGGGAGCCGCCCGGCCGGTGCCGATCGTCGAGCCGGCGGAGAAGGAAGACCGAGCGGTCACACTGCCCTCCGGATGAGGTGGGGAAGCCGGGGTGCCGAACCGAGGATGGCGCGTGTCACTGACGCGTGTAAACCCTTCCCGGTGCTCGTTTCCGGCCATCCACCGGACGGCGTTCGGCACCGTTCTGGAAGGATGCCGAGGGCGATGAGCCAGACACCCAAGCAGTCCGCAGAACGCCCCGTTCCCACCAGCGCCGATGTCGCCCGGCTGGCCGGAGTTTCCCGGGCCACCGTCTCCTACGTGCTCAACAACACGTCGGCCGTGCGCATCAGTGAGCCCACCCGCCGACGTGTCCGCGAGGCCGCCGAGGAACTCGGATACGTCCCTCATGCCGCCGCCCGCAGCCTGCGCGCCGGGCACACCCGGATGGTGCTGCTGCCGACCGCTCACGTCCCCGTCGGGCCCCTCTACAGCCAGTTCTTCAACGAACTCCAGTGGGCGCTGCGCCGACTCGACTACACGGTCGTTCAGTACGGCAGCCTCGGACTCGAGGGCGACGAGGCAGCCAGGGCCTGGGCGGAGCTGCGGCCGGTTGCCGTCGTCTCCTTCGGGGAGGTGGCGCTCACCCGCCACAGCGTCGACGTACTCAAACGCTCCGGCGCCAAGGCCGTCATAACCCTCGGCCCACGACGGGTCGATGGAGCGCACTCGCTCGTCATGGACCAGAGCGAGATCGGAAGCTGCGCGGTGTCGCACCTCGTCGCACGCGGCCGGCGGGCCATCGGGGTCGTGATGCCCGATGATCCGGGCCTCGAGCTGTTCTCCGAGCCGAGGCTCGAAGGTGCCCGCAGGGCGGCCGCGGTCACCGGCGCCCGCATCGAGCCGCTGCCCCTGTCGTACGACGAGGAATCGGCCGCCGCGCTCGCCGCCCGCTGGCGGGAGCTGGAGCTGGACGCGGTGTACGCGTACAACGACGAGCACGCCCAACTCCTGATGCGCGCTCTCCAGGACGAGGACATCGATGTCCCGGGAACGACCGCCGTCATCGGTGCGGACGATCTGCTGCTGGGCAGGCTCCTGCGGCCGCGACTGAGCACCGTTCACATCGACATGGTGACGGGCCGCCGGCTGGCCGAACTGGTCGACGGCATGGTCCGTGAGCCGGGCGACGAACCGGAGATCCACGACCTGATGGGGGCCAGGGCCGTGCACCGCGAATCCAGCTGATCCATCGCCGTCGTTCCGACCGGACTGGCGGGCCTGACCGACCTGGCGAGCGACGTGCCGCGGGGCGGACGACGTGCGCGCGGGGCGGTGGGTGGCTAGCGTCACGTGCATGACCAGCGATCCGCAGCGCTTCGAAATCCTGGTGGTGCCCGAGCACATCGAGGGCGACGATCATGCCTCCCTCGCCGGGGCCGCCATCCGGTCGGCCATCGTCGCGGCGACGGGCGACCGAGGTGAGTCCGGCTATCCGCGGTACGTGGGCCAGGGGGTCGAGGCCGACATCGACCCCGCCACGCGGACCGTCGAGGCGTTGCTGGTCGACGGCGCGGAGCTGGACTACGGCCTCTCGGCGCGGGTCGTCGAGCCGAAGAGCCTCTGACGACACGACTCACGACGACGCCGCGCGAACCGGTGCCGGTGCTGCGGGCAGCAGCCCGGAACCGGCGGTGATGTCGCACAGCCGGGATGACGACCCGGCCCCGGACATGGCTGTGGTCCCGGCCGTACGGTCGGGACCACAGCTGAGGCAGCGCCTCGTACGGGACAGGGGCCGGGTCAGGCCTCGGGTGCGCCGTCCGTTCCGGCTGCCTTGGCCTCGGCGGCCTTGATCGACTTGCGGACCTCGTCCATGTCGAGGGCCCGCGCCTGGCCGATGACGTCCTCCAGCGCGGCCTCGGGGAGGGCGCCGGGCTGGGCGAAGACGGCGACGTTCTCACGGACGATCATCAGCGTCGGGATGGACTGGATCTCGAACGCGGCGGCCAGTTCTCCCTGGGCCTCCGTGTCGACCTTGGCGAAGACCAGGTCGGAGTGACGCTCGGCGGCACCTTCGTACACCGGAGCGAACTGCTTGCAGGGGCCGCACCAGTCCGCCCAAAAGTCGATCAGGACGAAGTCGTTGTCGCTCACGACCTGATCGAAGTTCTCCTTGGTGAGCTCAACAGTGCTCATGACGTACTACCTCTCCCTGATGTTCGCTGGTGTGTCGTCCCGGAGATAACCCCGGTCCGTCAGCTGCCCCCGACAACCGTGCCCGGAGCCTTGCTATTCCTGCCCATGCCCATGTGGCCAGGGCGCACACCCCAGCACCAGACTGTCCCCATGACGGAAGCTGTGGAATTCGATGTCGTCGTGCTGGGCGCGGGCCCCACCGGCGAGAACGTGGTGGACCGGCTCAGAGCCGCGGGCCTGAGCACCGCGGTCGTGGAAAGTGAGCTGGCAGGCGGCGAATGCTCGTACTGGGCGTGCATGCCCAGCAAGGCGCTGTTGCGCCCGGTGACCGCCCGGGCGGAGGCGCGCCAGGTCCCGGGGCTGCGCCAGGCGGTGCAGGGACCGCTGGACACCCAGGCCGTGCTGGCCCACCGGGACGAGAAGGCCGCCCATTGGAAGGACGACGGCCAGGTCGGCTGGCTCGAATCGACGGGCGCCCGCTTCTACCGGGGCCATGGCCGCCTCCACGGCCCCAAGAAGGTCGTGGTCGACGGTCCCGAGGGAGAGCACCATGTCCTGACCGCCCGGCACGCGGTCGCCGTGTGCACCGGCAGCCGCGCGGTCCTGCCCGATGTGCCCGGCCTCGCCGGCGCGAAGGCGTGGACCAGCCGTGAGGCGACCAGCTCCCACACCGTGCCGGGACGGCTGACCGTCGTCGGCGGGGGAGTCGTCGGGGTGGAGATGGCCACCGCCTGGCAGGCACTGGGTTCTCAGGTGACCATGTTGATCCGGGGCGGCGGACTGCTCCCCAAGATGGAGCCCTTCGTGGGCGAGCACCTCGCGGAGGCCCTCACGGAAGCCGGCGTGCAGATCCGGTTGAACGCGGAGGTCGCGTCCGTCGAGCGCACCGGGGGCACGGGCCCCGTCAGGGCGGTACTGGGAAGCGGGGAACGGATCGAGGCCGACGAGATCCTCTTCGCCACCGGCCGGGCGCCGCGGACCGAGGACATCGGGCTCGAGACGGTGGGCCTGGAGCCGGGTTCGTGGCTGACGGTCGACGACACCTGCCGGGTCGAGGGGAGCGACTGGCTCTACGGCGTCGGCGACGTCAACCACCGCGCGCTCCTGACCCATCAGGGCAAGTACCAGGCGCGAATCGTCGGGGCGGCCATCGCGGCCAGGGCCGGCCAGGTGCCGCTGCTGGAGACCGACCGCTGGGGCGCGCACGTCGCCACCGCGGACCTGGTGGGCGCGCCGCAGGTCGTGTTCACCCACCCCGAGGCCGCGGCCGTCGGGCTCTCGCTCGCCGAGGCCGAGGCGGCCGGACACCGGGTGCGTGCCGTCGACTACGAGATCGGCGACGTCGCGGGCGCGGGCCTCTTCGCCGACGGATACCGCGGCCGTGCCCGCATGGTGGTCGACCTGGACCGCGAGGTCGTTCTCGGTGTCACGTTCGTCGGCCCCGGAGTGACGGAGCTGCTGCACTCGGCGACCGTCGTGGTGGTCGGGGAGGTGCCGCTCGACCGCCTGTGGCACGCGGTGCCCGCGTATCCCACGATCAGCGAGGTGTGGCTGCGGCTGATGGAGACCTACCGCGGCTGACCCTGCCCGAGCTTTGCGACCGCGACCGCGGCTGGTCCTGTTCGGGTTCCGCGACCGCGACCGGGCCCGTCCGCCGGTCGCGGTCGCGCGGCCTCACGAAGGGGTGCGTGACCGCTCCTGGCCCCCGGCACCCCACCACCACCCAGGGAGGAACCGCCCATGTCCGTACGCCGCGTGGTGCCCGACATCCACACCGCGTCCCTTGCGGAGAGCCGGGACTTCTACGGCCTCATCGGTCTGGAAGAGGTGATGAACCTCGGCTGGGTCATGACGCTCGCGTCACCCGGCGATCCCACGGCCCAGATCTCGTTCTTCACGCACGACGAGACCGCGCCGGTCGAGGCCGACATGAGCATCGAGGTCGATGACGTGGACGCCGTGCACGCGGCGATGGTCGAGCGGGGAGCGGAGATCGTGCACGCGCTGCGGGACGAGGAGTGGGGCGTACGGCGCTTCTTCGTACGCGATCCCAACGGACGGGTGGTCAACGTGCTCAGCCACCGCGGCTGAACCCCGCGGCGCCCCGCGGTTCAGCTGCCGCGGCGCGTCGTACGGTTCGCACACCGCGCCGGTGGCCGCCCCCCTCACATTCCCTTGGGGCGGCCACGGGCCCGTGCTCGTCGTCGGGCATGCCGGCGCGGGTGACCGTGCTCTCCGGCGCTTTGCCCATCGGGGCGATCGCCGCCGTCGGCCGGGCGGCCGGTCGCACCCAGGTGCTCGGCGACCAGGCGCGTCACCGGGCGGCTCGCCCGACCTGCCGGGCCGGGGCCGGTCACTCCCCGGACATCGCGGCCGCCATCCGCAGATGCGCGGCCGCGTCGGCGGGCCGACCCTGGCGCTCCAGGGTCCGCCCCAGCATCAGCCGTGCGTAGTGCTCCACGGGGCTGAGCTCCAGCACGGCACGCAGCTCGGTCTCGGCGCGCTGCAGCTGGGCGGAGTGGTAGTAGGAGCGCGCAAGCAGCAGTCGCTGCGCGATCTGCCGCGGTTCCTCGGCGACGAGCCCTCGCAGGATCCGGGCGGCCGTCTGGTACTCCTTGGCGTCGAAGAACAGCTGCGCACGGTCCCACCGCTCGGCGGCGGTGCCGAACTCGTAGTAGGTGTCGTTCATCCGTTCTCCTCCTCGGGTTTTGTCTCTCGTGCCTGTGGTCCGTTCAACAGAAGAAGATGGTTGAACATTCCACTACTCTGGACGCGTGGGGGCAGACCGCCACCGCCCGTACAGGAATAGGTTGAGCGTCATGAGCAATCTCGATCGTCAGGCCACCCTCTCCGTCTGCGGCGGTCGCGGGTTCGTCGTCGCCGAGCCCGTCCGTGAGCTCCTCAGTCCCCGTCGTGTACCGCTCGGCGAGTCCACCGAGGTACGCCGGCTGCTGCCCAACCTCGGCCGCCGGATGGTCGGGGCGTGGGCCTTCGTCGACCACTACGGCCCGGACGACATCGCCGACGAACCCGGGATGCAGGTGCCGCCGCACCCGCACATGGGACTCCAGACCGTCAGCTGGCTGCACGACGGTGAGGTGCTCCACCGCGACAGCACCGGGAGCCTCGCCACCATCCGGCCGCGCGAGCTGGGCCTGATGACCTCGGGCCGGGCGATCAGCCACTCCGAGGAGAGCCCCCGGCCGCACGCCCGCTTTCTGCACGGTGCCCAGCTCTGGGTGGCACTCCCGGACGTCCACCGCCAGGTCGAGCCGCACTTTCAGCACCACACCGATCTGCCTGTCGTCACCGCGCCCGGACTCACCGCCACGGTCGTCCTCGGCTCACTCGACGGCGCCACTTCGCCCGGCACGACGTACAGCCCTATCGTCGGCGCGGACCTGGCGCTCGCCGGTGGTACCGAGACGGGGCTGCCACTGGACCCCGACTTCGAGTACGCGGTGCTCGCCATGTCGGGCGAGGCCCACGTCGACGGCGTGCCCCTCATGCCCGGCTCGATGCTCTACCTCGGCTGCGGCCGCACCGAACTCCCCCTGCGCGCCGAGTCCGACGCCGGTCTCATGCTGCTGGGCGGTGAGCCGTTCGAGGAGGAGATCATCATGTGGTGGAACTTCATCGGGCGGTCCCAGCAGGAGATCGAGGACGCCCGCCGCGGATGGATGGAGGGCGCCCGCTTCGGTGAGGTGAAGGGCTACGACGGAGCTCCGCTCCCCGCGCCCACGCTGCCCCCGACGCCCTTGAAGGCGCGGGGACGGGTGCGCTGAACCGTATGCGGCCGGGGTCCGGCGCATCCCCGGTCGCGGCGATCCGGCCCCGTCCTGAGAGATTCGCGTCCGAGTGACGGGGACGGCCCCATCGGCTTCGGAGCCCCTCAGGGCCCCGCGGCCGTCACAAGGTGTGTGCGGGATCGGTCGGGGACGGGTCCAGGGACAGGGCCGCGCAGGCCTCGGCGGCCGCTTCGCGGGCGAGGGTCAGGGCCTGGTCCGCGGTGGTTCCGGTCGCGCGTACCTTCACCACGCGGTCGTTCGTCGAGGCGAGCGGCCGTACCGGGTCGCCCTCCGAACGCAGGGCGGTGACTTGCACATGCTCGCCGCTCGGCAGGTCGGCTCCGGTGAACGTGGTCGCTTCGCGTGCGGCCCCGAACCACACGGCCTGGTAGCGGCGTTGGGGTGCGTACGTCTCCAGGGTGGAACGCACCGAGTCCAGCACGCTGTGGCCGAGGGCCTGGTCGGGCTGGACCGTGTCCAGGTCGACGCCTGTCGCGGCGTGCACCATGAGCCAGATGTCGTCGCCGCCCACCCGGGCGTGCGTCTCGATCGGGACCGGGCCTCCCGGGCCGAGGATCACCTCGGTGTGACTCGGACCGTACGTCAGGCCCACGGCGTCGAGGACATCCTCGGCGCACCGCGCCACGGCGGCCGCGTCGTCCTCGGAGAGCGGTGCCGGCATCACATGGCCGAGCTCCACCAGGGTGGCGGGGTCCGAGTACTTGCGAGTGATGGCCAGCACGAGATGCCGGCCGTCCTCCGAGAGCGCCTCGACGCTGAACTGCGGTCCCGTGACGAACTGTTCGACCAGAACGTCCTGACCGTGTCCGGACGCCTCCAGGTAGGCGGCCTCGATCTCCTTCTCCTCGCGGACCATGACCGCGCCCGCGCTGCCGGTGCCGGACACCGGCTTGAAGACACAGGGCAGCCCGATCCCGGAGACGGCCGCACGCGCCTCGTCGAGGTCGGGTGCGAGACGGAACGGCACGGGATACAAGCCCCGTTCGTCGAGCGTCCGGCGCATCAGCGCCTTGTCACCCACCCGCGCCATGGTCGTCGGGGTGTGGAAGGGCAAGCCGATCGCCGACATGGCCACAGCCGCTTCGTACGCCAAGTGGTCGACGAGGGCCAGAGCATGGGTCAGGGGCACCGAGGCGTGTACGGCCCGCACGGCGTCGGTCCACGCCGTCGCGTCGGCGTCGTCGGCCAGGGCGATCACCGCGTGGGCGTGCTCGGCGCCGTCACAGGCCGCCAGGCGTGACCTCGGGACGAACAGCGTGATCCGGACTCCGTCGCCGAGTGTCTTGAGGGCTCGGTCGGGGATGTCGAAGAGGTCACCGAAGACGGCAAGGTGGTGCAGGGTCTTCGCGGGTGGAGTGGTCACGGACATCGTCGGTCTCCCGGCTGGTCTTCGGTGGGGAAAGGGCGGGTGCATCGGTCCCGGGGTCCGGCGGCCCGGGACGTGTCGGCGCACGTCTGCCGTGTGGTCCTGCGCCGCTGGACCAGCTCGAACAGTTCTTGGCACTCCTGGGCGCCTTCGGCCGCGTAGGGGCCCAGTTGCTCCGCCGCCGAGGCGAGAGCCGCGTGGAAGTCGGCGGCCCGGTCCGCGTCGACGAGTGTGCCGAGACGCTGGAGCGAGGACATCAGGTCCTTGCGGCGGGCGCCGCTCTCGGCGTTGACCCGCTGGATGTCCCAGTAGATCTCGGGCGGAGCCGCCAGGATGCGACAGGCCAGCGCCACCAGGGTGCGAGCCGGAGGCGGGGCGATCCGCATCAGGGTGGGCACGTCCACCGGAGCGCTCAGGAACGCGTCCACGAAGGAGAGGATCGCGGCGTGCGGCAGCGCCTGGAGGACGGACATCGCCGCGTCATGGTCCGCCGGGCCCATGACGGTGACCGTCATGCCGCCCGCTCCGAGACGTGCCGACATCCGGCCGACATGAGGGTCTGTACCGGACGCGGGTTCGGGGGTGATCACCACGACCGACTGGCCCGCGGCGGGCAGCGTGGGCGAGAACATCGGGTTGACACCGCGCAGCCGAGGGCGGACCCCGAGCTCCGACGCGGCGTCGAACAGGGGCAGTTGGACCGAGCAGGTGGACACGATCACGGCTTCGGGGCGGGCCGATTCGGCCAGCCACGGCAGGCACGCCGCGGCGACTTCCTCGGGCAGGGCGAGCACCACCTCGTCGGCGCAGGCGACGGCCGAGCGCAGGTCCTGCGAGGGCGTGCGTACGTCTTCGTCGTGGTCCGTGCCGGGTGCGAGGTCGGCAGTGGTCACGGTGTCCCCGGCGCCGGTCAGATGGGAGCGGTACCAGCGGCCGACCGTGCCGGCCGCGCCCAGCAGCGTGATCCGCCGGGGAGCCGCCACGGGGTCTGTGGTCGCGACGTTCATGCCCCGTCCTCCCTCTCTCGTCCGGATGGCCCGAAACCGGGCACGCAGGTTCTCACCGGGTCACCTCGCAGACGCCGTGCGGGGCGGTTCGCAACGCTCGACGCCTTCGCCGCACGTCACCGGACCCGGCCCGTACCGCTCTCGGTGTGGTCATCTCTGTCCTCCTCGTTCCAGAAGAAGGGGGCCTTGGCCCGGGCGGTGATCCGCGGCGCCGTAGCGGCATCGACCGTGAGGCCGGCGAAGATCGCCGATCCGACGACCTTGCGGAGGGTCTGGTGCCGGCCGAGGGCCGTCCGTGCCGCCTCGTCCGTCAAGCCGTGCAGGGCGGCGCCGCGCAGCGTCAGCCGCAGCAGTCCCCGCTGTGAGCCGTACGCGACCTGGTAGCGGGCGTCCGGCGACAGGTCGAGCGCGGAATCGAACATGGAGCGGGTGACCAGAGTGCCGATCAGGTTGGCCGATACGTCGTCGCGGGCGCCGATGCGCAGCACCTGGGCCGTCGAGCCGCAGGGACATTCGGAGGGCCTGAGGGTGGCACGGTCGCCGACGAGATAGCGCACCAGGGCGGTGCCGCTGTCGGCCAGCACGGTGACCGCGAGCATGCCGGGGACACCGTCCGGCAGACGCCCGCCGTCGTCGTCCACGACTTCGGCGATCACCAGGTCCTCGTGCACATGGTGGTCGGTGCCGGTGAGGTGGTCGCACTGGTACCCGATGGGCCCGGTCTCGGTGGTGCTGTACGCGAAGGAACGTACGGCGCAGCCGGCCGCGGCGAGCGCTTCGGCGGCCGGTGAGGTCATGCGCTCTCCCAGGTAGTACAGCGTGCGCAACTTCCCGATCTCCGCCGGGATCTCGGTCAGCAGGCGCTCGATGTAACCCGGCAGACCGACCATCGCGCCGACGTCGAGATCGGTGATCAGTTCGGCCAGATGGTGCGCGGGCATGGAGGTCCCGGCCGGGAGCACGGCCGCGCCGCGGCGGGAGAGCACCGCGTCCGCGAAGCCGAAGCCCCCGAACAGGTCGCCCGGAGCCAGCGAGTTGAGGACGAACGGATTGGTGCCGAGGCCGTCGAGGCACAGGCCGCGCGCGCCGATGGCCTCGACCCGTTCGTTGAAGGGGCGGTCGTGCAGCAGGGTCCGCACCCGGCCCGACGAGCCGCTCGAACGCAGCACCAGGCGGATGTCCCCCTCGGTGATGCGGTTCGGCGTGCCGGGCTCCACGCTCCAGGCGGCGAGCTGATCGCGGCTGGTGAGGGGGATCCCCGCCAGTCCTTCCGGGGTCAGTGAACCCACGTACGGATGCAGCGCCGTACAGATGCGTGAGCGGTTCACGGCGTTGCGCATGAGGGCCAGGTTGTCCGCCTGGACGCTCAGCAGCTCCGAGCGTGGCAGCGTGAGATCCGTGAGGAGCCTCACTGTTCCTCCATCCGTAGGGTGATGGCCCGGCATGCCCTCTCGGCGGCAGAAGCGGCCGCGGCGGTGTCGGAGCCCACGGCGACGACCTCGCCGAGCCGCTCCCAACTCGCCGTCGCCGGCCGCACGATGTCGCCGGGGCTCGTCCAGATCCGCACGCTGTGTACACCCGGCACCCCGGCTGCCTCCGCCGCTCCGTCGACCGCGGTGACGCGGCCGGCGCGGTCCGCCAGCAGGTACCGCTTGACGGCAGCGGCTCCGAGGGGTGCCACGGCGGGTGGCAGGGGCACACCGCAGGCGTGCGCGAGCATGTCGGCCTCCACGTCCCGTCCGGTGACCAGGGTGAGCAGGGCGGGTATCTCGTCGCCGCCGGTACGGGCGTGGGACTCGACCAGGTGGATGCCCTGCTCGCCGACGATGACCTCGGTGTGCGCGGGCCCCTCACGCAGTCCGACGTGGTCGAGGAAGGCGACGACACGGTCGACCACGGCCCGGTGCCGCTCGCCGTCGAGTTCGGCGGGGACGAGATGGCCGGTCTCCACGAACGAGCCGCCGACGAGTTTGCGTACCACCGCCCGCACCTCGTGGATCCCGGCCGTGCTGAACGTCTCGACACTGAACTCCTCGCCGGGCGCGAAGGGTTCGACGAGGTAGCCGGTCACGGGCAGTACCTCGTGGTAGTGGTGGCTGTTGCCCAGAACGGCCTTCACCCGTTGCCATGCGTCGTCGAGCCCGTCCGGGCCGTCGACCTTGAGCACACCCAGGCTGGCGGACCCGTCGACGGGCTTGAGGACCAGCGGCCACCCGGCGGTGTCCGCGACCCGGAGCGCGTCCTCAGGGCTGTTCAACCGGGCCCACGGGGTGCGCAGCGAGGGGTCCTTGTCGAGCACCTCGTGGGTCCGTGCCTTGTCGCGCAGCAACGCGGCGACTCCGGTGCCGGGTGCGACCAGCCCCAGGTCGAGGGCGACCGCTTCCGCGGCCGTACACGCGGGTTCGTGATTGCTGCACACCCCGGCGAAGCCGAACTCCTGGTGCAGCAAGCGGGCGACGGCCACCACTCCCGGGACATCGAGCAGGTCGATGCGGACCGTGCGCAGACACAGCGGGTCCAGTGAGGGGTCGGCCAGGGTGGGCGCCTGGAGGTGCACCACATCGAGACCGAGGCTCAGGGCCTTGTCGACGACTCGGCGACTGCCGCTGAGGAGCAGGAGCACGGGACGGGGCGCGGGCGGAGTCACAGGACGTTCTCCCTTGTCAGCGGGGACCGTCGGGCCAGGGCGACGCAGTACGGCATGGCCAGGGTCGCGACGAGGAACAGGGCGCCGAGCACCAGCCACCCCCAGGAGCCGTGGGACAACAGGAGCCAGGTGAGGGCGAGCGGACCGACAGCCTCGGCGACGGTGGAGCCCATGCCGAAGAACCCCTGGTACTCGCCGTATCTGCCCTCGGGCACGAGCCGGAAGCTGATCTCGTTGATGCTGGAGGTCTGCCGCATCTCCCCGAAGGTGAGCACCGACACCGCGAGCAGCAGCAGCCCGGCCGCCCCCCAGGGTGAGGAGGGCAGTGCGGACAGGGAGTACAGCGCCATCCCCGCGAACAGCAGCAGTCCGCCGATACGCAGGCTGCGCAGGCCGGCGTCGATGCTCGTCACGCTCTGCGACACGCGGTACTGAAGGACCACCACCAGAGCGGTGTTGACGACGAAGACGGCGGCGATGCTCCAGTCAGGGGCGTGCGTCTCCTGGACTATCCACAGAGGAAGCGCCACGTCGATCAACGGGACATGGAGCGTCAGGAGCAGGTTGACGAGGCTGACGGCGACGTACCCGCGGTCACGGAACACCCGCAGCGGCGAGCCCTTGACCGCCGTGGCCGCCGTCGCCGCTGTGTCGTCCGCCGGGGAGGCGGGCGCGGCGCGCAGCGTCGCCGGGACCCTGAGCAGCAGCGCGGCGGCGAGGAAGAAGGTCGCCGCATCCAGTGCGAACGCCAGCCGATAGGCGGTGCCGGTGTCCACGGCGATGACGAGGGCACCCAGCATGGCGCCCACGGCCAGACCCGCGTTGGCGGTGGAGATCAGCACCGCCCGCACCCTGGTGACCTGCTCGGCGGGGAAAGAGCGGGCGACCAGGGCGGAGCGGGCGGACTGGGTGCCCTGGGTGGAGACCGCCAGCAGGCAGGCCCCCACGAAGAACAGCGGCACGTTCGACGTCACCAGGTACAGGCAGACCGACAGGCCGGCGACGACGAGCAGGACGGTGGCCACGGTCCGGGACTCGAACCGGTCGGCGAGATGCCCGACGGGCACGCTGAGCACCATGGCCAGCAGCCAGGACGCGGTGAGCGCGGCCCCGTAGGTGACCGCGTCCAGCCCGACCACCCGGGTGAAGTACAGCGCCGCGCAGACATAGAACAGACCGTCGCCGAGATAGGTGACGAAGTGGGACACGGCGATGGGACGTACCAGTGGCCCCAGCGTCGGGCGGCGCGGCGCGGGCCGCTCCGCCGCGGCCGGCGGAGTCGATTGCTCAGTCACGGCCGTCGAGCTCCTGACCGCCGCTGTAGTGCCCGCTCTCCTCGAGCGTTCCCGCCAGAAGGGTCAGGTCCTCCTCGCTGTGCAGTGCGGAGAGGGCGAAGCGCAACAGGGACTGTCCGTGCGCCACCGTGGGGTAGAACGCGGGGAGCATGATCACACCGCGCTCCTTGAGGCGCCGTACGGCGCGTAGTCCCTCCTCTTCGGAGCCGAACACGGCGCCGCGCACCGGCGTCCTGAGCCCCGCGTTGGACAGCTTGCCACCGGTCAGTTCGTCGAGCCGGGCGGCGTTCGCCCACAGCCCCGCCTGGAGTTCGGTGATCTCCGGGGAGAGGTGGATCCGGGCTGCCGCGACGTTGGCGGCCATCATCGGCACCATCACCGAGTGGCCGAAGACCAGCGGATTGGCGAGCTTCCTGACGACGGCGACGTCCTCGCCGGAGGCGACGAGGAGGAAGCCGCCCGAACCGCCGAAGCCCTTGGACAGGGAGCCGGCCAGGACGACGTTGTGGGGGAGCTTGCCCCCCAGCGCGTCGAAGGCGTAACCGCAGCCGGCGGCACCGTCGATGGATATGCCGTGGGCGTCGTCGACGTAGAGATAGCCGCCGGCGGACGCCGCCCGCTGTGCCAGGTCGCCCACGGCTATGAGGCCGTTCATCGAACCCACGCCGTCCACCAGGAAGACAGCCGTGCGGCCTGCCGCCGTCGCACGCTGAAGCGCGTCGTCCACGGATGCGGGATCGTCCGAGCGGAACCGGTCGACCGGCCCGAACTGCGCGAAGATCCCCCGCAGTACCTGCATCGAGGCATGAGCGGTGCGGTCCACGAACAGATGGGGTCCGCCCTGGACGGGGTAGCTGGGCAGCGACCCCGAGGCCAGCAGCGGCAGCACGCCGAGATGGACATTGCTGGTGGAGGTGAACACGCAGGGCTGGGTGCCCGGATAGACGCGCCCCAGCAGTTCCTCCAGCTCGGGGAGGTAGGAGGGCCGCATCCTGTTGCGCGAGGACGACAGATGCACCCCGAAACGGCCGACAGCCTCGACCACGGCCTCCGCCAGCGCGGGGTGGGACTCCAGCCCGAGGTAGGAGCAGGACACGAACTCCGTGGCTGTCGTGCCGTCCTGGAGGGTGACCCGCTTGCGGTCACGGGCGACCACGGTGTGCCCGGTGAGCCCTTCCGCGAAGCACTGGTCCAGGGCGGAGGACGTGCGATCCCTGCGGGTGGTCAGCCAGTTCTGGGGTGTCGGGTCCGCGCTCACCTGGTACCTCCCTGGTCGGTGCGGCGGGCGACGGTGATCCTCGGCTCACCGGCGGTGTCGGCGAAGGTGGTGATCTCCTCGAAGGAGTCACCGTGCAGGAGCTCGCGCACCTGCTCCGGCTGTGCCCGGTCGTGTTCGAGCGCCAGATGCCCGCCCGGAGACAGTGCCGCGGCGGCGAGCACCACGATCCGGCGGATCAGATCGAGGCCGTCGGCACCGCTGTAGACAGCGGCCCGGGGCTGGTGCTCGGACCATTCGGGCAACAGCCGCACGTCGGGAGAGACGTACGGCGGGTTCGCCATGAGCAGGTCGGTCGTACCGAGGTGGGCGTCGAGGCAGCCCGGGTGCGTGAGGTCGGCGGCGAGCACGGAGACGGAGCCCAGGACGGCCTGGTTCCGCGCCACGTTGCGGTTCAGGTACTGCAGACACGTGTCGTCCCGCTCCACGCAGGTGACTGCCGCGTCGGGCCTGCGCCGTGACAGGGCGAGCCCGAGCGCCCCGACGCCGGAGCACAGGTCGAGCGCGCTGCCTTCGTACGGCAGTGTCTTCTCGTCGGCCGCCCATGCCACCAGCGCGGTGCTCTCGTGCCGCGGTACGAACACGCCACTGCCGACGACGAGTTCCAGTCCGTCGAACGGCGCCGAACCGATGATGTGGCCGAGTGGGATGCGTCGGCAGCGTTCCGCCACTGCGGCCTCGAAGCGGGCCAGTGCCGTGGGTGTCCCCGAGGTGAGGAGGTGTTCCACCAATGCGTCCAGGTCGCCCTCGACGTCCCACACGCCTGCCTCGGTCAGACGGGTGCGGGCTGTTTCGCGGGCGGACGCCAGGTGTTCCGCCGTCATGACGACCACGCCCCGTAGTAGCGCATGAGGGACTCACGGATGCCGTCGGTCATGGCGGCGACCAGTTCGGCGGGGGGAGTGAACGACGGGTGCAGCTCGTCCACCAGAGCCGCGTAGAAGCGGCGCAGGTGACGCTCGATGCGCGGCGGCCACTCGGGCGCGACGCTCCACCGGTACTCGTATCCGGTGGCCATCATGTGCTCGACCGTCGTCGTCACGACCTGCTCGCGGGTCCCGGTGGCCAGCGGAGCGCGCACGGGGGAGAAGGACGACAGGAAGTCGTACTCGCTGGCGCCGTCCTCGATGAGTGCGGCGATGTGCCGGGCCAGCAGCGGTGACTGGTGCAGGCCGTCGCGGTAGGTGCCGGTGGCCAGCCAGAGGCCCTCCGCCCCGGCCGCGCCGATCAAAGGGAAACCGTCGGCCGGCACAGGCCGGTTGCCGACCTGCACGGACAGCAGCGAGGACTCGGAGAGGTTGGTGTGCAGCTGGTCCACCGCACAGCCGAGCAGGAACTGAAGGTCTCCGACGGCGGCGAAGCGGCGCGGTTGCTCGGAGATGATGTTGGTGGCCCCGAGGTAGAGCACCCCGTCGGCGCGCGGCACGGCGTGCAGGCCGCAGGCGAAGGCCCGGTTGGGGGTGCGCACCACGGACGAGGGCAGCGCGCGGTCCTCGGTCTCCACCAGTGCGGAGACGCCGTAGCCGCTCACCATGGGAGGCATCTGGGCGCGTGCCTCGGCCACCTGGTCCAGCAGCGTGAGGGACTGGGCTCCGGCGGCCACCACGACGTGGTCGGCAGACAGGACCTCCCCGCCCACCAGTTCGACACCGGTCGCCCGGCCGTTCGTCACCCGGACGCCCAGCGCCTCGGCGTCGACGATCTTGCCGCCCGTCTTGACCAGCGCCTGGTCGAGCTTGACCAGCAACCGGTGTGAATCCACGGCGTGTTCACCCGGAAGGAACATGCCCCGGAGCGAACGGGAGAGGTCGTTCGGCGCCAGCCAGTCCAGGTCTTCGGGATCGACGGTCTCGTACGGCTCCTTGTACTCCCGCAGCGTCGCCTCGATGGCGCGGTAGTTGCCGGAGTCGACAGGTGCCGATCCCATCGTGTTGAGGAGGACGAACGTCCCGTCGGCGCTGAAGAGGGTGCGGGTGTCGCCCGAGTCCTGGCTGAGACGCTCGTCCCACTCGGTCCAGTAGCGACGGGCCCGATGGTCCATGTCGAGCTTGGCCCGGCCGTGCTCGGAGGCCAGCAGCGAGGTGGTGACCTCGCCGAAGCAGCCGAGCATCGCGCCGGCGGCGAGGGAGGCGGCGTACGGCCGGTTCTCCCGGCCCACGCGCGTGACATGGAATCCGCGGCTGCTCAGCTCATAGGCGATCGAGGCGCCGACCGCCCCGTTGCCGACGACGACGGCGGTCTGCCGTGGCCCTGCGTGCATGATTCTCCTCGTGTCTTCGGGCAGGGCACGGCGCCGCACGGCGCGCTGCTCCAACCGTGAGAAAGGGGTATGCGAGATGTCGTAGTGCCCGGGACGGTCTCTCCGGGCGAGCCGTTCAGGGTGAAGGTGGCCGACGCGGCACCGAGCTGTGCGCCGTGTCGGTGGAGGGGGTTCTCGGAGGCAGCGGAGGGCCGGTCCGGCACCGGGCCCGCGCATCCTGCCCACGTCGTCCGTCCGGGGCGTCCTGCGGACGCCGGCGAACGCGGCCGCGCGCCCCGTCCCGTTCGCACGCCGCCTGCCACAGCGGCGTGAAGTGCGTCGGGAGAGCAGGTGGTTGTCCCACAGGACTGCGGTTTGGGTACTGCCGCACCGCTTGTCCGTCTGTTCCGAGCAGCATCGAGGGTACTCAGTGAGAAGAGGGCCGTGAAGGAGTGCTGAGAGTCCTCACACACGCCCCGGCACATCGTCCATGCCGCCGCATCACACAGCATTCCCCCGCTTGCAGATGCCCCTGGTCAGGTGGCGCAGTGGAGTCTAAGTTGCTGATGATGGGACGTCAATCACCGATCTCAGGAACCGGACGAGTATGAACGCGCCTGCTTTTTCACAGCCCTTGACCACTGATCGGCTGGTCCTCCGTCTGTTCGAGGAGAGCGATCTGGAAGACATGTACGCCTATCAAGGACTGCCGGAAGTGGCCCGGTACCTCTACCGGCCGCCGCGTGATCGCGCGCGCTGCGCGGAGGTCATCGAAGACATCGGTCAGGGCACCTACTGGAAGGAGGACGGTGACAGGCTCACGCTGGCGGTCTGCCGGCGCGACCGTTCCGGGGTGATCGGCGAGGTCATGGTCTCGCTGGCGAGCGCGCACGCCGGGCAGGCCGAGATCGGGTGGGTCTTCCACCCCGACCACGGGGGTCGAGGATATGCCACCGAGGCCGCGCTCGCCCTGCGTGACCTGGCCTTTCAACAGCTGTCCGTCCACCGCCTGTTCGCCCGCATCGATGCGGACAACACGGCCTCCGTGCGGATCTGCGAGCGGCTGTCGATGCGCCGGGAAGCGCACTTGATCGAGAACGATCGCGACGACCGCGGCTGGGGCAGCGAGTACGTCTACGCGATCCTCGCCAGGGAGGTCGAACCCGCCGGGACCGACTAGTATTTCAGCCGGGCTTCGGGATTCGTCCTGGTCAACAGCCTGGAGGGGGAGCAGCCGTGGGTGGGTGGCGTTCGCGGGTCGGTCCTGCCGGGGCCGTCCGGCGTGCGGGTGGCGTCGCCGAGTACGGACAGCGGATTCCTGGTGTCCGTCCGGGGTGGCGTGGCCGGCGCCCCACCCGCTCCGGCCCCGTGCGCGCACCTTCCCGGGCCCACGCACCAGCACCTTCAAGTGGTGGGACAGGGAAACGTTGATCAGCTACAGCGCGACCGCCGACGATGTTGCCAAGGTACGGTTCTCGGTGTCTCCCCTGGGGGAGACCGTCTACAGCTTCCGGACGCTGGCCTCCGCCCCGCGCAGGAGCCGGCACCAGCCCTGGGTGGACGACATCCTCGGCAGACTGAAGACGGTCGACCTGCGCGCCCTGCGGGCCGTGATCCCGCCCACCGGCTACGTACCGGACTTCCTCACGCCGGCGCCGATGGGGACACCGGTGAGCGTGGACAGCGAGCTCGAGGTCGTGCGTGCCACCGACCCCGCACACTTCGTGGACGAGATCGCCTGGATGGTGGGAGACACGGGGACACCCTCCGCCTGGCGTCGGGACGCGGCGCCGCTGCACCGGAAGATGCTGGACGAGCCCGAGAAGGCGATCGAGCAGATCACGCAACTGCTGCGGGCCTATTGGAAGCTGGCTCTCGAACCGTACTGGCAGAGGCTGCACGGCGGGCTCGTGACCGACATACGTTCCCGGATGCGGCTGATGGAGAGTTCGGGGGCGGCTTCCGTCTTCTCCGCGCTCAACGAGAGGATCGGCTGGCGCGAAGACCGCCTCACGGTGCGCAGCAGCTACCACTTCGAGGAGTCTCTGGGCGGCCAGGGCATCGTCCTCGTGCCGAGTGTCTTCTGCGGCCCGGAAGTGCTGACCATGCTGCCGCCGCTCCAGTCGATGGTCGTGTACCCGAGGCCCGGGGCCGCGGGCATCTGGCGCCACGGCGGGGAGGACCGCGGCAGCCCGCTCGCGGCGCTCCTCGGCGGTGTCCGGGCCGCGGTACTGGAAGCGCTCGTCATGCCGGCTTCCACCGGCGAGCTGGCCGCTCAGGTCGATGTCACCCCCGGAGCCATCAGCCAGCACGTCTCGGTTCTGCGGGGCTGTGATCTGGTGACGAGTCATCGGTCGGGGCAGCGGGTCATCCACTCGCTGACGGAGACGGGCGAGGCGCTCCTCCGGGGTGCCGTGCGCTCGGATGCCCGCAGTCTCTGACCGGCCGTCGGGCCCCGCCAACTGCCCTACGCACAGACCTTTTAGCCACAGCTAAAAGGTTTGGTGGCCTCTCTGCCATGTGTTTTGCTCTAGTCGCCACGACGGCAGGAGCGCCGTACGCCTGCCGCCACGAGTACCGCACGTCACACCACCCACAGGGAAGGAACTCTCCGCCACCCCCACGATCTCGTCCGAAGGCACTCACCCGCACGCAGGGCGTCGCTGCCGCCGGCAACGGCATGCTCGGCCTGCGACCCGACCTCCTCCCGACCCGCCGCGAGTGGCGTACGGCCGTACTGGGCCGCGCGCATCGCCGCACGGGTGGGCCCCACTCGACAAACGCGCCTGGTCGGCACCCCTCCCTGTCCGCAGCCTCGCCCGCCCATCCCTCCCTCATCGCTGACGTGCTGCGGACCGACGCGGCCGGTCAGTTCCCGGCCCATGCCTCCGAGCCGTCCCACGCACCGGAGATGTACCACGGCCGGGTCAACCGCCCCCGTTGCACCATGACATTCAGAAAGGCAGTGGCATGACGACGACCTCGAATGCTGAAGTCGGTCTGGCGGGATTGCGCGCCGAACTGGACCTTGTCGACGCGACGTTGCTCGACAACCTCAAGAGTCGGATCGATCTGTGCGTACGCATCGCGGAGTACAAACGGGAGCACGGCGTCCCGATGATGCAGCCGCACCGGATCGGTGTCGTGCAGGAACGCGCCGCCCGCTACGGAGCCGAGCACGGCATCGACGGGACGTTCCTGCGCCGGCTGTACGACCTGATCATCGAGGAGACCTGCCGAGTCGAGGATCTGGTGATCGACGCGCCCGACACGGACCAAGCGTCGGTTCGGGAAACGGCGTCATGAACCGCTCCGTCCGGACACTTCTTGTCGACAACTACGACTCGTTCACCTACAACCTCTACCAACTCCTCGGCGAAGTGAACGGGCAGCCGCCCGTCGTCGTCCGCAACGACATCGACTGGTCCGCCTTGCATCTGGGGGACTACGACAACGTCGTGGTCTCGCCCGGTCCCGGACGCCCCGACCGCGAGCGCGACTTCGGCGTCGGCAGTCGTGCGATCCGTGACTCCGGACTGCCCGTCCTCGGTGTCTGCCTCGGCCACCAGGGCATGGCGGCCCTGTTCGGTGGCACCGTCGATCACGCCCCCGAGCCGATGCACGGACGACTGTCCCGGATCCGGCACAACGGCGAGGATCTGTTCGCCGGGCTGCCCTCACCGTTCTCCGTGGTCCGCTACCACTCCCTCACGGTGACCGAACTCTCCGACGAACTGGAGGGCGTCGCCTGGACCGAGGACGGCATCCTCATGGGGCTCCGCCACCGCACCCGGCCCCTCTGGGGCGTCCAGTTCCATCCCGAGTCCATAGCGAGCGAGTACGGCCGCGAACTGCTCGCCAACTTCCGGGACCTGACCCTGAAGCGCGCGAAGGCCGGGACACCGGCCACGCCCCGGTACGAGTTGCACGTGCGCGAACTGGAGCAGTTACCCGACACGGAAGCCGTGTACACCGAGCTGTTCGCCGGCCGGCCCCACAGCTTCTGGCTCGACAGCGGCTCCCATGCCGACGGGAACTCCCGCTTCTCCTTCCTCGGTGACGGCACCGGCCCGCTCGCCGAGTACGTCACCTACCGCGTCAAGACCCGCACGGTGAGCATCGAGCGCGCGGGCCGCCCCGACGAACACGTGGCCGGCGACCTGTTCGAGTACCTCGACGCCGAGATCCGGCGACGGGCCCTGCCGGCCGACTGCCGCCTGCCGTTCGCCTTCAACCTCGGATACGTCGGCTATCTCGGCTACGAGCTCAAAGCCGAGGCCGGGGCGAGCGCCATGCACACCGCGCCCACTCCCGATGCCGCGCTGCTTTTCACGGACCGCGCCGTCGTCGTCGACCACACCGGACGCCGCACGTATCTGATCTGTCTCGGCCGCGGACCCGAGGACCCGGAGGCGGTCAAGTGGCTCGACACCACAGCTTCCCTGCTCGCCCTGCTTCCCGCCGAAACCGGGCAGGAGCGCTCACCGCTCACCTCGGCGCCGCAGCAGGCAGAGGCCTCACTCGTGCAGCGGCACGACGAGCAGGGGTACCTGCTGCGGATCGAGCAGTGCCTGGAGAAGATCCGTGACGGGGAGTCCTACGAGATCTGCCTGACCAACATGGTCTCCACACCTCTCGTCATCGACCCGCTGACCACCTACCGGCGGATGCGGGACATCAGCCCCGTCCCCTACGGCGCGCTGCTCGAATTTCCGGGCGTGGCCGTGCTCAGCGCCTCCCCGGAACGGTTCCTGACCATCGGCACGGACCGGGTCGCCGAGTCGAAGCCGATCAAGGGCACGCGACCGCGGGGTGCCACACCCGACCAGGACCGGGCGCTCCGTGAGGACCTTCTGGCCAGTGAGAAGGACCGCGCCGAGAACCTGATGATCGTGGACCTGCTCCGCAACGACCTCAACACCGTGTGCGAGGTCGGATCCGTCCATGTTCCCAAGCTGTTCGACGTCGAGACGTACCCGCCGGTGCACCAGCTCGTGAGCACCGTCCGAGGCACTCTGCGCGCCGGCGTCTCCGCCGTGGACTGCGTCCGTGCCTCCTTTCCCGGCGGCTCCATGACCGGTGCCCCCAAGCTGCGCACCATGGAGATCATCGACCGGCTCGAAGGAGGAGCGCGGGGCGTCTACTCGGGTGCACTGGGCTGGTTCTCCCTGAGCGGCGCCGCGGATCTCAGCATCGTCATCCGCACGATTGTCTCCACCGGCCAGGGCACATCGTTCGGCGTCGGCGGCGCCGTGATCGCGCTGTCCGATCCGGCCGCGGAGTTCGAGGAGACTCTGGTCAAGTCGCGGACGATGGTCGCGGCCCTCGCCGCCGGAACGGCCGCCGGGGAGTTCCTCAAGGGTGAGGCGGTGGACGCATGAGCGCCGCGCTGGAGGCGCCGGCGGGCCTCGCCGAGGCCGTGGAGGAACCGGAGATCCGCACAGTGCTCTCCGACCTCGACGGCAAGATCATCTCGATGGTGCTGCGCAGGGTCGAACTCGCCCGGCAGGACCAGGCGTTGCGGCGGCTGTCCGGCATGCCCGTCACCGAGCTCGCCCGGGAGAACGGAACGCTGAAGCGGTACGGAGACGAACTCGGCCGCAGGGGGGTCGACATCGGGCGGGCGGTGCTGGCGCTGTCCAGCCTCCGGACGGAGCACCGGCCGACACGACAGGGGGCGCCGGAACCGGAGTGAGAGCCGGGGCATGATCACGGTTCTGTCCGGTACGCCGTCGTCGATGTGCACGCGACTGCCACGAGAACACCGATACGGGGACGGTGTTCGCCGATGCGGGGGGGTGGATGGTCCGGGACCGGTCGAAACCGGTCCCGGACCATCCGCAGTTGTACCGGATATCAGCGGGAGCGGCAGCAGCCGGAGTGCTGCCACTCCGCCGTGTGCCAGTAGTGCTCGGCATTCCTGTGCGCGCTGGGCGCAGCTGCCCTGACGCTGTTGCGAGGTGCGCTGCGAGCGGTGGCGGCGGACGCACGGAAGGGCTCCAGCAACTCCGGCACGTGGTGCGTGTGGCCTCCGACCAGCACCTGGCGCACCGCCGCGGCCGCCCTGATGTCGGTGAGCGGGTCTCCCGAGACGCACACCAGGTCGGCCAGGTGGCCCGGCGACACCCTGCCCAACCGGCCGCCCAGCCCGAGGGCCCGGGCGGCGTTACCGGTGGCCGTGAGCAGTGCCTCGCGCGGTGTGAAGCCGTACTTCACCAGGATCCGCAGATTCTGGTGGATGCTGATGCCGATGTCGTCCAGAGCCGCGTCCGTGCCGGCCACGACCAGCCCTCCCGCCCGCTGCACGCGCAGCAGCATGTCGCAGTCCCCGACGGTCCAGGCGTGATTGAGCCGGGCGTCCGCGCTGCCCGATGCCGCGTCCTGCGCCTTCTGGACCAGCCGGGCGTACTCCCAGTCGGGGAACAGCACCCGCGTCCGTTCGTCCTCGACGAGCGAACGGTCCTCGACGAACAGTTCGGAGGCGAACAGCGTCGTGGTGGAGATCCACATGCCGCTCGCCACCAGCAGGTCCACCGAGTCCTGGAACGTCCGCCCAGCGGCGAAGCTCAGCGTCCGTGAGTATCCGAGGCGGTTGCCGCCCCCGGTGTGTTCCATGCCGTCCAGGCCGGTGCGCGCCGCCGGGTAGAGGTAGTGCGACGTCACGGGGACACCGGCGGCATGCGCACGTGCCACGAGGTCCCGCTCGTACTCCAACGGCAGCCGGATGTACGACTTCAACAGGTCGTAGCGGAGGGCCAGGGCCCGCTGGAGATCCCGGTCCAGCTGGTCGGGCGAGAGGACCGGCCGCATCACGCGGTGGCGTCCGCGTGTTCCTTCGAATCCCTCGCCGGACCCGAAATAGCGCGGTCCGACCTTGGCCCCCGCCGCCAGAGCCTCGCGCGTCTCGACCATCTGGTACGAGGGGTCGGCGGGGGTGCGGCTGGTGGTGACGCCGTAGGCGAGCCAGGCCCGGCCCTGCCGGTCGCCCCATTGAGGACCTCGCCAGTGCCAGTGGTTGTGGGTGTCGATCAGACCCGGCATGACGGTGAGGTCCGAAGCGTCGACGAGCCGTTCGCCCCGCACGCTCCCGCGCCGCACGACCTTCTCGATCCGGCTGCCGCTCAGGACGACGTCGACGCCGTGCCGCAGGGTGTCGGACGTGCCGTCCCACACCGCGCCCGTGCGCACCACCGTCCGTCCCGTGGGTGCGGGACGGCGGGTCCAGGACAGCCGCGTCGGCACCGGGCGCGGCGTGCCGCCGTCGAGGTCCACCGCGCGCAGCCGGCCCAGTGAGAGGTACAGCAATGTGCCGCAGCGCATTCCGACGGAGAGGGAGTCGGCGGTCTCTCCGCTGATCCGCACCGGCTCGCCGGTGATCCGGCCGGCCGCGTCCACCGGGACTTTCCACGCCTGGCTCTCGATGCCGACGACGAGATGCGTACCGTCGGGTGTCCACAGCGGGCCGTCGCCACTGCGGGTGGAGACCGAACGTCCCGGCGCGACGGCCTGGTAGCGCAGCTCGTACGTGGCCATGTCGACGGTGAGGATCTGATTCACACCGTTGATGCTGCGCCGGGAGTACGGGGCGGGCGCGGCGAGCGCCAGGGTCCGGCCGTTCGGTGACCACGCGGGCGGGCCGGGCTGGTAGAGCGAGGGGGTGACCTGTGTGACCGAGCCGTCGGCGAGGGTCAGCACCCAGGTCGCGCCGCTCTCGTCCTGGTACGCGATCCGTGAGCCGTCCGGTGACCAGCGGGGCGAGAGCTGGGCGTTGGGCAGATCGGTGATCCGTTCCGAGGTGCCCTTCGCGATGTCGTACCGCCACAGGTTGGCGGTCCCCGCCCGGTCACTGACGTGGACGAGGGACCGTCCGTCGGGTGCCCAGTCGGGGGAGGAGTTGAAATAGCCGTCGGCGACGATCTTGACGGGACGCTCGGTGCCGGTGGTGAGCAGCCACAACGCGTTCAATGCCCGGAAGGCGATCTTCCGGCCGTCGGGCGAGAGCGCCGGGTCGGCGATGCCCAGGACCTTCTGGGCACGGTCGCCGGTGAGGTCAGGCCCCCGCCGGCCCTCGTGGTCGACTCGCCGCACCTCGACCGTGGCGGTGAAGGGGACCTCGGTACGCCCGCCCCCGTCGAGGGGCCGCCGGTACATCCGGCCGTCGGCGGTGTAGAGCAGTTCGCCGGACGACAACCAGACGGGTGCGAGCGGGAAGACGTCCTCGTCCTTCGTGAGGGCCCGGTCTCCCAGCATGAGTTCGGCGCGCGCGCCGGTGACCCTGACGTACGCGAGCCGGCCGTCCGGCCCGACCGACGGGGCATACAACGCGGCGTCCGCGGGGCCGGTCAGCAGCGTTCGGATGGTCCCCGTGGCCACGTCGACCGTCTCGATCGCACCCTGCTCCGCAACGTATGCCACCTGTCGTCCGTCGGCGGTCCACGTCGGCATCGAGAGGTTCCGATCCTGCCGGGTGAGCGCCCGCCGGGCACCCGTCGCCGTGTCGATGATCTCGATGCGCCCCGTGTTGTCCCGGTCCGAGGCGAACGCGACGAAGCGACCGTCGGGAGAGAACTTCGGCTCCTGGTCGTACCCGTCCCCGCTGGTCAGCCGCCGGAGTCCGGAACCGTCGACGCCGATGAGCCACAGGTCGTACGTCCCCTCCCGGAAGGACTGGAAGACCAGGCTCTTTCCGTCCGGCGCCCAGTGAGGCTGCGTCGCGTCCAACTCGTCGACGGTGAGTCGGCGTGCCGCACCGCCTGCGGCCGGGAGCAGCCAGATCGCGTTGAGCGCGTCGATGGCGAGCATCCGGCCGTCCGGCGACAGCGCGGCGCACAGATTGGCGCTCTCGTGCGTGGCGACGCGGACGAAGCCGTCAACGGCCGCGTGGCCGGCCGTCTCCTCGTCGGCATGGGCCACCCTGCCGAGCTCGCCCGCGAACCATAATGTTCCCAGTCCGACGGCACCCGAACGGTGCAGCAGAGCACGGCGGGACACCAGACCCGAGCCTTCGTCGAAAAGCCCCTCGGACGCTCCGGATGTGTGTGCGGTCACGGTGATCCCCCTTGCGTTCACGGAAGGCAACGCACTGTCGTTCACCGCGAGTTGACCTGCCGATCGGACGTGTGTTCGTGCAGCGTGTGCAATATATGGCACCCGTCGATGCGACGAAGGACTTCGGGACAACGATGAAAAACCTCCATGTCCCAGGTGAATGTCCCAGGTGTATGTCGCGCCCTGCGGCGGACGCGGTTGGTGATCGTGGCCGGCACGGGCGTAGCTTCCCCGAGTGCCCCGCCCATGGCCGTGGGACGTCCCCGGTACCCCCGTCGGCGGCTCTGACACCACACGGCCGAGACGCGCTACGGCGGAGACTCGCTTCCCGCCCCCGAGCCGCCCTCGGCGCCTCCGAATCCGCCCGGACGGGTGCGCCGGGCAGACCGTGCCCGGGCCGGATCCCGCGCCGCGCGCAGCAGTTCCCGCACTTCGCCGTCCGTCGTCTGTCCGAAGTCGGCGTAGGAGTTCCCGACGGCGGAGAACGGGAACGGCGTGGTGACGCACACGACTTCATCGACCAGGGTGCCCAACTCCCGGCAGGCGGACGCCGGTGCGGTCGGTATCGCGACGACGACGCGCGAGGGCCCCTGACCCAGCAGCGCGTGGATCGCGGCCTTCATGCTGGCGCCGGTCGCCAGGCCGTCGTCCACCAGGACGACCGGCCTGCCGGCCAGGCGGGGCCAGGGACGGCCTTCCCGGTACGCCTCTTCCCGGCGCAGCAACTCGCGGCCTTCGCGTTCCGCCACACTCCGCAGCGCCTCGTCAGTGATGCGCAGGCTGCGGATGACGTTGTCGTTGCGCACCGTCACGCCACCGCCGGCGATCGCTCCCATGGCGACTTCCTCATGGCCGGGAACGCCCAGTTTGCGGACCAGGAAGACGTCCAGCGGGGCGCCCAGGGAGAGGGCGACCTCGTAGGCCACCGGGACACCACCGCGTGGCAGCCCCAGAACGATCACGTCCGGATCGTTGATGGGCCCGAGGAGCCCGGCCAGCTCACGGCCGGCGTCCCGGCGATCGTGGAACAGACGGTGCGGCATCGGTGGCCTCCTCGAAGGGCCGCCGGCTCGGAGTCACCACCGTGAGGTGCACACCTCACGCGGGTCCCGCGTCGTTCTCCGAGCGCGGCTTCGCTCCCGCAATTTTACGTCGGCAGCCACCGGCCACCGGCGGCTCGCCCCTCCGACCGGACCGCGTCCCGCGCGGGCCGCCGTCACCGCGCCGCGTAGGGCCGGGCCTGGATCGGCTCACCTCCGCTCTGCAGCAGTCCGCCCGGACGATCAGCGCCCACGACTCCCGTCGTTGCCCGACGTGAGTCCATGAGGTCGGCCCCCGCCTCGTAAGCTGGCCCGCCATGGACACCAGGGGGGCCGGCAGACGCGTCGTCGACGGTCGTTTCGAACTGCTCGGCAGGCTTGGCAGTGGCGGCATGGGCACCGTGTGGCGGGCCCGCGACATCGTTCTGCACCGCGAAGTGGCGCTGAAGGAGGTGCGGCCCGCGGATCCCGCGGTGGAGGCGTCGGACCCGGCCCGGGCACGCATGCTCAGTGAGCGCGTCCTGCGCGAGGCCCGGGCGCTCGCCCGTATCGCGCATCCGCACGTGGTCACCATCTTCCACATCGTGGACGGCCCGGACGACCCCTGTCCGTGGATCGTGATGGAGCTCGTGGACGGTGAGTCGCTGCACGAGCGGCTCACGCGCGGGCCGCTCACCGTTCCCGAGGCGCTCGGCGTCGGCCGCGGCGTGCTGTCCGCGTTGCGCGCGGCCCACGGCGCGGGGATCCAGCACCGGGACGTCAAGCCCGCCAATGTGCTCCTGCGGCGGGACGGCAGTCCGGTGCTGACCGATTTCGGCATCGCCGCGCTGCGCGAGTCCACCGGTCTCACCGCGACCGGTGACCTCATCGGCTCGCCCGAGTACATCGCTCCCGAGCGCATCCGCGGCGAGGAGGGCAACCCCGCCTCCGACCTGTGGTCGCTCGGGATGCTGCTCTACGTCGCCTTGGAGGGCGCGCACCCGCTGCGCCGCGCCACGAGTCTGTCGACCCTGGTCGCGGTCCTCGACGAGCCGATTCCGCCACCGGTGCGGTCCGGAGCGCTCGCACCCGTACTGAACGCCCTGCTGGTACGGGACACGGCCGCGCGTCCGGACGCGGAACGGCTCGCGGCCATGCTCGACGGCGCCGGGCGGGAGATGCCCGGCGTGACGCCGCCACCGCCCGCGCCCCATCACGACACGCCACCCCGCACCGCACCACCGCACACCGCGGTGCGGGACCTTCCACCTGGTGTGCCGCTCGGTACCTTCGGTCCGCCACACCCCTCCACACTGCTGCTCGGCCACGCGCCCCAACCGGTCACAGGCCCCCAGTCCGCCGGGCGCCGGCCGAAGCGCGGCAGAAGGATCGCCGTCGTCGTCGGCGCCGCGTCGGCGATCGCCGCGATGTCGCTGTTGCTGCTGCAGGTCCTTCCCGGTGGCGGTGACGGCGACAAGGACTCGGCGGGGAAGAACCCGGCCGCGACGGGCGGAGCCTCGGGCTCGGAGAAGGAGCGGGCGCCGGACACGGGCACGGAGCAGCCGGACAAGGCGGCGCTGCCGCCCTCGCGGAAGTCCGCCGACCTGCTGACGCCCGCCGGCGTGCGCGAGGTGATCAAGGCCCTCGAAACCACGGCGCACACCACCGAGTTCTTCGAACTCGTGGTGTATGAGGAGTACGCGATCGCCCAGGTCCCGGTGCAGGGCAGCCGGAAGAAGTACGACCGCTACGAGTACCGCGACGGTCGCGCGTCGAAGCAGGGGCCGGGCGGCACGGTGATCGGCACCGAGGAGGGACCGGTCGACGTCAGCAAGGTCACGTGGGACGAGCTGCCGGCCCTGATCACCCGGGCCAACCGTGAGCTGGGCATCAGCGAGCCGACGATGCGTTACGTCATCGTGCGCGGGCCCGTCTTCGAGGACGTGCCCACGGTGAACGTCTACCTCACGGACGACTACAGCTCGTCCGGGTATCTGGCGGCCGACTTCGACGGCACGGTGCTGACCAAGGTGGCGGCCGAGAACTGACGCTCCGGGGCCGGTCCCGTTTCCCACGCACCTCGCTCATACGACCGAGCCGCCCGTCCCGTCCCACGGGGACAGCAGCAGTCGGAGTGAAGGGGAACAGCCATGACCACGAGAACCGCCCAACTCGCCGCCGCAGGGCTCGCGCTCGGCGCGGCCCTCACCCTGCTCGGTTCCGCGGGTACCGCGCAGGCAGCGGGCACCCGCGTCACGGGCACGCCCACCACCGTGCAGGCCCACAGCAACATCCGTGACGCGCCGACCACCAACAGCAGACTGATGGGCACCACGACGAGGGAGACCGAGGCGGGCGTCGAGTGCTACCAGCGTGGCCAGCGCGTCACGGCGGGCGGATACACCACCGACGTCTGGTACTTCGGCACCGTGATCGACTACGACATCGGCCACATCTACTCCAGCGCGTGGGTCTGGGGCGGCAACGTCAACGTCGGCAGGGACCCGGGAGCCGGCATCCCTCCCTGCTGACCTCTGCCATACCGGAGTTGACGCCGGGCCGAGGGCCATTCGCCTGAACTTTCGTCTCTCGCCCGGCGAAGCGCGGAGGCGCGGAACTGAATGTGAGGGAAATTCAGTGGCACGTGACATCTGCCATCTAGCACTGACAGGGACATGACGTCACGCTGAAGGCGCCTCGTGAGACCCACGAGGCGACAAGGCCCCCCAGTCACGGAGGTTCCGCATGCGCCGCCGTTTCGCCTTCCCTCTCGCCGTGGTCACCCTGTCAGTACCCCTGGCCCTGCTCCCCGCCACGTCCGCCTCGGCCGCACCTGCCGACAAGCCGCAGGTCCTCAGCTCCTGGACCCAGACCAGCGCCTCCAGCTACAACGCGTGGAACGCCGCCCGCCAGAACCAGGGCGCCTGGGCCGCGTACGGTTTCAACTGGACGACGGACTACTGCAGTTCCTCGCCCGACAACCCGTTCGGCTTCCCCTTCCAGACGGCCTGCGCCCGCCACGACTTCGGGTATCGCAACTACAAGGCCGCCGGCACGTTCTCCGCCCACAAGTCCCGTCTCGACTCGGCGTTCTACGAGGACCTCAAGCGCGTCTGCGCCCGTTACACGGGGGCGACCAGGACCGCATGCAACAGCACCGCCTGGACGTACTACCACGCGGTGGACATCTTCGGTGTCGCGCCGGCCAAGGCCGGCGCTCGCACCGTGGGACAGGCAGCCTGACGGTTCGTCACTGTGCTGTGCGGGCCCGGGTGCGTCTCGCACTCGGGCCCGCGGCGCGCGCGTACCGACCCGTTGTGCGTCTCCTCATTTCCGGTCGTTCATGGCTCTAGGAACGTCAAGGGCCCCGCGCTACCCTCCGCCGCATGATTTCCACGGTGGTCTGGGGTACCGGCAATGTCGGCCGCGCGGCCATCCGCGCCGTCGATGCTCATCCCGCGCTGAAACTCGCGGCCGTCATCGTCCACAACCCCGACAAGGTGGGTCGCGACGCGGGCCATCTCGCCGGCCTGAGTGAAGAGTTGGGCGTCTCGGCCACCGACGACATCGACACGGTGCTGGCCGCGAGCCCACGGGCCGTCGTGTACGCGGCGTCCGGTGACATCCGCCCCGACGAGGCCCAGGCCGACATCCTCAGGGCTGTCCGGGCCGGAGCGGTGGTCGTCACCCCGGCGCTGTACGCGCTCTACGACCAGCGCAACGCCCCCCGGGAACTGCGCGACCCGGTGCTGGCGGCGATCACGGACGGCGGAGGATCGCTGTTCGTCTCCGGTGTCGACCCCGGGTGGGGCAACGATGTACTGCCGCTGCTGATCAGTGGCCTCGGTACCTCCGTGGACGTCATCCGGTGCCAGGAGATCTTCGACTACTCCACCTACGACCAGCCGGACTCGGTCCGGTATCTGGTCGGCATGGGCCGGCCTATGGACTACGAGCCCCTGATGCTGGCTCCGTCGATTCCCACCATGGTGTGGGGCGGACAGATTCGGCTGATGGCCAGGGCGCTCGGCGTCGAACTCGACGAGATCCGCGAGACCTTGGACCGGTGCCCGCTCGACTCCACGGTGAGCACCAGGACCATGGGCGACTTCGAGGCGGGCACGCAGGGGGCCGTGCGGTTCGAGGTGCAGGGCATCGTCGAGGGTGAGGCGCGCATTGTCATCGAGCATGTCACCCGTATCCACCCGTCCTGTGCTCCGCACTGGCCCACACCGCCGGACGGTGCCGGCGCGCACCGGGTGATCATCGAGGGCCGCCCGCGCATCGAGGTCACGGTCGAGGCCACCGACGAGGGCGAGAACCGGTCGGCGGGCGGTAACGCCGCGGCGGTCGGCCGGCTGGTGAACGCCATCGACTGGCTGGTGGAAGCGGAACCCGGACTCTACGACGCACTCGACGTCCCACTGCGCGCCGCAGTCGGCAGGCTCGGAAGGAGCCGGCGATGAACATCGACATTCCCGAGGGCCAGGAGCCGATCGGCTATGTCTGGGGCGAGATGGTCCCGGGCATCGGCATGGCCGCCGCCAACTTCTCGTTGTCCGTGTACGAGCACACGACCCTGGGACTGCGTGAGTTCGAGGCGGCGCGGCTGAGGATCGCCCAGATCAACGGATGCCTCTTCTGCCTCGACTGGCGTACCGACCGGGACGGCGAGAAGGTCGAGGACGAGTTCGCCGAGGCGGTGACGCAGTGGCGCACCACGGCGGCCTTCGACGACCGCACCCGGCTGGCCGCCGAGTACGCGGAGCGGTACGCCCTGGACCACCACGGCCTCGACGACGAGTTCTGGACCCGGATGACCGCTCACTACAGCCAGCACGAGATCGTGGAGCTGAGTATGAGCATCGGCTCCTGGCTGGCGTTCGGCAGGCTCAATCATGTGCTGGGCCTCGACGCGGTGTGCGTCCTGCCCGGCCACTGAGGTGTCCGGGGCCGCTCGGTGAGATGGGCCGGCCCCGGCTCCCGGCCGACCCGCGTGAAGGCTCGTCCCTCGGCCTCCGCCGGTCGTCGCCGGTCAGTTCGTTGCTACAGGTCCGCGGCGATGATTCTCTCGATGTTCCGTTCCGCGAGCGCCGTGATGGTGACGAAGGGATTGACGCTGGCGTTGCCGGGGATCAGCGCGCCGTCGATGACGTACAGCCCCGGATGGCCGTGGAGACGGCCGTAGTTGTCGGTCGCCTTGTTCAGGACCGCGCCGCCGAGCGGATGGTAGGTGAGATGGTCCCCCCAGATCTTGTAGGTGCCGAAGAGGTCGGTCCGGTAGATGGTCCCTTCCTTCGCGTTGATCTTGTCGAAGATCGTCTTGGCCATGTCGATGGACGGCTGCTTCCAGGCCGTCTGCCAGTTCAGGTCGGCCGTGCCCGTCGAGGCGTTCCAGGTGAACTGGGCCCGGTGCGGGTTCTTGGTGATCGACAGATAGAACGAGGCGAACGTCTCGATCCCGGTGGGGAGCGGTGCGACCTCCGCGAACGCGCCCCCGGCGGCCCAGTTGTCGATGCCGGAGCAGGGGATGGACGACTGGAGCTTGCCGGTCGGGTCCCACAGGTGGTTGGCGCGGCCGCACATGACGTTGCCGTTGTCTCCCCAGCCCTTGCCGATCTCGGAGTTCAGGCCGGGCAGCGCGCCGGTGGCCCTGAGCTTGGTCAGGAGTTTGCTGGTGCCGACACTGCCGGCCGCGAAGAACACCTTGTCCGCCGTCACGCTCTTGGTGGTGACCGTGTCGCCGTTGGTGTTGATCTCGTCGATGACGACCGTGTAGCCGCCCGCGGCGGCCGGGCGGACCGAAGTGACCTTGTGCAGTGGTGAGATGGCGACCCTGCCGGTCGCTCTGGCCTGAGCGATGTAGGTCTTCTGGAGGGACTTCTTGCCGTAGTTGTTGCCGTAGAGGATCTCGCCCTCCAGCGCCGACTTGGGAACGGTGCCGGCCGCCTCCTGTTTCATGTAGTCCCAGTCGTACACATCGGGCACGAACACGAACGGGAAGCCGGAGCGCTGGGCGTGCTTACGGCCCACCCGGGCGTACTGATAGCACTCCGCCGTCTCGAACCAGGCCGGGTCGACGGTGCTGACCCCGAGCGCGGCGTTGGCGCGCGGATAGTAGACGTTGTACATCTCGTCGGCGTTCACCGAGGGGAGGACCGCCGGGAAGTTCTCGCGGCGGGGTGTGACCGCCATACCGCCGTTGACCAGGGAGCCACCGCCGACTCCGCGGCCCTGGTAGACGATGATCCCGCCCATCTCCTCGGCGTCCAGGATCCCGGTGTAACGCGGGATGGCCTTGTCGATCGGGAATCCGAGGAAGTTGCTGAGGGGCTGCTTGGTCTTGGTGCGCAGCCAGTAGGAGCGTCTGTCCGGCTTGGTGGTGTTGGCGAAGATCTTACCGTCCGGACCGGGGGTGTCCCAGGCCATGCCCATCTCGACCATGTGCACGTCGATGCCGGCCTGGGCGAGACGCAGGGCGGCGACCGAGCCACCGTAGCCGGTGCCGATCACGAGAGCCCGGACATGGGAGCCCGGCGGAATCGGAGCGGGCACGAGGGCGGCTTTCGCCTGCGCGGGGGTGGTGTGACCGGCCAGCGTCACCGCACCCAGAATGGAACCTGTTCCTGTGATGAATCGACGGCGCGATACGCCTTTGGGTGTCTCGTCGTGCAGGTGAGCGTCGTTCATGTGATGTTCCTCACTCTTGACGAATGGGAACATGTTCTACTGCGGGCCGTATGGGAAGTCACTACATACCTTTAGGTAACTTCTGTCCGATCACATATCTGGATCACCTGGTCACGGCGTCCCACGTCGGCCGGGCCCGCTCCGTCGGCACCCGGACAGGCGAGCAGAACGCGCGGTCGCAGCACCGGTCGGGCTGCAATGAACAGGTGACCGCGACCCCCGACGACTGCCTCGCGCACAATGACTGGATCTGCGGTGAGTATGTGTCCACCCGCCGTGAGATCCTCTGGGACGCCGTCCTCCAGCACCTCCAGCTCACGCTGATCGCGGTGGCGATCGCCCTGCTTCTCGCCGTCCCTCTCGCCGTCGCGGCACGCCGCTGGCGCTGGGCCGCCGGGCCCGTGCTCGGGGTGACGACCGTCCTCTACACGATCCCGTCGCTGGCGATGTTCTCGCTGCTGCTCCCCGCCTACGGGCTCTCCGCCTCACTCGTCATCGCGGGGCTGGTCCTCTACTCGCTCACCCTGCTGGTCCGCAACATCCTCGCCGGACTGCGTGCGGTGCCGCAGGAGACCCGGCAGGCGGCGCGCGGAATGGGCTACGGCCCCATCCGCCTGCTGCTCGCCGTCGAACTGCCGCTCGCGCTGCCCGCCGCCATGGCCGGACTGCGGATCGCCATGGTCTCCGCGGTCTCCCTGGTCACCATCGGCGCGATCGTCGGCTACGGCGGTCTGGGGAACCTCATCTACTCCGGAATGAACACCTACTTCAAGGCCCAGGTGCTCACCGCCTCCCTGCTCTGCGTGGTCATCGCCGTCGCCGCGGATCTGCTGCTCCTCCTCGTCCAGCGGTTCGCCACGCCCTGGACGCGACGAGGACAGGCATGAACACCCTCTCCGCCGCCTGGGACTGGCTCACCAGCGCCGCCAACTGGTCCGGCACCGACGGGGTCTGGAACCGTCTCGGCGAGCATCTGTTCCTGACCGCCGTGTGCCTCGGTCTGAGCTGTCTGATCGCCCTGCCGGTCGCCCTCGTCCTCGGACACCTCGGCAAGGGCGGCGCACTGGCCGTCAACATCTCCAACGTCGGTCGCGCGGTGCCCACCTTCGCCGTACTGGTCCTGCTGCTGCTCAGCCCGATCGGCAGTTACGGTTCCTGGCCGACGATCATCGCACTGGTGCTGTTCGCCGTTCCGCCCCTGCTGACCAACGCCTATGTCGGCATGCGCGGAGTGGACCAGGACGTCGTTCGTGCGGCCCGCGGAATGGGGATGACCGGCCGTCAGATGCTCCTCGGCGTGGAGATCCCGCTCGCCCTGCCGCTGATCCTGACCGGCGTACGGATCGCGGCCGTGCAACTGGTCGCCACCGCGACCATCGCCGCCCTCGCGGGCGGCGGCGGACTGGGCAGGATCATCACCGCGGGCTTCAACCTCGCCTCCACTCCGCAGGTGGTCGCCGGGGCGGTGCTGGTCGCGTTGTTCGCCCTGCTCGCGGAAGGCCTGTTCGAACTGGGGCAGCGGCTGGCACCCGGGTGGGTGCGGGGGAGCGGAGGATGAGGCCCCGCCACGCTCTCACGGTCGCCTCGCTGGCGGTCCTCACGGCCTGTGCGAGCGGCCCATCGCTGGAGAACCAGGGGGCGGTCACCGATGCGCCCGGCGACAGCAAGAACCTGACGATCGGATCCGCGGGCTTCACCGAGAGCGATCTTCTGGCCCAGATGTACGCGCTGCTGCTCCAGAACGCCGGCTACAGCACCGAGATCCTGTCCGTGACCAACCGGGAGATCTACGAACCCGCGCTGGAGAGCGGGCAGATCGACGTGGTGCCGGAGTACGCGGCCACCTTCGCCGACTGGCTGAACGCCAAGGCCAACGGGCCGAAGGCGGGCACCGTCGGCTCACCCGACCTCGCGGTGACGATGACGGCCGTGCGCAGGCTGGCGACGCCCCGCGGCCTCACCGTGCTCGACGCCGGGAAGGCCGTCGACCAGAACGCGTTCGCGGTGAGCGCGGCGTTCGCCGAGAAGTACGGGCTCAAGACGCTGAGCGACCTGGGCAGGTCGCGCCGGCCCGTACGGCTCGCGGCGGGTGACGAGTGCGTCCAGCGGCCGTACTGCGAGCCCGGGCTGAGGAAGACCTACGGCATCGACATCACGGCGGTGGATCCCAAGGGCGTCGGAACCACCCAGGCCAAACAGGCCGTCCAGAGCGGACAGGACCAGATGGTGCTGACCACGACGACGGACGGGACGCTCGACGACTTCGGTCTTGTCCTGCTGGCGGACGACAAGCACCTGCAGAACGCGGATTACATCGTGCCGGTGGTGAACCGCTCACGCGCCGGCAGTGCCGGCGTCACCAAGGCACTCGGCAAGCTCAACCCGGTGCTCACGACGGCGGATCTGGCGTCCATGAACGAACAGGTGGACAGCTGGCGGCGGTTGCCCCAGGACGTGGCGCGGAACTACCTGGAGTCCAAGGGGCTGCTGCCCACGTCCGGCACGTGATGGGGCCGCCCGATGTCACGCGGTACCCCACCAACGTCACGAACGGCCTGGCGCCGGAGTGGCGGGGGCCGGCGCGAGGAGCTCGACCAGTGCCGCGCGGTGGAGGTCCGCGATGGGGTGGAGAAGGTCCGGATGCCGCAACAGCGGCGCGGCACGGTGATCGCGGGGGCTCGGAACGGTCAGCCGGCGCGCACCGCCGATGCCACCGCCCGCGCCGTCGATCCCGCCCGCGCCGTGATGTGTGGCGGCCGTGCACGCAGCCGCGACGGCGGCGAGATCGGCGTCGGCCAGCAGACAGGCCGCCCAGCTGACGACGGTTTCGTCCACGCGCGTGCGCCACTCGAACTCCGCCGCCCACAGGGGATGGGCGTCGGCGCCGGTGACGGCGTCCAGCCGCCCGGAGCCGCCGGGACCGAGCAGGTCCAGCAGTTCGGCGTCCAGCGCGGTGGGGTAGCGCAGGGCGGCGGCGATGGCGACCGCATGACGCGCCTGGGCCTCGGCCAGGGCGTCGTTCAGCGGGCCGGCCGCAGGCGGGAACGCCGACAGCAGCCAGCGCGCGGAGGCGGCGATGACCGGCGAGAGATCACTGGGCATGGTGGACGGTCCTTTCCCTGTGCCCGCCGTGGTGCTGTCACCACTGCGTGGTCGGGTCGCGAGGACTCGCGTGCCCGGGGCGTGCGGGGCCGGCCAGCGTAAGGGCGTCCGCCGGAGCGCCGAAAGGATGTACGTCACAGCCGTGGTGCTGGAGCCCTCCGGGGCCTTCCGTGACCCGCGCGGGGCGGCCGCGCGTGACCACGGACACACCCGGGGAGGGTCAGGAGGCGCCGCGGCCGGCCGGGGGCTGGGCGTGCAGAGTCTCCAGGCGCCGCTGCAGCACCTTAAGGGCCCCGCGCTGTCGGCCCGGGACGCGCCGCCGCAGGGCGACGAGCCCCGGTGCCAGCGCCCGCGCCCGTACGACGTCCCTGATCTGCTCCCACTGGTGGTGCGCACGGTCGACGGCGCCCTCGACGTCGGGATCGTCGGCGGCCTGCTGCCGGGTGAGACGGGTCTCGGCGGCGGCCATCCACAACTCGCAGCTGAGGGCGGGATCACCCGCGAGCCGAGCGAGATCGGCGCGTACCTCGACCCAGTGAAGAGCCTCGGGGGAGGCGGGTCCATGGCTGCGCAGGGCCTGCTGCTCCCACGCGGCGGCGGCCGCCGCGGCTTCGTGATGCCGCCCGGCGTGGGCGGCGGCGAGGAGGGCGGGATGGGGGTCGTCACCGTCGGCGGGGCCGCTCCCGGACGCTACGCCGGGCCCCGGGGCCGTCGGGGGTGCCGGGTGCGGGCTGCTGCCGGTGGCCTGTGCGGGGAGGAGAGGCGCCGGAGCGGCGTCGGGGGAGCGGGGCGGGGGCGCAGGTGTTTCGTCCGCGACGACGTGCGCGACGGTGAGCCGCGCCGGCCGGGAGTCCGGCTGCCCACCGCCCGCGTCGACGGGCGCAGTCGCGTACGGGACGGCGGCCACGGGCGCGTACGCGCCGCCCGCCGGGGCCGGAGGAGTCACCGGGAGAGCCGCGGGCGGGAGGGTCGCGTACCCACCCCCTTCCGTCGCCCCGTTCGGAAAGGTCACAAACCCGCCATCCGCCGTCGTTCCGTGCGGCGGCGTGCCCACCGTCCGGGACAGAAGCAGTGCACCCTCCCCTCCCGACTGGAGCGCCGCCTGTTCGTGCAGGGCCGCGGGGCTCGGCCGGGAGCCGCTGCGCCAGATGGAGGCGCAGGCCGCGAGGTAGGCGGGGCCGACCGCGTCCCGGCGCTGCGGCGGCGGTGAGACGCGGCCGTACAGATGCACGCCGCCGCCCAGGCCGAGTCCCTCCCTGGCCACCCGTGTCCATGTCTCCGCGTCCGCGACCAGATCCACGATCATCGTCGTGGTTCCGGGCCGCCTGATCATCAGCTCGGCGCCGAGCCAGTGCCAGGGCAGCGCGGTGTACCGCATGGTCGAGGGTGTGGACCGCGCGAGCGCCAAATGGGGCAGGCGCTGCTTGCGGTCGAGTTGGAGCTGACCGGCGATGTACAGGAACACCGGGCCCTCCGCGGCCGCCGCCGCCCGGATCCGGGTCAGAACGGTCTGCGGGTCGAGCGGGTCCGCGAGTTCGACCACCGTCGCGGCGGGCGTCCCCGTCAGGGCGCTCGGAGGTACGGCGGCCAGCGCGGGCAGCACCGAACTCGCGTCGATCAGACGCCCCTTACCGACCGGCGCGGCCGCGATCAGCAACGCGGTACCTGGTGCCGCCGTGTCCCCTCCCGTGATCACCACACCCAGCACCGTAACCGACGCGATGCGCGCCTCCGGCCGGGTACGAGGTCGTGGGCAGGTCGCCCCGTACCTCACGGCCCGTCAATATCCCTACCTGACACGGTGTTTGGGCAACGGCACGCACGGTCATCCCCTTCGTGCTCTCGGGTTCGAGCACGTCGCTCCTCTTCGGCCTGAAATCGCCCCGACCGGCCCGCCCCGTCTACGCGTCCGACACCGAGTCGAAGTCCACCTCGTCCCGCCCCACACCCTGCGCGTCCGCGTCCACGGAACGGCGCAGCGCCTCGTGCAGCTTCGCCGGGGTGAGCACTCCGACGAAGCGTGAGCCGTCCACCACGGCGACCCACCCCGCGTCGTGCTGGAGCATCTCGCTGAACGCCTGCTTCAGCGGCGCTCCGAGCGGTACCCACGCCTCCATCCGCCGGGCCAGTTCGCCGACCGTGCCCCGCTCGCCGGCGATCGCGAGGGCGTCCGCGGACACCCAGCCGTGCAGATCGCCGCCCGGGCCGAGCACCACCGCCCAGCGGGAGTCCTCCTCACGGAGCCGGTCCGCGGCCGACCTCGCCGTCTCTTCGAGACGCGCGACCGGCGGCTGCTCCAGGTCGTGTTCCTCGATCACCGTGACCGAGAGCCTCTTCAGCCCGCGGTCCGCGCCGACGAAATGCGCCACATACGGGGTCGCCGGTGTCCCGAGCACGGCCGCCGGGGTGTCGAACTGCTCGATGCGCCCCTCTCCGTACACGGCGATACGGTCACCCATCCGTACCGCCTCCTCGATGTCGTGGGTGACCAGAAGCACCGTCTTGCGGACCGTGGCCTGGAGGCCCAGGAACTCGTTCTGCAGCCGCTCGCGCACCACCGGGTCCACCGCGCCGAACGGTTCGTCCATCAGCAGCACCGGCGGGTCGGCGGCCAGGGCGCGGGCGACACCCACCCGCTGGCGCTGGCCGCCCGAGAGCTGCGCCGGATAGCGGGAGCCGTACGTCGCGGGGTCCAGGCCCACCAGGTCGAGCAGTTCGGCCGCCCGTGCCCGGGCCTTCGCCTTCTTCCAGCCGACCAGCGCGGGGACGGTCGCGGTGTTGTCGAGAACGGTCCGGTGCGGGAACAGGCCGACCTGCTGGATGACATAGCCGATCCGGCGGCGCAGTGCGACGGGGTCGACACCCGAAATGTCCTGGCCGTCGACGAAGATGCGGCCCGACGTCGGCTCGATCAGCCGGTTGACCATCATCATCGTGGTCGTCTTGCCGCAGCCCGAGGGGCCGACGAGCGTGACCAGCTCACCCTCGGCGACCTCGAAGGACAGGCCGTCGACGGCGGTCGTGCCGTCCGGGTAGACCTTGCTGACCTGCTCGAACCGGATCATGTCCTCACGCTAGAAGCGGGTCCCCGGACGCGCACACGGGCCGCGACTGTACGAGTCACGGGCGATCACGGCCACCGGTCATTCTTGTCATGACCCTTGCAGTGGAGAGTCCGGGCTGCTATTCCATCCGGTTAGGAAAGTTTCCTTTTAGTCCGGGCCCCCTCACGAACAGGCAACGGAGACCCATGAGACCGTCAAGGAACTGGTTACGCTCACTCGGCGGCGTCGGCACCCTCGCCGCCGCCCTGCTCCTCGGCCTCACCACGGCCCCCACCGCACCGGCAGCCCCCACGGCCGCCGAGGCCCCGGAAGCAGCGGCCGCCGTCACCCACGAGGCCGAGAACGCCGTCATCTCGCAAGGAGTCGCGGAGTCCAACCACGCCGGCTTCACCGGCAGCGGCTTCGTCAACTACAACAACAGCACCGGCAGTCGCGTCGAGTGGACCGTCAGCGCGGCACAGGCGGGCAGCACCACACTGACCTTCCGCTACGCCAACGGCACCGCGGTCGACCGGCCGATGACCGTCACCGTCAACGGAGCAGTCGTGGCCGCCGGCCGGGCCTTCCCCGGCACCGGAGCCTGGACCTCCTGGAACACCGCCACCGTCACCGCCGACCTCAGGGCCGGCAGCAACACCGTCCGGGCCACCGCCACCACGGCCAACGGCGGCCCCAACGTGGACAGTCTCGCCACCGACGCTGGGGGCCCGCCGCCCGTCGGTCGGACCCCCGTGGAGATCAACGGCCAACTCAAGGTCTGCGGCACCAAGCTCTGCAACCAGTACGGCAAGCCCATCCAACTGCGCGGCATGTCCACCCACGGCCTCCAGTGGTACAACCAGTGTGTGACCACCGGCTCGCTGAACGCCCTGGCGACCGACTGGAACGCCGACGTCCTGCGCATCTCCATGTACATCCAGGAGGGCGGCTACGAGACCGACCCGCGCAGGTTCACCGACTTGGTCCACTCGATCATCGAACAGGCCACCGCGCGCGGCATGTACGCGATCGTCGACTGGCACATGCTCACCCCGGGCGACCCCCACCACAACCTGGCCCGTGCCAAGACGTTCTTCACCGAGATCGCCCAGCGCCACGGCAACAAGAACAACCTGCTGTACGAGATCGCCAACGAGCCCAGCGGAGTGAGCTGGTCGCGGATCAAGAGCTACGCCGAGCAGCTCATCCCGGTCATCCGGCAGAACGACCCGGACACCCCGGTTCTCGTCGGCACCCGCGCCTGGTCCTCCCTCGGTGTCTCCGAGGGCGCGAGCGAGACCGAGATCGTGAACAGCCCGGTCAACGCGTCCAACATCATGTACACCTTCCACTTCTACGCGGCGTCGCACGACAGCGAGTACCTCGACACGCTCTCGCGCGCGGCCGACAAACTGCCCATGTTCGTCACGGAGTTCGGCACCCAGACGGCCTCCGGCGACGGGGCCGACAACTTCACCCGCTCCCAGCAGTACATCGATCTGATGGCGAGCAAGAAGATCAGCTGGGTCAACTGGAACTATTCCGACGACAGCCGCTCCGGCGCCGTCTTCAAGGGCGGCACCTGCAACAGCAACGGCCCCTGGACCGGCACCGGGTCCCTGAAGCCCGCCGGAGTGTGGGTCCGTGACCGGATCCGGTCCGCGGACAACTTCCCGACCGGCTGACCTCCGTTCCCCGCGACCTGCGCCCGCCCATGTGATCCCATGGGCGGGCGTGGGGCGTACAGGACAGGAGCACCAGTGAGCACATACCGCCAGCCGGGAGTCGTCCTCACCGACCGGCATTTCGCCGTCCCTCTCGACCACCGCGACCCGGGCGGCGAGCAGCTCGAACTGTTCGGCCGCGAGGTCGTCGCCGGGACGCGGGGCGGTGACGACCTGCCGTGGCTGGTCTATCTGGAGGGCGGACCCGGCTTCGGTGCCCGCCGCTTCATCGGCCGGCAGGCCTGGCTCGGCCGCGCGGTGCAGGAGTACCGCGTCCTCCTCCTCGACCAGCGCGGCACCGGCCGCTCCGGCCCGCGGAACCGGCAGACGCTGACGGAGCGCGGCGGCCCCGAGGCCCAGGCCGACCACCTCGCCCGCTTCCGGGCCGACAGCATCGTGCGCGACTGCGAGGTCGTCAGACACCGTCTCACCGGCGGTGCGCCCTGGACCGTGCTCGGCCAGAGCTTCGGCGGATTCTGCGCCACGCACTATCTCTCCACCGCGCCCCACGGGCTGAGCGCCGTACTCGTCACCGGGGGACTGCCCTCGCTGGACGCCACCGCCGACGACGTCTACCGCGCCGCGTACCCCCGCATCCAGCGCAAGGTCGAGGCCCACTATGCCCGCTACCCGCAGGACATCCGGCGGGCCCGCCGGATCGCCGCCCACCTCGCCGAGCACCCGACCGACCTGCCCGGGGGCTATACGCTCACGCCCGAGGCCTTCCAGTCGCTGGGCATCCTTCTCGGGTCCGGGGACGGCAGCCACCATCTGCACTATCTGCTGGAGAGCGCCTTCGTCCGCGTGGGCCGGCGCCACGAACTCTCGGACGCCTTCCAGGAGGCGGTCCTCGCCACGCTGTCCTTCGCCGCGCATCCGCTCTACGCCGTCCTGCACGAGGCGATCTACGCCCAGGGCGAGCGGGCCACGAACTGGGCAGCCGAGCGGGTGCGCGCCGAGTTCCCGCAGTTCGACGCGGCCACGGCCCTCGCGGGCGACGGTCCGCTGTTGTTCACCGGGGAGTCGGTCCACCCCTGGCACTTCGAGGTGGATCCGGCGCTGAGGCCCCTGCGCGGATGCGCCGACGCGCTCGCGGCCCGGAGCGACTGGGAACCGCTGTACGACGCCACGCGACTGGCCGCCAACCAGGTGCCGGTCGCGGCGGCCGTCTACCACGACGACATGTACGTGGACACCGAGCACGCGCTGCGGACCGCGCGTACCGTCCGCGGGCTGCGCACCTGGGTCACGGACGAGTACGAGCACGACGGGGTGCGGACGAGCGGCTCACGGGTCCTGGACCGGCTGCTCGGCCTGGCCCGCGGGGAGCTCTGAACCCCACGGGCGCCGGGGAGGCGGAAGGGCCGCGCCGGCCGCCGGAAGGTCCCACCCGCACAGGTCGCCGAGGGGGCCGGAGAGCCCCCGCGGCCTGCCGTGAAGGTGCAACCGGACAGCTCGCCGGGCCGTGCTGACGCCAGGTCAGCGACGTATCCTGCGGCCATGAGCGCTCCCGTGACGGATCAGCTGGAACCGATGCCCGACGACTGGCACAGAGCACTGGCCGTCGTCGCGCACCCCGACGACCTGGAGTACGGCTGCGCCGCGGCGATCGCCGGCTGGACCGACGGCGGGCGCGAGGTCTCCTACCTCCTCGCCACCCGGGGCGAGGCGGGCATCGACACCATCGCGCCCGCCGAGTGCGCCCCGCTGCGTGAGCGGGAGCAGCGGGCGAGCGCGGCCGTCGTCGGAGTGTCCACGGTGGAGTTCCTGGACCATCAGGACGGCGTGATCGAGTACGGCGTCCCCCTGCGCCGGGACATCGCGGCGGCGATCCGGCGCCACCGTCCCGAACTGGTCCTCACCCTCAACCACCGTGACACCTGGGGCGGGGTCGCCTGGAACACCCCCGACCACCGTGCGGTGGGCCGGGCGACGCTGGACGCGGCCGGGGACGCCGGCAACCGCTGGATCTTCCCCGAGCTCATCTCCGAGCAGGGCCTCCAGCCGTGGAACGGTGTCCGCTGGGTCGCGGTCGCGGGTTCCTCCACGCCGACGCACGCGGTCGACGCGACCGCGGGCCTCGAACGCTCGGTCCGCTCTCTCATGGAGCACCGCAGCTACATCCAGGTCCTGACCGACGAGGATCCGCAGGAGTACTGCCGCACCTTCCTCGTCGGCAGCGCGGAAGCCGTCGGCCCGCGGTTCGGCGGCCGCCCGGCCGTCGCCTTCGAGCTGTTCGGCGGCTGACGGCGGAGGTACGCTGCCCTGGTTTCTGATGATGCGTCAGAGGGGGTGGCGGTGATCGACACACTGGACCGGGAGATCGCCGAGGGCGAGGAGCGCATCCGCCTCGACATCGCGGACGGCGTGGGCGTCCTCACCCTCTGCCGTCCCGGCACGCTGAACGGCTGGAGCTGGGAGTCCACCCGCCAACTGGGCCTGATGGCCGACCGGATCCGCTTCGACGACAGCGTCAGGGCGGTGCTGCTGCGGGCCGAGGGTCGCGCGTTCTGTGCGGGCATCGACGTCACCGCCCCCGGCGGCGGGATCACCGGCGAGTCCGCCGCGGAGCGCACCCAGCGCTACTACGAAGGCATCCGCTGGGCGCACGAGCGCTTCGCGGCCTTCGCCGGACTGCCGCAGCCGGTCGTCGCCGCGGTGCAGGGCTACTGCCTCGGTTTCGGCTTCGAGCTCGCCTTGATGGCGGACATCCGCGTCGCCGCGGACGACGCCGTCTTCGCCCTGCCGGAGGCGCGGTTGGGGGTGGCGGTGGACGCGGGCGGCGATCTGCGGATCGCGCGCGAGGCGGGCGCGGGGTGGGCCAAGTACCTGGCGCTGACCGGCCGGCGTATCGACGCGGCGACGGCCGCCCGCCTGGGTCTGGTCCAACTGGTCACCCCGGTCACCGAATTGGTCGCCGCCGCGCAGGAACTGGCCGCGGACATCGCCCGGAACGCGCCGCTCGCGGTGCGGGCCGTCAAGCGCGACATCGACGCGTTCGCGGACGCCGGTCTCGCGGAGGCGCTCGACCGTGCGGCGCTCGGCGCGTCACTCACGCTCACCTCGGAGGACTGCCGCGAGGGCTATACGGCCAAGGCGGCCCGCCGGCCCCCGGACTTCGAGGGCCGGTGAACGCGTGCCGACCCGGTTTCGGGCGCCCGAGGCCGGGGCGGTCCGCACCCCGGGCCGCGGGTCAGCCCGTGAACGGACCCCGGCCCAGCTGCTCGCGAACGGTCACCACCGGCTCGTTCACCAGCGCCCTGCGCTGCCAGTTGGCGCCGTCCACCACCAGCGTGTGTCCGGTGATCAACTGGGCGTAGGGAGAGGCCAGGAACGTCGCCGCCCACCCGATCTCCCTCGGCTGCCCCACCCGCAGCGCCGGCTGCCGGACGTCCTTGTCCTCGGCTCGGTCGAGGCCGCCCCGCAGATCGGCGCTCATGTCGTCGTGCGGCACGAGCCCCGGCACCAGGGCGTTGATCTGGATTCCGTACGGCCCCCACTCGACGGCCAGGGTCTCGACCATGTTCTGCACGCCCGCCTTGGCCGCCGCGGAGTGCACGAACCCGGGCCCGCCCGTCCAGGCGTACGACGCGCCGAGGTTGATGATGGACGCCGGTGTGCCGGCGGCCAGATGCCGGCGGCCGAACTCCTGCGTCATGAACCAGGTCCCGCTGAGGGTGATGTCCACGACGGAGCGCCAGCCGTTGGCGGACAGCTCCTCGGCGGGCACGGGGAAATTGCCCGCCGCGTTGTTGACGAGCACCCCCGGCAGACCGAAGGCGGCCTCGGCGGCATCGATGACCTCCGCTATGCGGTCCGGTTCGCGTATGTCGCACAGGGCGGCGGTGACGCGGCCGCCGAGCCCGGTGAGTTCGTCCTGCGCGGCCTTGAGCCGGTCGGCCTTGCGGCCCACGATCATGAGATCCGCGCCGAGCCGGGCGAACTCCATCGCGATCGCCTTCCCGAGGCCCGATCCGCCTCCGGTGACGATCACGCTCCTGCCCTCGAACGTCCCCTCGGGCAGGGCGGCGGCGCCGAGCGGCGGAGGTGCGGGAATGCCGAGACGATCTGTCATGAGGGCATGAGTATCCGGTGGCGGCCGAATCGTCCATGGGCGTGCGCTGATCTTTGATCTCGACGACGCCCGAGCAGGGGGCCGGAGGCTTCGGGTTTGACACATCGCCTTGCTGTTTCTGCAATGGTTCCATGAACGACGAACCTGCGCTCGATTCCGTCCTCGATGAGGTCGGTCCCCGCCTCCGCCGTATCCGCCGCGACCGTGGTGCCACCCTCGGCGCCCTCTCCGAGGTGACCGGGATCTCCGTCAGCACCCTGTCGCGTCTGGAGTCCGGTCGCCGCAAGCCCAGCCTGGAGCTGCTGCTGCCCATCGCCCGCGCACACCAGGTGCCGCTCGACGAGCTCGTCGGTGCCCCGCCCGTCGGGGATCCGAGGGTGCGGGCGAAGCCGATCGTGCGGCACGGGAGGACCATGCTGCCGCTCACCCGCCAGCCGGGCGGGCTCCAGGCGTACAAGGTCGTGCAGGAGCCGGGCACCCAGCAGCCCGACCCCCGGACGCACGAGGGCTACGAGTGGCTGTACGTCCTGTCCGGGAAGCTCCGGCTGGTGCTCGGCGAGCACGACGTGGTGCTCGGGGCGGGTGAGGCCGCGGAGTTCGACACCCGGGTCCCGCACTGGTTCGGCGCCGTCGGCGAGGGGAGCGTGGAGTTCCTGAGCCTGTTCGGGCCGCAGGGCGAGCGCATGCACGTCCGGGCCAGGCCGAAGCAGAGCTGACGCCCCGGGCGGAAGGAGGACCGAGTTCCCGGCAGAGGGAGGACTGACGCCCCGGCCGGAGCAGGACGAGGTACGCGGTGGGCGGGGGACGGCGCGGCCGGAAGGGGGCTTCCCGAGCGGCAAGCGACCGCTTAGTATGCGGACCGGAGCGCAGTACTGCCTACGGTTTGTGGAGGCCCGGAGATGCAGGCATGGCGAGTGCACCGGAACGGCGAGCCGAGCGAGGTGATGCGGCTCGAAGAGGTGGACCGGCCCACGCCGGGCGACGGGCAGCTTCTGCTGAAGGTCCGCGCCGCGAACATCAACTTCCCCGACGCGCTGCTGTGCCGCGGCCAGTACCAGGTGCGTCCGCCGCTGCCCTTCACGCCGGGCGTGGAGATCTGCGGCGAGACCGAGGACGGCCGCCGGGTCATCGCCAACCCCGCCCTGCCGGACGGCGGACTCGCGGACTACGTGGTGGCCGACGCCGCTGCCGTGCTCCCCGCCCCCAAGGCGCTCGACGACGCCGAGGCCGCCGCCCTGCACATCGGCTACCAGACGGGCTGGTTCGGGCTGCACCGCCGGGCCGCGCTGCGGGCCGGTGAGACCCTGCTCGTGCACGCTGCCGCAGGCGGCGTCGGCAGCGCCGCCGTCCAGCTCGGCAAGGCCGCCGGTGCCCGGGTGATCGGCGTCGTCGGCGGCGAGGACAAGGCCCGCGTGGCCCGGGAGCTGGGCTGCGACGTGGTCGTCGACCGCCGCACCGACGACATCGTCGCCACCGTCAAGGAGGCGACCGGTGGCCGGGGCGCCGATGTGATCTACGACCCGGTCGGCGGTGACGCGTACGCCAAGTCCGCGAAGTGCGTCGCCTTCGAGGGCCGCATCCTCGTCATCGGCTTCGCGAGCGGCGCCATCCCGAGCCCCGCGCTCAACCATGCGCTGGTGAAGAACTACTCGATCGTCGGCCTGCACTGGGGCCTGTACAACCAGAAGGATCCGGCCGCGATCCTCGCCTGCCACGAGGAACTGACCAGGCTCGCCGCCGAAGGCGCCGTCAAGCCGCTGATCAGTGGACGGGTCGCGATGAAGGACGCCGCCGACGCGGTCCAGCGCGTGGCCGACGGCACCACCACCGGTCGTCTGGTGGTCATTCCGGAAGGAGCCGCCCGATGACGGACGCCGCCGAACTGCGCACCCGCGCGGAGGAGTTGCTGGCCGCACACCCACCGGCCACCACCGACCGCACCACCTTCCTCAAGGCCCGTTTCGACGCCGGCCTCGCCTGGGTCCACTACCCGAAGGGCCTCGGCGGACTCGACGCGCCGCGCTCGCTTCAGGCCGTCGTGGACGCCGTGCTGAACGCCGCCGACGCGCCCGACAACGACCCGCGCCGCATCGGCATCGGCCTCGGCATGGCGGCCCCGACGATCCTCGCGTACGGCTCGAAGGAGGTGAAGGAGTGCTTCCTGCGGCCGCTGTGGGTCGGCGACGAGGTCTGGTGCCAGCTCTTCAGCGAGCCGGGCGCGGGCTCCGACCTGGCGGCGCTCGGCACCCGGGCCGTGCGCGACGGCGACGACTGGGTGGTGAGCGGACAGAAGGTGTGGACCTCCAGCGCCCATGTGGCGCGCTGGGCCATTCTCATCGCCCGCACCGACCCCGATCTGCCCAAGCACCGCGGCATCACCTACTTCATCTGCGACATGACCGACCCCGGTGTCGAGGTGCGTCCGCTGCGCCAGATCACCGGCGAGGCGGAGTTCAACGAGGTCTTTCTCTCCGATGTGCGCATCCCCGACGCACACCGCCTCGGCGAGGTGGGCGAGGGCTGGAAGGTCGCGCAGACGACCCTGATGAACGAGCGCGTCTCCATCGGCGGCAGCCGCATTCCCCGCGAGGGAGGCATGATCGGCCCCGTCACCCGGACCTGGCGCGAGCGCCCCGAACTGCGCACGCACGACCTGCACCAGCGTCTGCTGACCCTGTGGGTCGAGGCGGAGGTCGCCCGCCTCGCCGGCGAGCGGCTGCGCCAGCAGCTCGTCGCCGGCCAACCGGGGCCCGAGGGCAGCGGTATGAAACTCGCCTTCGCCCGGCTCAACCAGGAGATCAGCGGCCTGGAGGTCGAACTGCGCGGCGAGGAGGGCCTGTTGTACGACGACTGGACCATGCGCCGGCCCGAACTGGTCGACTTCACCGGCCGTGACGCCGGCTACCGCTATCTGCGCTCCAAGGGCAACTCGATCGAGGGCGGCACCAGCGAGGTGCTCCTGAACATCGTCGCCGAGCGCGTACTCGGGCTGCCGTCCGAGCCGCGCAACGACAAGGACATCGCCTGGAAGGACCTCGCCCGATGACGAAGGCGCCGACGCGGAGCACCCAGCCCGACCTGCTCTACTCCGAGTCCGAGGACGACCTGAGGGCGGCCGTTCGGTCCCTGCTCACCGACCGCGCCGACACCGCAGCGCTGCTGACGGGGGCCGAGGCCGGCACGCCGTACGACGCGGGGCTCTGGAAGGCGCTCGCCGCCGACATGGGCGCCGCGGGCCTGCTCGTCCCGGAGAAGCTGGGCGGCCAGGGGGCGAGTCACCGTGAGGCGGCCGTGGTCCTCGAAGAGCTCGGTCGTCAGGTGACTCCCGCGCCGTATCTGACCAGTTCGGTCATCGCGACCGAGGTACTGCTCGCGCTCGACACCCAGACGCGGGAGGTCGCCGACCTGCTGGCCGCGCTGGCGTCCGGCCGTAGGGTGGCCGTACTCGCCGTCCCGCTGTCTGCCTCCCCGTACGGGCCGCTCGCCGCGGGCACGTCCCGGGTCTCCGGTGTCGCCGACGCCGCCGCCGCCGATGTGTTCCTGGTGCTGCGGTCCGACGGCCTGTACGCGGTCGAGGCCGGGGAAGCCGGCGTCGAGGCGCAGACACCGCTCGATCTGACGCGGCCTCTCGCGGCTGTGACCGTCTCCGGCACCGCGGCGGCCACCCGGCTCGCGGGCTCCGAGGCCGCGGAGGCGGCAATCCGCCGCGGACTGCTCGCCGGGGCCGGGCTGTTGGCGTCCGAGCAGCTCGGCGTCGCCGAGTGGTGCCTGGAGGAGACCGTGCGGCACACCAGGGAGCGCCATCAGTTCAACCGGCCGATCGGCTCCTTCCAGGCGCTCAAGCACCGCATGGCACAGCTGTGGCTGGAGGTCGTCTCGGCCCGCGCGGCGGTCCGCAACGCGGCCGACGCCCTGGCCACCGGCAGCCCCGAAGCGCCTCTCGCGGTCGCCGTCGCCCAGTCGTACACCTCCCGGGTCGCGGTGCACGCGGCCGAGGAGTGCGTCCAGCTGCACGCGGGCATCGGCATGACCTGGGAACATCCTGCGCATCTCCACCTCAAGCGGGCCAAGTCGGACTCGATCGCACTCGGTACCGCGGGCAGCCACAAGGAGGCTCTGGCCGAACTGGTCGACATCGAGACTCCGTAGGCCGCCCCCGCACCGCCTTGCGGACCTGCGTACTCCACTCCTCGCGGCGTGCTGTTTAATTGCGAATCGTTCGCAATAACAGTGGATCTTCATTAGGGGAGTGGGTCATGTCCGCCCGATCGATACGAAGGCCGGCCGCAGCGACGCTGGCCGCCGCGCTGACCTTCGGCGCGGCGGCCTGCTCCAACCCGGACAGCGCCACGGCCGGCAAGAACGGTGACAAGGACTCCGCCGTCGTCGGCATCGCGTACGAGCCCGAGAGTCTCAGCCCGTTGCTGGGTTACGGCAAGGACGGCAACGCGAAGATCTTCGACGGACTGCTGGCCCTCGACCGCGGGATGAACCTCGAACCCGCACTCGCCGCCGCGCTGCCGCGGATCAGCGAGGACCGGCTGACGTACACCTACAAACTGCGCCAGGGCGTGAAGTTCAGCGACGGCAAGCCGTTCGGCGCCAAGGACGTCGTCTTCACCTACCGCACCATCCTGGACAAGAAGACCAACAACGCCTCCAAGTCCGAGCTCGACGCCATCAAGGACGTCGAAGCCAACGGCGAGGACACCGTGGTCTTCACGCTGAAGTACCCCTACGCGCCCTTCGCCGAGCGCACCGTCCTGCCCATCGTCCCCGAGCACGTCGTGGCCGGGCAGGACGTCAACACCGGCCCGTTCACCACCAAGCCGATCGGCACCGGGCCCTACGTCCTCGCCGGATGGTCCAAGGGCGAGAAGATCAGCTTCAAGGCGAACCCCCACTACTGGGGCGGCGAGCCGAAGGTGAAGAAGTTCACCATGGCGATCATCAAGGACGACGACGTCCGCGCCACGCGACTGCGCGCGGGCGACCTCGACGGCGCGATCCTGCCGCCCAACCTCGCCAAGGGTTTCACGAGCGACCGGGCGAAGAAGACGTACGCGGCCACGACGTACGACTACCGGACCGTCACGCTGCCGACCCACAACAAGGTCGCCGGCGACATCGCGATCCGTCGGGCGCTCGACGTCGCCGTCGACCGGCAGACCATGGTCGACAAGATCCTCGAGGGCGCCGGCAAGCCCGCCTACGGTCCCGTCCCCACCGGCAGCGAGTGGTTCACCAAGGGCACCGAGCGCCCCCACGACCTGGCCCGGGCGAAGAAGATCCTCGACGACGCCGGCTGGAAGCCCGGCGAGAACGGGATCCGCGAGAAGAACGGCGTGCGCGCCGCGTTCCCGCTCTGGTACCTCGCCGGTGACAAGCTCCGCCAGGAACACGCCCTCGCCTACGCCTCCGACGCCAAGAAGGCCGGCATCGCCGTCACCACACAGGCCGGCACCTGGGAGGTCATCGAGCCGCGGATGAAGGACGACGCGGTCCTCGCCGGCGGCGGCGCCCCGGCCGACCCCGACTTCGACCAGTACCTGCTGCTGACGTCCTCGTTCGGCGGCGACGGCTTCAACAACATGGCCCGCTACGACAACCCCGCCGTCGACGCCGCCCTGGTCGAAGGCCGCAAGAGCGGCGACAAGACCGTACGCAAGGCCGCGTACGACACTGTGCAGCGCGAACTGGTGAAGAACCCGGGCTACACCTTCCTCACCCACATCGACCACCTCTACGTCGTCGCCGACCGCTGGGACGGACTGACCACCCAGGTCGAGCCGCACGACCACGGGCTCGCCTCCGGCCCCTGGTGGAACGTCGAGGACTGGACCCCGAAGCAGTGACCCGCCGCCTTCCCTGGGAGGCGATGGCGCGGATGGCGGGGCGGCGGGCACTGTTCGCCGCCCCCGTGCTCCTCGTCGTGACCTTCGGCGTCTTCGCCGTCGCCGCCGCATCTCCCTTCGACCCCGTCAAGGCGTACACCGGCACCGCCGGACTGACCGCCACCCAGGAGAACCTGGACCAGATCCGCGCCAACCTCGGCGTCGACCAGCCGCTCGTCACCCGCTGGTGGAACTGGCTGATGTCCGCGCTCCAGGGCGACCTGGGGAACTCCAGCGTCCTGCGCAGGCCCGTCGCCGAGGTCGTCGGCGAGCGGATCGGCTGGTCGGCGCTCCTGGCCGTCACCGCGTTCGCCGTCGCCATCCTGCTCGGTACGGCACTGGGTGTACTGGCCGCCCGCCGCCGCGGCGGCTGGCTGGACCGTTGCGTCAGCTCGGCCGCCTACACCCTCGAAGCGGCCCCCGCCTTCTGGCTCGGACTGCTCGCCATCTGGTTCTTCGCCCTCGAACTGGGCGTCCTCCCGGCCGGCGGACTCACCGACACCGCCAGCGACGTTGTCACCTTCGGCCAGGTCGCCTCGCACCTGGTCCTGCCCGCGGCCGTCCTCGGCATCTCCCAACTGCCCTGGTTCTTCCTGTACGTACGGCAAGGGGTCGCCGACGCGCTCGACGAGGACCCGGTGCGCGGCGCCCGCGCCCGCGGACTCGGCGAGCCGACCGTCCTGCTCGGTCACGCGCTGCGGTCCGGCATGCTGCCGATGCTCACCCTCATCGGCTCGCGCGTGCCCGAACTCATCACGGGTGCGCTGCTCGTGGAGACGGTCTTCAGCTGGCCCGGCATCGCCGCCGCCACCGTCCAGGCCGCGACCTCGGTCGACTTCCCGCTGCTGGCCGCGCTCACGGTCCTCGCCACCGCCGCCGTGCTCGCCGGCAACCTCCTGTCCGACGTGCTGTACGGCCTCGCCGACCCGAGAGTGGGCTTCGATGGCTGAGGCAGTGTGGCGCAGTCGCGGGCGCACCCGGCGCTCCACCCGCACCGTCCGGGTCTCCGTCTCCGCGATTGTCGTGACCGCGGTCGTCCTCGCGGTCCTGGTCGTGCCGCCGATCGCGCAGCTCGACGAGCAGGCGGTCGATCTGTCGATGAAGCTGCGACCGCCGTCGCCCGCCCACCCCTTCGGTACCGACGACGTGGGCCGCGACCTGTTGCTGCGCTGCGTCTACGGACTGCGGATCTCACTGCTCGTGGGCGTCGTCGCGGCGCTGGTCGCCACCGTGATCGGCACCCTGGTGGGTGCCGCCGCCGCGGCCTTCGGCGGCTGGACCGACCGGCTGGTGATGCGGATCGTGGACACGTTCGCCTCCGTGCCCCATCTGCTCCTCGGCATCTTCATCGTGGCGATGTTCCGCCCCGGGGTCTGGCCGGTGATCGTGTCCGTTGCGCTCACCCACTGGCTGTCCACCGCCCGCATCGTCCGCTCGGAAGTGCTGTCCCTGCGCTCCCGTCCGTACATCGACGCGGCGATCTCCGGGGGTGCCTCGCGTTGGCGCGTCACCGCGCGGCATCTGCTGCCGGGAGTGCTGCCCCAGGCCGGCCTCGCGGCCGTCCTGATGGTCCCGCACGCCATGTGGCACGAATCCGCGCTCTCCTTCCTCGGGCTCGGACTGCCCGCCCACCAAGCCAGCCTCGGCAACCTCGTCCAGTCCGCCCGCGGTTCCCTCCTCGCCGGCGACTGGTGGCCCACCCTCTTCCCCGGGCTGTTCCTGATCGTCCCGACGCTCGCCGTGGCGGGCCTCGCGGGCGCCTGGCGGGAGCGGATCAACCCGCGCCGGCGATCGGAGCTGATGCTGTGACCGTGCTGTCCGTACGGGACCTGTCCGTACGCTTCCGGATGCGCGGCGGCCGGCACATCGCCGCCGTCACCGGAGCGACCTTCGACCTCGCCGCGGGGGAGTGCCTGGCCCTCGTCGGCGAGAGCGGCTGCGGCAAGTCCGTGCTCGCCTCCGCGCTGCTCGGCCTGCTGCCGGGCAACGCCCAGACCGCCGGCACCGCGACCGTCGACGGAATCGAACTCCTCGGCGCCGACGAGCGGACCCTCGCCCGCACGGTGCGCGGGCGCAGGATAGGCCTCGTACCGCAGAGCCCGGCCGCCCATCTCACCCCGGTTCGTACCGTCGGAGCGCAGATGTCGGAGACCGTGCGCGCGCTCACCAGCACACCGCGCGGCGAGCTGCGCGAGAGCGCCGTCGTCGCGGCCGAACGGGCCGCCTTTCCGGCCGGCCACCTCGACCGCTACCCGCACGAGCTGTCCGGCGGCCTCGCCCAGCGGGCCGCGACCGCGCTCGCGCTCGTCGGCGACGCGCCCCTGCTCCTCGCCGACGAGCCGACCACCGGGCTCGACCGCGATCTGGTGAACCGCACGGCCGACGAACTCCGCCGCCACACCGACGAGGGCCGGGCCCTGCTGATGATCACCCACGATCTGGCGGCGGCGGAACGGATCGCCGACCGGGTCGCCGTGATGTACGCCGGGCGGATCGTCGAACTCGCGCGCGCCGACGCCTTCTTCGGCAGCACCGGCCCCCGCCACCCGTACGCCCGAGGACTGCTCGCGGCGCTCCCCGAACGGGACTTCGTCCCGATCCACGGGCTGCCGCCGGAGCTGGGCGACCTGCCGCCCGGGTGCGCTTTCGCCGCGCGCTGCGAGCGCGTGAGCGAACGCTGCGGGACGCAGCCCCTCCTCGGCGCGGGAGTCGCGTGCCACCACCCCGTGAACGCCCCCGACGACCGGGAGCCCGCCCGTGTTTGAACTGCAGGAGATCACCGCCGGGTACGACCGCGGCCGCCCCGTCGTACGCGACGCCTCACTCACCCTCGCGCCCGGTGAGGCGGTCGGCCTCCTCGGCCCCAGCGGCTGCGGCAAGTCCACCCTCGCCCGCGTGGCCGCACTGCTCCACCGGCCCTACGGCGGCCGCGTCGTCATCGACGGCGAGCCCGCCCGCGGCTGGCGGCACACCGCCCCGCGGGCCCAGCGCACCGCGATCGGCGTGGTCTTCCAGCAGCCGAGGCTCTCCGCCGACCCCCGGCTGCCGCTGCGCGATCTGATCGCCGAACCGCTGCGGGCGACCGGCAGACGTGAGGAGGCCGCCCGGCGGACCGGGGAACTGGCCGACCGGGTGGGACTCACCGGGGAACTGCTGGGCCGCCGTCCGCACGAGGTCAGCGACGGGCAGCTGCAACGCGCCTGCCTCGCCCGTGCGTTGGTGCTCGAACCGCGCTGGCTGATCTGCGACGAGATGACCGCCATGCTCGACGCCTCGACAACGGCCGCGCTGGTCGCGGTCGTCGAGGACTACCGCCGTGAGCAGAGCGCCGGCCTGCTCGCCGTCGGTCACGACCGGACTCTGCTGGAGCACTGGTGCGACCGGACAGTGCACTGGTCCGAGGCCTGGACCCGCTGAGCCACGCCAGGCGGGTGCGCCCCGGCACCAGCACCAGGTGACGGGTGGCCGAACTCTTGGTGCAGCACTGCCTATCAGCGGCGGGCCGGGCTGATACTCGAGTGTCCCTCCCGACCCCACGAGCCCGGAGGCACCACTGTGCTGACCACCCGTCGCAGAGCCGTCACGACCCTCGCCGCCGCGCTGGCCGGCGCCGTCGCCGTACCCACCGCCGCGCAGGCGGCCGAGAACCGGGGCGGGCAGCACCGCCCGCGGCCGCTGCGGCAGGCGCACGCCCACAACGACTATCTGCACGAACGGCCGCTCCACGACGCCCTGTCGCACGGATTCACCAGCCTGGAGGCCGACATCTTCCTGGTGAACGGCGAGCTGCTCGTCGCGCACACCCCGGAGGAGCTCGACCCCACCCGCACCCTGCGCTCGCTCTACCTCGACCCGCTGCTGGCGCGCGTGCGGGCCAACCACGGCTCGGTGTACCGCGGTGACGACAAGCCGGTGCAGCTGCTCGTCGACATCAAGACCGACGGCGTCGCCTGCTACCTCGAACTCGACCGCCAGCTGCGCCGCTACAGCCGGATGCTGACGGGCTACGCGCACGGCCGGGTCCGCCCCGGCGCCGTCACCCCGGTCGTCTCCGGCGACCGCGCGGCGCGCGTGCCGATGGAGGCCCAGCGGCAGCGGTACGCGTTCTACGACGGCCGGCTCGACGACCTCGCCACCGCAGTGCCCGCCTCCTTCATCCCGCTGATCTCCGGCAACTGGACGTCGAGCTTCACCTGGCAGGGTGTGGGCCCGTTCCCCGCGGCCGAACGCGCCACGCTGCACACGCTCGTCTCCGCGGCCCACGACCGCGGCCGGCGGGTCCGCTTCTGGGCCACACCCGATGTGCCCGGCCCCGCCCGCGACGCCGTCTGGTCCGAGCTGCTCGCCGCCGGCGTCGACCACCTGAACTCGGACGATCTGGCGGGTCTCGAAACCTTTCTGCGCAGGCGCGGCCGATAGCCGGACACTCCCGCAGACTGCACCCGTACGGCGGACACGCCAGTCGGCCGTACGGGCCCTCCGCTGCGCCAGACTGACGGCCGAATGCCGCGGATCCGGCGCGGCGGAGGAGGTTGACGATGGCTGTGTCGATTTCGGTCGTACTGCTTCTGGTGGTCCTCGCGGTGATCTTTCTGCGCAACGGCGGACTCAAGCTCTCGCACGCGATCGTGTGCTGCCTGCTCGGCTTCTTCCTCGCGGGCACGAGCATGGCGCCGACCATCAGCGAAGGCGTCGCCGCCACCGCCGAGGTCGTCAGCAGTCTGCGGCCCTGACCGGCCCGGCGTGCCCGGCCGGTCAGGCGCCGACGAGATGTGACCGGATAAGGAACCGCACCCCCTCCGGGGCCTCCAGCGAGAATCCGCTGCCGCGGCCCTCGACGACATCGACGACGAGCCGTGTGTGGCTCCACCGTTCGTACTGGCTCCTGGAGATCCAGAACGAGATGTCCTCGTCGACGCCCTCCACCCGAAGGTCCGCGAGAAGGATGTCGGAGGACCCCGTACGGAACTCGCCTCGCGGGTAGCACATGGGGGCGCTGCCGTCGCAGCAGCCGCCCGACTGGTGAAACATCAGCGGTCCGTGTACGGCGCGCAGCCGCCGCAGCAGATCGGCGGCGGGCGGGGTCAGCTCCACGCGCGGGGTCTCGGTCATGCGCCGAGCGAAGCACGGGGGAGGTTGCAATCCCGTTGCAGAGCGCCCGGCTGATCCCTCGGACGGCATCCGGGGTTGTCATACCTGTGGAATCCGGCCACATCACTGGTGCAGGATGGTCCGCGCCTGCATCGTTGGTGATCCTCTCCCGCCCGGCGGGGGAGCGCCTGCCGGATGCGGCCTCCGCCTGGCCGGAGGGACGATGGGAGGGCCCCTGGAGGGGCACACTGATGCCGAGGCCCGGAGTGGGTACAGAGCGCCTCAAGAGGTGACGACAGGCGGACGGAGGTCGTGGGATGCGCGCTGCGGAGCCTTCCCCTGGCCCGGCGGAGGGGGCTGTGCGCCCCGGGAGCATGGCGTCCGAGTCCGGCGGCCTGATGGATGTCCTGAACGTCGCCGCCATCATGCTGGACGCCGAGGGCAGGATCGCGCTGTGGAGCCCGCAGGCCGAGAAGCTTTTCGGCTACAGCGCCGAGGAGGCCCTGGGCCGGCCCGCCGCCCGGGTCATGGTCCACGAGCAGCACCACGAACTGGTGCAACGGCTGTTTGCCGAGGTCATGGGTGGCGAGGGGAACTGGGCGGGGGTCTTCCCCGTACGTCACAAGGACGGCACGTCCCTGCTCGTGGAATTCCGCAACATGCGGCTGGAGGACGACCGCAAGCACCTCTACGCGCTGGGGCTGGCCACCGAGCAGTCCACGTTGCGGCAGGTGGAGCGGGACCTCGCGCTGTCGACCCGGCTCATCGCCCAGTCCCCGATCGGCCTCGCCGTCGTCGACTCGGAGCTGCGGTACATCACCGTGAATCCGGCCCTGGAGCGCATCAACGGTCTCGCCGCCCACGAGCATGTGGGACGGCACGTCGGTGACGCCCTGCCGTTCCTGGACACCGTGGCCATAGAGAGCGACATGCACCAGGTACTCGCCACGGGTGTCCCCATCCTCGACCGCGAGTCCGTGGGACACACCCCCGCTGACCCCGACCACCAGCACGCCTGGTCCGTCTCCTTCTACCGGCTGGAGTCCTCGAACGGGCGTGTGCTCGGCCTCGCCGTGTCCGTCGTGGACGTCACCGAGCGTCATCGCGCCACGAGTGAGGTGGCCGCCGCCCGCCGGCGCCTCACTCTGGTGGCCGATGCCTCCATGCGGATCGGCACCACGCTCGACCTCGACCGGACCGCGCGGGAGCTCGCCGAGGTCTCGGTGCCCGATCTGGCCGACGTGGCGGCGGTGGACGTACTCGACAGCGCTCTGAACGGCCGCTCGGGCGTCGTGGTGCACAGCGGCCCCGCGACCTTCCGCGCTCTCGCCGTGGCCGCCGCCTTCTCCACCGACGCCATACGCGCCGCCGACCAGCCGGGCGAGGTCGCCCGCTACGACGTCGACCGGCTGGTCACCCACTGTGTGAACACCGGCCGCCCGGTCCGGGTGTCCCACGTGGACGAGGACGACCTGCGGCGGATCGCCCGCAGTCCCGAAGCAGCCGAACTGCTGGCCGCCGCGGGTGTGCACTCCTACATGGCCGTGCCCCTGATCGCCCGCGGCGAGGTCCTCGGCGCCCTCGACCTCAAGCGCACCCGCAACCCGGAACCGTTCAACGACGACGATGAACTCCTCGCGGGCGAGCTGGCCGCGCGGGCCGCGGTCTGCATCGACAACGCACGCTGGCACCGGCAGGTGCGGAACACGGCGCTCACCCTCCAGCGCAGCCTGCTCCCGCAGCAGCCGTCGGACCAGCCCGGCCTGGAGATCGCCAACCGCTACGAGCCCGCGCAGGCCGCCAGCGAGGTGGGCGGCGACTGGTTCGACGTCATCCCGCTGAGCGGGGAGAAGACCGCGCTCGTCGTCGGCGATGTGATGGGCAGCGGAATCAACGCCGCCGTCACCATGGGCCAGCTCCGCACCGCCACCCGTACCCTGGCCGAACTCGACCTCGCACCCGACGAGGTGCTGCGCCATCTCGACCGCATCACCGACCGGATGGGCCAGACCATCACCACCTGCGTGTACGCGGTCTACGACCCTCACCAGGCCCAGTGCCTCATCTCCACCGCCGGACATCTGCCGCCGGTGCTGGCCCGCCCCGGCCGGTCGCCCGAACTGCTCGACCTTCCCACCGGCGTACCGCTCGGCGTCGGCGGCTTCCCCTACCGCACCACCACGTTCGACCTGCGGCCGGGCGACGAGCTCGTCCTCTACACCGACGGTCTGGTGGAGACCCGGGACGAGGCCATCGACGTCCGGCTCGATCTCCTCCTGTCGCTCCTCGGCGCGCCCGAACGATCCCTGGACGCGACCTGCGAGGTGCTGCTGCAGACGCTGCGGCAGCCGGGGGACCACGACGACGTCGCCCTCCTCATCGCCCGCGCCCGCACGCATTCCTGACGGAGCCACCACGGGTCCCTGACCGAGCCACCACGGGGACGGCCTCGGCGCAGCCGTCGCACCCGCTCCGCCTGACAGAACCGCCGCACGGCCGCCCCGGACATGCCCGGCCGCCCTTCGCCCCCTACCGTTCACCCTGTGAGTGATCGCATGAACACGCAGCCGGACCTGCGCCGCGGCGGCTACCTCCGGGCCGCGGGGATCTTCGCGGTGTGCATGGCGGGAACCACACTCCCCACCCCGCTCTACGGCCTCTACCAGGAGGAGATCGGGTTCTCCGAGCTGATCGTGACGGTCGTCTTCGCCGTCTACGCCTTCGGCGTCATCGGAGTCCTCCTGGTCGCGGGCAACATCTCCGACACCGTCGGCCGCCGACCGGTCCTGCTGGCCGGCCTCGTCCTCGCCGCCCTCAGCGCGGCGTGCTTCCTGGGCGAGAGCGGACTGCCCCTGCTCTTCCTCGGCCGGCTCCTGTCGGGGCTCTCCGCCGGCTTGTTCACCGGTGCCGCGACCGCGTTCGTCATGGAATGCGCACCGCCGGGCAAGGAAGGCAGAGCCGCGTTCGCCTCGACCGCGGCCAACATGGGCGGTCTGGGCTGCGGTCCCCTGCTGGCGGGACTGCTCGCCGAGTACGCGCCCTGGCCCCTGAAGCTCACCTTCGTCGTCCATCTCGCCCTGGTCGCGGTCTCGTTCGTGGTGCTCTGGTTCCTCCCCGAGACGGTGCGTGAGCCGAAGCCATTGCGTGTCGTCCGCCCGCGGTGGCCCAGCCTGCCGCCCCAGGTGCGCGCCCTGTTCGTACCGGCCGGCCTCGCCGCTTTCGTCGGCTTCTCCCTGCTCGGCGTGTTCACCTCCGTCAGCCCCGCGTTCCTGGCACAGAGCCTCGGCGTGGAGAACCACGCGGTCGTCGGGTTCATCGTCTTCCTGGCCTTCTTCGCCTCCACCGTCGGGCAGTTGCTGGTGCCCCGGCTGGGTGTGGCCCGGGCCCTGCCGGCCGGCTGTTTCACGCTCATCGCCGGACTGGCCCTGCTGGCCGGCGCCCTGGTCTGGGACCTGCTGGTGCTCGTGGTCCTCAGCGCGCTGGTCGGGGGAGCGGGCCAGGGGCTCGCGCTCCGAGGCGCCGTCGCCTCGGTGGCGGGCGCGGCTCCCCGCGAGCACCGGGCAGGTGTCATCTCCTCTCTGTTCGTGGTCGCCTACACGGGCATCTCGATTCCCGTCATCGGCATCGGCGTCCTCGCCGAACCACTCGGCCTGGAGGACGCCGGACTGGTCTTCATCTGCTGCATGGTGCTGCTCGCCGGATCCGCCGGCGTCTATCTGCTCCGCCGTCCGGCGGACCGCGCAAGCGGCTGACGAGCCGGGAGCCGTCGGATGTCACACGACACGGACCCGTGGCTCAGCCAGCCGCACCATCCGTTCGCCTCGGCCCCGGTGCTGCTCCTGACCCTGGCGACCGGCGCGGTCGACGCCATCAGCTTCCTCGCCCTCGGGGGCGTCTTCACCAGCGTCATGACGGCGAACCTGGCCCTCCTCGGACTCTCCGTCGGAAGCTGGGAGCTCCCGCTGGCCGGCCACTCGCTGCTGGCGATCGCGGGCTACGTCTGCGGCGTGCTCCTCGGGAGCCGCATCACCGTGCGCCGCACCGGGAAACGGTGGACCGGTGCCCGCTGCGCGCTGCTCGTGGAGACCGTGCTCCTGTGCGGTGCGACCCTCGCCTGGGCCCTGTGGGGCGGCGCCCCGCACAGCGGCGGGAGGCTCGCTCTGCTCACCGTCATGTCCGCGGCGATGGGCGTGCAGGGCGGGGCCGTGCGCGCCGCCGGGGCCCCTGGACTGTCGACGACCTACCTCACCGGCGCTCTGACGGGTGCGCTGACGAGCCTCATGACCACCGGCCGGCTCCGGTGGGACAACGCCGCCCTCGTCGTCGTCCTGATGGCCGGCGCGGCGCTGGGCGGGCTCATGCTCACTCAGGCCCGGCCCGCGGCCGCCGGATTGCCGGCGGCTCTGGTGGCGGCCGCGCTGGTCCTTTCCTTCGTCGTCTCACCGGCGCGGCGCACCTGACGGGAAACAGGTCTCTTTTCCGCCGCGCGGGGCACACGGTCCTCACCGATTCGAGGGGAGAACCTCCATGCTTGGCATCGCAGCAGCTGTGCTGTTCTTCATCGCGTTCCTCATCAACGCGGCGGAGATCTCGACGAACGACACGTTCACCGCCACCAACATCATGCTCATCGGCCTGATGCTGCTGGGTCTTCAGGTGGCCGGGATAGGAAGCAGCTGGTCGACGCGCAGCCGCAGACGTTGACCTGAGTCAGTGTCAGGAAGGGGGCGGACCGGATCACCGGTCCGCCCCCTTCCTGTGCGCCCCGCCGACGGGGCGCACAGGAAGGTGTACCGGGCACGACAGCCGGATGACGGACATCGGTTTTCGGCGCCGATACGGGGTTACCCGAGCCCCATGACTGAATCGAACAAGCGAGTAACCACAGCGTCGAAGAACGAACACGTCAATGCCGCCCGAGCTGCGGGCGGGCGGGCCAAGCAGGCTTCGTCCCGCGCCGCGGACGCCGCGTCGGAAGGTGCGAACGAGGCGCGGAACGCCACGGCGTCGGCACTCGCCGGCGCCGGGAAGTCGGTCACCACGACTCTGGAGTCGGCCTCCAAGACGGTGGGGAGTGCGGCCGGTACGGCGACGAAGGCGGTGGGCGCGGCAGCCGGCACGGCCTGGCTGTTCATGAAGGCCCGCACCCTGCTCGTCGCGGGCGGTGGCGCGAGCGCCGTCGCGGTGGGCGCCGCTGCCTTCGCGGTCGGCCGGCGCAGCGCACGACGCGGTTTCGGCCCCGTGACCCGGGCGACCGGTGGCCGTATCTGACGTCTCCGCACGCGGCGATCCGCGTCGGTCTCGTACCGTGCGGCGGGGACGAGGCCGGCGCGGATTCCCGCGCGTGGCGAAGCCGATCCGCTCTGCGGAGATATGAGAGCGTGCGACGCGTGCACATTGATCTGAGCAGCCGGACGGCGGTCGTCACCGGATCGTCCCAGGGCATCGGACTCGCCATCGCCACGGGCCTTGCGCGGGCGGGTGCGAGAACGGTTCTCACCGGGCGGGGCGAAGAGCGTCTGCGGCAGGCCGCGGGCAGCCTGATCGAGGCGGTGCCGGCGGCCGACGTGGCGACCGTGACCTGCGACCTGACCTCGGAGGAGGGAGCCGGGCTGCTGGGCGAGGCCGTCCCCGACGCCGATATCCTCGTCAACAACCTCGGCATCTTCGGACCCGCCGACGCCCTGGACATCACCGACGACCAGTGGCGCGAGTACTTCGAGACCAACGTCCTCAGCGCCGTGCGCCTCATCCGTGCCTATCTGCCCGGGATGAAGCAGCGCGGCTGGGGCCGTGTCCTGAACATCGCCAGCGACTCGGCGATCGTGGTCCCGGTCGAGATGATCCACTACGGCATGTCCAAGACGGCCCTGCTGGCCGTCTCACGCGGCTTCGCCAAGGACGCCTCGGGCACCGGCGTCACGGTGAACTCCGTCATCGCGGGGCCCACCCACACTCCGGGTGTGGAGGACTTCGTGTACGACCTGGTGGGCAAGGACGGACCCTGGGACCAGGCGCAGCGCGAGTTCATGCGGCTGCACCGTCCACAGTCCTTGCTGGGGCGGCTGATCGAGCCCGAGGAGATCGCCAATCTGGTCGTCTACCTCAGCTCCCCGCAGGCGTCGGCGACCACCGGCGCGGCCGTCAGGGTCGACGGCGGTTACGTCGACTCCATCGTCCCCTGACGATCCGGCTGACCCTGATGAACCCCTTGCCGCCCCGCGCCGCCCGCATCCGGGATGCTCCCGGGCGCCCGGTGTGTTGAACAACTGCCACGAGACCTCTGCCGACGACGGGATGGATGCCATGCCTCTTGAGGGTGAGTACGAGCCGAGCCCGGAGAAGTGGGTGCGTGACCAGGTGGAGCTCTTCGAGAGCTCCGGCGGCTCCAAGGGCACGACGATGCGGGGGATGCCGGTCATCATCCTGACCACCCGCGGTGCCAAGAGCGGCAAGATCCGCAAGTCCCCGCTGATGCGGGTGGAGCACGAGGGCGATTACGCCGTGGTCGCGTCGCTGGGCGGGGCGCCGAAGCACCCTGTCTGGTACCACAACGTGGTCGCCGACCCCCGGGTCGAGCTCCAGGACGGTGCCGTGCGCCAGGACATGAGGGCCCGTGAGGTGACCGGCGAGGAGAAGGCCGTGTGGTGGGCCCGCGCGGTCGAGGCCTATCCCGACTACGCGGACTACCAGAAGAAGACGGACCGGGAGATCCCCGTCTTCGTGCTGGAGCGGGTGCCCGAGGGCCACTGACGGCCCGTCCGAGGGCCGTCAGTGGTGCACGCGCACCCGCCGGGGGGTGGGTCTACTCGACCTTGGCCCAGTCCAGCGTGCGCTCCACGGCCTTTTTCCAGCCCGCGTAGCCCTCCGCACGCTGGTCCTCGGACCACTGCGGCTCCCAGCGCTTCGACTCCTGCCAGTGGGTGCGCAGTTCGTCGGTGTCGCGCCAGAATCCCGTGGCCAGGCCGGCCGCGTAGGCGGCGCCGAGCGCGGTGGTCTCGGCGACGACCGGCCGGCTGACCGGAACGCCGAGGACGTCGGCCTGGATCTGCATGCACAGGTCGTTGGCGGTCACACCGCCGTCGACCTTGAGCACGTCGAGGTGGACGCCGGAGTCCTGCTCCATGGCCTCCACCACGTCACGGCTCTGGTAGCAGATGGCTTCGAGCGTGGCCCGCGCCAGATGGCCGTTGTCGTTGTACCGGGCGAGGCCGACGATCGCGCCGCGGGCGTCGGAACGCCAGTACGGGGCGAACAGACCGGAGAAGGCGGGGACGAAGTACATCCCGCCGTTGTCCTCGACCGTGCGCGCCAGTGTCTCGCTCTCGGCGGCCGTCTTGATGATCTTCATCTGGTCGCGCAGCCACTGGACCGCGGAACCGGTGACCGCGATCGAGCCCTCCAGGGCGTAGACCGCAGGACTGTCGCCGAACTGGTAGGCCACCGTGGTGAGAAGGCCGTGCTCGGAACGCACCAGCTCCGTACCCGTGTTCAGCACCAGGAAGTTGCCGGTGCCGTAGGTGTTCTTGGCCTCGCCCGGCGCGTAACAGACCTGGCCGACAGTCGCCGCCTGCTGGTCGCCGAGCACGCCGGCGATCGGGATGGCGGCGCGCAGCGGCCGGGAGGTACGTGTCTCGCCGTAGGCGTCCGCGCTGGAGGACGGCTTGATGCTCGGCAGCATCGACCGCGGGATGTCGAAGAATCCCAGCAGTTCGTCGTCCCAGTCCAGCGTCTCCAGGTTCATCAGCATGGTGCGGCTGGCGTTGGTCACGTCCGTGGCGTGGATGCCGCCGTCGGGGCCGCCCGTGAGGTTCCACAGCACCCAGGCGTCCGTATTGCCGAACAAGGCATTTCCCTGCTCCGCGGCTTCACGGACGCCGTCGACGTTCTCCAGGATCCACTGGATCTTGCCGCCGGAGAAGTACGTCGCGGGCGGCAGACCCGCCTTGCGGCGGATGACGTCACCCTTGCCCGAACGCTCCAGTGCGGCGGCGATGGAGTCGGTGCGGGTGTCCTGCCAGACGATGGCGTTGTAGTAGGGGCGGCCGTTGCGCGGGTCCCAGACGACGGTCGTCTCCCGCTGGTTGGTGATACCGACCGCCGCCAGGTCTGCCGGCGACAGGTTGCCGTGCCGGAGGGCGTTCTGGATCACCGAGTTGGTGCGTTCCCAGATCTCCACGGGGTCGTGCTCGACCCACCCGGAACGGGGCAGGATCTGGGCGTGCTCCAGTTGATGCTTCGCCACTTCGTTACCGGCGTGGTCGAAGATCATGAAACGGGTGCTGGTGGTTCCCTGATCCACCGCGCCGACGAAGTCCGCCATGGCTGTGCCGCCTCTCCTGTCGGATGGGCCGGGGTTGTGCCTCCGCAGGGTGCGCGGAGGACTCGGTCAGCCTTCCGGGGTCGGAACGCGTCCGGGGGGTTCCGGCTCGGCCGTCGGCAGGAACCGGCCGACGAGGAACTTGTAGAGGAACGCTCCGATGAGGCCGCCGATCAGTGGCCCGATGATGGGCACCCAGAAGTACAGATTCCCGTACTGATCTCGCCACGCTCCCCCGTACCCGGTGAAGAAGCTCGCCAGGCGAGGACCGAGGTCACGCGCGGGATTGATCGCATAACCGGCGTTGGTGCCCCAGGCCATGCCGATCGCGACGACGACCAGGCCGATGATGAACGGCGCCAGGTTGGCGCCCGGGGGCGTGTTCAGCAGGTCCGTGATGGCCAGGATCAGCAGCAGGAGGATCGCGGTGCCGATGATCTGGTCACGCAGCGCACCCCATTCGCTGACCGGCAGGTTCGGATTGCCGTTGGCCGGCAGGGTGGAGAAGACGCCCTGTGTCTTGATGGTGTGGGTGGGGTCGGCCTTCGCCAGTGCCTCGGTGTAGTTCCAGCGCACCAGCAGGGCCCCCACGAAGGCGCCTGCCAACTGCGCCAGGGCGTAGGGGGCCACCTTGCTCCACGGGAAACCCTTGAACACCGCCAGCGCCAGGGTCACCGCGGGGTTGATGTGGGCACCACTCAATCTTGCCGCGACGTAGACACCGAGGGTGACGCCGAGGCCCCACGCCCAGGCGATGCTGTCGTGGTCGCCGAGGCCGCCCGCGGGATCGGTGAGTGCTCCACCCGCGACGACTTGGGCCACGACGCCGCAGCCGAAGAGGATGAGGATCATCGTGCCGGCGAACTCGGCCGACAGTTCGCCGACCAGTGCTGATCTCTTGAATCGCCCAGCCATTGGGAGCCTACTTCCCGCCGGTACGGAACCGGCCGTCGACTGCCCGAATTGTCCAAAAATCAGAGTAGAACGGACGGCGGTGATCCGCGCGCGATGGGATGCCGTCCCGCCTCGCGCGGGCGCGCGCGAAAGGTGTCCGGCGGGAAAAGTGCAGCTCAGGGCATTGCCGGGGGTGGGTCAGCGGGCACAGGGTCTTACCGGGCCGCACAGGTGTCGGTCTCACGCAGGTGCGGTCATCACGCAAGGGCGAGGTTCACGCGGGTACGGCGTTCACGCGGGGACGGGGAAGGCTCGGCTCCGTGGCGAGCGTGTTCGGAAAGCTGAGGGTCCGGTAGACCGAGACGCCTCCCGCCAGCTCCGTGCATGCCTGCGCCGCGGCAGTGGCTCGGTGCGGGCATGCGGGGTCCGTGGCGTCCAGCAGAACTCCCAGCGTCGTGCCGCTGTGCCCTACGGCGACGCCCAGTCCGCCGACTTCGCGGCAGATCTCGCGCATGCGCTCCAACGACCTTTTGTGCCGCAGGGATTGGTTCATCAGCGCGCTGCGCGTGGCGACCCGGCCGGCCTCCGCGAGGTCGCCGGTGCGTATGGCGCCGGCGAGCCGGTCCAGCAGGCGCGCGTACTCGTGCCGGTCCGCTGACGTGAACGGCTTGGGGATGCGGTTGAAGTCGACGGTGTCGACCGCTCCGCCCTCGTCGATCCCCACCACGGTCATGGCCGGCAGGGACCCGAGGACGGCGCGCAGGCGCACGCTGCGGTGGTGGAAGGCGACGATGCCCGGGTAGAGGACGCCGTCGGTGGGCTCGATGGACGCCAGGAGCCGCTCGATCCGGGCGGCGGGCATCGTGATGCCCAGGGCCTGTCCCACGGCCCGCGCGGTCGCCACCAGGTCGGCCGAGGAGCTGGCCAGCCCTTTGCCCTCCGGGATGACGCTGTTGACGGTCAGTACCCCGCCGGTCGGCGCTCCGCCGGTCCGCGAGGCCTGCTCGACGATGGTGCGTGCCAGCCGCAGCGCCTTCCGCTTACGGGCGGGCCGGACCACCACCTCGCTCATGTGCGGATCCGGGCGGAAGGTCGCCCTCGTCCAGCGCGCGACGGGCAGCGTGACGAGGAAGTCCCCGTCCTTCTCCGGCAGCACACCTTGGAGCAGCTCGCCGAAGGTCCCGAAGGCGGTCCCCACTCCGCTGCCCGTCGCCTCTCCCGGCGGTTGCGCGCGTGGCGGGCATCGTCGTGCCCCGGCCTCCTGGGTCGGCTTCACGGGACTCCTCTCCTGGTGGCGCCTCAGATGAATGTGATAATCGTTTCTATCTGAGCCCAGTGCCGTGGGGCAAGTTCGGGTCCAGTAGCTGCAATCTGTCTTGACAATCATTTTCAATCAGTGTGATGCTCTCGGCTCGATCCTGTCGTCACCAGGCGCCGGGGACACCGACACCGTTCAGACCTACCTCCTCAAGCGGCTCCGGCACAGGGGCGGCTGACAGGAAGACGGGCATGCACACACACATAGCTGAAGCGATCAAGAAACCCGATCTCATCTCGCTGCGGCCGGACGTGATCTGTCTGCGGTTCGAGACGATGAAGATCTACTCGGCCCTGGGGGCGGTCCGCCATCTCCTGGAGTCGGGTGCCGTCGAACCCGGTGACACGCTCGTCGACAGCTCCAGCGGCATCTACGCACAGGCGCTGGCGCTGGCCTGTCACCGCTACGGAATGAAGTGCCACATCGTGGGATCCACGACGGTGGACCGCACCCTCCGCACGCAGTTGGAGATCCTCGGCGTCACGCTGGAACAGGTGCGGCCGTCCACGAACCTGCGTCTCGACCAGGAACTCCGGGTGCGGCGCATCGCCGAGATCCTGGAGGCGAACCCCTCGTACCACTGGATGCGGCAGTACCACGACTCCATCCACTACCTCGGGTACCGCGACGTGGCCGACACGATCGCCCGGGAGGTCCCCGAGGGCCCCCTGGCCCTGGTGGGCGGTGTGGGTTCGGGAGCCTCGACCGGCGCGATCGCCACGTATCTGCGCGAGGCCGGCCGGGACGTGTCGCTCGTCGGTGTGCAGCCCTTCGGCAGCGTCACGTTCGGGGCGGAGCACGTGTCGGACCCGGACATGATCATTGCGGGGATCGGCAGTGCCATCCCGTTCCAGAACGTCCGGCACGAGCTCTACGACAGGATCCACTGGGTCAACTTCGACTGCGCGCTTTCCGGTGCGGTCGAACTCCTGCGGAGCAGCGGCATCTTCGCCGGTCTCTCCGCCGGTGCCGCGTACCTCACCACTCGCTGGGAACGCAGCAGGGACGCTTCCCGCACCTATGTCTTCATCGCGGCCGACACGGGCCACCGCTACGTGGAGAGCGCCTACGCCAGGCACGCCGAAGCCCCGGACCTCGACACCCTCAAGCCGCACGAGATCACCTCACTCGACGAGCTCAGCCACCCCTGGTCGACGACGTCCTGGTCCGACCTCCGCCTGTCGCAGGGGAGTTGAGCACGCCGACTCGCTACTGCGCCGAACTCCCCGCACAACAGCACGTACAACCCGACGAGAGAACCCGAGATGTCACACCCCATGCCGCAGACGGTCGCGGAACTGACCGACGCCGTACTGTCGGGCGCCCACGGTCCCGACCCCAGGAATCTGGCCGTCACCAGCGCCTTCTGGCTCTACCACACCACCCGGCTCGCCGGGGGCGAGGTCACCTACCACAACCACTACCTCGTGCTCCGGGTCGGGCACACCTTCGGCGCCTGCTCCTTCGAAGCCGGGGAACTCGCCCCCGACTTTTGCGAGAACGCCTCCGGCCACACCCTCGACAAGCTGCTGCACCACGAGTCGGCCCCGGTCCGCGTCGCCGCCCTCGACGCCTACCTCTCCCACGTGCGGCCGCACCGCGACGCGGCCGAAGCCGAACCGGTCACCCTGCCGGCCGGGACGCCGGAGATCCGTGCGCGGGCCCGCGACGCCTCCATCGCCGGCCTCCTCGACATCGAACCGGGCGCGAAGGTGGCCCTCATCGGGGTGGTCAATCCGCTCGTCGCGGCGATACGCGACCGCGGAGGTGTCTGCCTCCCCTGCGACCTCAATCTGCGCACCACCCAGTGGGGCGACCGGGTCGGCGACGACATGACCGAGGTGCTGGCCGAAGCCGACGCCGTCGTGGCCACCGGTATGACCCTGAGCAACGGCACGTTCGACCTGATCCTCGAGCACTGCCGCGAGCAGGGCGTTCCCCTGGTCGTCTACGCGCAGACGGGCAGTGCCGTGGCGCGTGCGTTCCTGTCCGGCGGAGTCACCGCCCTGAATGCCGAACCCTTCCCCTTCTCGCAGTTCAGCGCCGATCCGACGCCCATGTACCGCTACCGCGCCGACAAGCCGGTGGTCACGGATGGGGACGGCTCGTGACCACCGGCGCCAAGAAGTCCGCGACGGACCGCGAGACGGAGGAGGAGCCGCTGCCGGGCGATGTGATGATGGCCCGCGCACTGTGGCCCGTTTTGCTCGCCTCGGCCGTCGGCCTGCTGCCGTTCACCATCTTCAGCACCTACCTGGTGCCGATCGCCGACGAGGCGGGGAGCAGCGTCGCCGCGATGGGCGGACTGCGCGGACTCGGAGGCCTGGCCGCACTGTTGGTGGGCACCGCGCTCGCGCCCTTCATCGACCGGGTGCGCAAGGAGTGGGCGGCCGCGGGCGGACTCGTCGCTCTCGGCGTCTCGTCGGCGCTCGGCGCGAGCGGGGACTTCGTGCTGCTGGCCGTGTTCTGTCTGCTCGTCGGCGCGAGTACGTCCGTACTGAACCCGGCCCTCACCGCGGCGGCCGCCGACCGCTTCGGTACGGGCAAGGCGGCCGGCCGGGCGGCGACCCTGGTCACGGCGGTGCAGTCGATGACCGCCATGCTCGCAGCGCCGGTCGTGGCCCTGCCCGCTCTCCTGTGGGGCTGGCAGGGAGACCTCCTCGCCGTGACCGCGGCCTCGGTTCTGCTCGCCGTCGTCTTCTTCGTGCGGTCCGATACGAGGAAGGCCGAGGAGGGCGGGAACGAGCAACGCCTGAGCTACCTTGCCTCGTTCAAGGCACTCGGCGCGGTTCGCGGAGCGGTGCCCCTCCTGCTCATCTCCCTGTTCCGCACCGCTGTGTTCATGGGCTACCTCGCCTATCTGGCGGCCTTCTACGACGACCGCTTCCGGCTGGACCCCGGTCTCTTCGCCTTCGTCTGGACGCTGAGCGGCGCGTCGTACTTCGTGAGCAACCTCCTCACCGGGCGGATCACGAACTCCGCCGAACCCCGGATCAGTACCGAACGCCTGCTGGCCATCGGCCTTGTCGGTGCGCTGGTGTCGGTCGTCGGCTTCTACTTCACCCACTGGCTGCCGCTCGCACTCGTGTTGACATCTCTGCACGCGGCGAGCCATGCCGTCGTGGCCGCCTGCGCCGTAAGCCTCCTGGTACGGCGCTGCGGCTCGCTGCGCGGATCGGCCCTGAGCGTCAACGCCGCGGGCCAGAGCCTCGGAGTCTTCGTCGGCGCGGCCCTGGGCGGCGCCGGCCTCGGCCTGGCGGGCTACCCCGGTGTCGCCGCGGCCTTCGGCGCGCTCGTCGTCGCGGCGCTCGGCGCGGCCGTCGTGGTGTCCCGCCAGGGCGCCCACGAACGGGAGCAGGGGGCGGCCGACTCCGCGTAGCCGACGAGCCCCCGGCTCGTACCGACCGCCGGCCGCCACAGACCGCGGCCCTTCTCCCGACCATCTCCTCCTACCGAAAGTGAAGGCCGGCTCCATGCCTCCGCCCGCGATCTCCTCACCGCCGGTCGACGCCGGCGAAACGGGGTCGGCAGACGTCCCACCCTCCGCGCCCGCGGCGGGGCTCAAGGGCCGGCTCGCCTCGCCCCAGGGCCTGTTGGCGGCCTGCCTCGTCCTGTTCGCCGTCCTCCTCCTGTCCGTCGTCGTGGCCATCGGTGTGGGATCCGCGGTGATCACACCGGGGGAGACCGCCCGTTATCTGTGGGCGGCTCTCAGCGGCGGACACATCGGGGCGGACGAGGTGACGACGTATCAGATCATCTGGCAGATCCGTACGCCACGGGTGCTGACCGCGGCCCTCGTGGGCGCGGGGCTGAGTGCGGTCGGCGTCGCCATCCAGGCCCTGGTGCGCAACGCCCTCGCCGACCCCTTCGTCCTCGGCGTCTCCTCGGGGGCGTCCGTCGGCGCCGTCGGCGTCACGGTCACCGGCGGCCTGGCGGCGCTCGGCATCTACGCGGTGTCCGCCGGAGCCTTCATCGGTGCCCTGGCCGCGGCGGTCCTGGTCCATGCCGCCGCCTCCAGCCGGGGCACGCTCTCGCCGCTGCGCCTGGTCCTGACCGGAGTGGCCATGTCGCTCGGCTTCCAGGCGGTGATGAGCGTGATCATCTACGCCGCCCCGGACAGTGAGGCGACCAGCATGATCCTCCACTGGACGATGGGCAGTTTCGGCGCCGCCAGCTGGGGCTCGCTGCCAGTCGTCTGCGTCGCTGTCCTGCCCGGCCTGGTCGTGCTCCACCGGTACGGCCGGGCGCTGGACGTCCTCGCCCTCGGGGACGAGACGGCCGCGAGCCTCGGGATCAGCCCCGACCGGCATCGCAAGGGCCTGCTCGTGATCGTCTCACTCATGACGGGTGTGATGGTCGCCGTCAGCGGCGCCATCGCCTTCGTCGGACTGGTCATGCCGCATGTGGTGCGCATGGTCGTCGGGGCCTCCCACGCCCGCGTCCTGGCGGTCGCCCCCCTGGCGGGGGCGATCTTCATGGTGTGGGTCGACCTGGTGTCGCGGACGCTCGTGGCACCCCGTGAGCTGCCGCTGGGCGTCATCACCGCACTGGTCGGGGTGCCGGTGTTCATCGTGCTGATGCGTCGCAAGAGCTATGTGTTCGGGGGCCGCTGAGATGGATCTGACACTGGACGGGCTCTCGGTGGTGACCGACGGCAGGAGCCTGGTGCGCGACCTCTCGCTCCGGGTGGACAGCGGCCGGGTCGTGGGCCTCGTCGGCCCGAACGGGAGCGGCAAGTCCACCGCACTGCGCTGTGTGTACCGGGCGCTTCGCCCCAGTTCGGGCACGGTGTGGGTGGGCGGGGACGATCTCTCCCGTCTCGCGATGCGCCGCAGCGCCCAGACCGTCGCCGCCATGACCCAGGACGGCGACGTCGACCTCGACTTCACGGTCGAGGAACTCGTCGCCCTGGGGCGCACGCCCCACCTCCAGGGCAATCAGGCACTCGGCCGACGGGAACGGGAGCTGTGCGAGGCGGCGATGGACCGGCTCGACATCCGGCATCTCGCCGGGCGCGGGGTCCTCACGCTGTCGGGCGGGGAGCGTCAGCGTGTCCTGCTGGCCCGTGCCCTCGTCCAGGAACCGAAGATCCTCGTACTGGACGAGCCGACCAACCACCTCGACGTACGCCATCAGGTCGAGCTGCTCTCGCTCCTGCGCGGCTCAGGACTCACCGTCCTCATCGTCCTGCACGACCTCAACCTGGCCGCGGCGGCCTGCGATCACCTCGGCGTCCTCTCCGAAGGACGGCTGGTGACAGCGGGCTCGCCCGCCCATGTGCTGACCCCGGAACTCGTCGACGAGGTGTTCGGTGTCGAGGCCAGCGTCGTCCCCCACCCGCTCACGGGCGCTCCCCAACTGCTGTATTCGCTCAACCCATCCTTGCGAAAGGCACATCCACGTGATGCGTAAGAATCGATCGTCCGGCGCGGCGTCCCGCGGCACCGCCCTCGGATCCGCGCTCGCCGCCGTCCTGCTGCTCAGCGGCTGCGGCGCCGAGGTCGGGACGGACACCCAGGCGTCCGAGAAGGCCACCGTGAAGCGCTGCGGTGAGCCGGTCGCGTACACGATCCCGAAGCGCGCTGTCGCCTACGAGGGCGGCAGCGCCGACAAGCTGTTCAGCCTCGGCCTGACCGAGCATGTGCACGGCTATGTAATGCCGCCGGCGAACCCGCCGGTGAGCGAGTCCCCCTGGGCGTCCGAGTACGCCAAGGTGAAGATGCTCAGCGACGACCTCCTCAACAAGGAACTGGTGGTGGAGGCCAAGTCCGACTTCGTCGTGGCGGGCTGGAACTCCGGCTTCAAGGACGAGCGGGGCATCACCCCGGAGATCCTGGACAAGCTCGGGATCCAGAGCTTCATGCACACCGAGAGCTGCTTCAACTATCCCAAATACCCCGAGAAGGTCACCCCGTTCGAGGGCCTCTACACCGACCTCGACCGACTGGGCCGGATCTTCCGGGTCGAGGACAGGGCGGACAAGGTCGTCGCCGGCCTGAAGCGCCGCGTCGAGGCGGTCGCGGCACAGGCGCCCCAGGGTGACCCGGTGCCGGTCTTCCTCTACGACTCGGGCACCGATCAGCCCTTCACCGCGGGCAACCAGGTCCCGCCCAACGACATCATCAGGACCGCGGGCGCCAGGAACATCTTCGACGGACTCGACCAACGCTGGACCCAGGTGAACTGGGAGGCGGTCGCCGAGGCCGAACCCGAGGTCATCATGATCCTCGACTACGGCGACCTGCCCGCCCAGAAGAAGATCGACTTTCTGAAGAAGTCCCCGCACACGAGGGAACTGCCCGCGGTCAAGAAGAACAACTTCTTCATCCTCGACTACAACGAGGGCATCAGTGGACCGAGGAACATCGACGGCCTGGAGAAGTTCTCCAAGTACATGGGGACACTCCGTAGTTGACGGGCGTCGCAAGGGGGCTGCGTCGGCGACGCGCCGCACGGGCGATCGACGAGCGCCCGGCAGCCGCCGAGGCCGCGCCCATCGGAGACCACGTGGACCGTGTGTGTCCCGGCGTCGAGCAGGACGCACACCCGTGCCACGTAGGCCGCTGCGACGACGGGCAGCGTCGCGTCCCCGATCCCCGTACGGAAACGGCCGCTCCCTCGTGTCACCGGTGGGACACCGTCAGCCATGGCCGCAACGACCGTGCGACGAAGCCCGCCCCTGTCACCGTGGAGGTGGCCCGAAGGCCCGCGCCGCTCAGGGCAGGGCGTCCGTGGCTGCGGTGGTGCGCGGCCAGTGAAGCGTCGGCGACCCGTGGACCGGGAGGCGTCGGCGACCGCTTCGATGATGGGGCGCCTGCCCCCCGGCAGGCGCCCCGGTCCTCACCCCACCGTCACGCCCGCTCCCGGCCAGGACCCTCGATCATCGCGGCGAGCACCGACTGCCAGTCCTCGCCCGGGCGTTCGGCCAGGGAGGCGGCCAGTCGGTCGGACCGGTAGTGCCAGCGGTGGTCGAGGTCCGGATGCACCCGGTCGACGAGGCTGATCTCGCTGTCGCCCCCGAGTCGCCGGCTCAGCTCGGCCGCCAGGTCCGCCCACCCGACGTGGCCGCTCACCGCGTTCGCCGTGCCGTGGACCGGTGTGTCCAGGCACTCGGTCACCGCGCGGGCCAGCGCGGACGCGTGGACCCAGGGCGCGCCGTACCAGTCGTGGCCCCCGGCGCCGGGGCCGGGCACCTGGATCGGGTCTCCGGCGAGTGCCGCCTGGTAGAGCATTCCGGTGGCTCCCCAGCGCAGTTGGTCACGCAGGCGGTCGTGCGGGCCCCACACGATCGGCGAGCGGACCACGCTCGCGCCGCCGCGGCCCTCGGTGCCGGCGGCGCGCAACAGCAGCTGTTCGCAGTCGACTTTCGCCTGGCCGTACGCGCTCAGCGGTTGCTGCGAGGCCGCGTCCTCGGCCACCTGCCGGTCCGCGGGCTGCCCGTAGGCGTCCACGCTGCTGACGAACACGAACGGTCCGCGGCTCCAGGCCTCGACCATCGCCTCCATCGCGGCCACGTCCACCTCGGGACGGGTGAAGGTGCACGCGGCGTGGATCACCGCATCGGCGCTCTCCACCGCGGCGCGCAGGCCCTCCAGGTCGGTCAGATCGCCCTCGACGACCTCGACACCCTCGCCGGCGACCAGGTGCGCGGACTCGGGCCGGGCCAGGGCGAGCACGGGCCGTCCCCGCGCGGCCAGTTCACGCAGGACGAAGGCGCCGACACCGCCGGTACCGCCCGTCACCAGCACCGTGCCCTCCCGGACCCGACGCCTGCCGGCCGCCGGCGCGGCGGTGGCGACGACGGCCGCCCGCTCGCTCTCCCGCTCGTCCAGCAGCGCGGCCAGCGCTCGCGGCGTCCGGCACTGCATCACATCGAGCCCGGTCACCGGCAGCCTGAGCCCGGTACGCAGCCGCTCGGCCAGTTGCACGGCGACCAGCGAGTGCCCACCGAGGACGAAGAAGTCGTCGTCCGGCGCCGGAACGCGGCCCAGGAGTTCGGCGAAGGCCGCAGTCACCGCGTGCGCACGGGGCCCCTGCGGCACGGGTGCCGCGGCCGCGCCGGGCAGGCGCGCCGTGTCCAGCGAGCCGTCCGCGGTCCGCGGCATCGCGTCCAGCAGTGTCACCACGGCAGGAACACTCTCCCGCGGCAGGGCCGCACGGAGGTGTGAGCGCAGTTGCGCGGGGGAGGGGCCACCGGTTTCCCTGAGCACCGCGTAGGCGATCAGCGGGCCGGCGGCCGGTAGGGGTACGGCGGCGTCGGCGATCCGGGCGTCCGCGCGCAGATGGGCCTCGGCCGGATGACAGTCGTCTGCCACGATCGTGCGCGGACCACCGCCGAGCCGCGTGAGCGTCAGACCCGGTTCGGCCGCGACCGCCGACAGCAGGGCGCGGAAGTCGTCCGCCAGCCGCTCTCCCGCGGCGGGATCCAGCGCCGACTGTCCGAACTGGACGATGCAGGCCGGGGAGTCGGAGTCCACGAGCCCGAACGACAGGTCGAACTTCGCCTCGCCGAGCCCGATGTCGACCGGCTCGGCGACCGTCCCGGGCAGCCGGAGCGCGGTGGGCTCCCGCAGGACGTCGGCGGACACCCGTACCAGTGCCGTACCGTCGGCGCCCCGCGCGCCGGCACCGAGCCGCTCCAGGATCAGGTCGAACGGCACGTCCCGGTGCTGCTGTGCCTCCAGCAGCGCGTCCCGTACGCGCGCGACGAGCGTCCCGAAGTCCGGGTCGCCGGAGAGGCTCACCCGGATCGGAAGCGTGTTGACGCACAGTCCGACGAGGTTCCGCATGGCCGCGCCTTCGCGGTGGGTGCCGGCGCAGCCGATGACCAGGTCGTCCTCGCCGGTCAGCCGGTGCAGTGCCGCGAACGAGGCGGCGAGGGCGACGGTGAACAGGGTCGCCCGGTGCTGTCGGCCGATCTCGCGCAGCGCCGGCAGGACGTGGGCGTCCAGGGCCGTGGTCCGGGCGACGGCGGCCCGCCCGCCAGGGACGTGCGCGGGCCGGGGCAGCCGTACGGGTGTCGCTCCCGCGAGGCGGCGCACCCAGTGGTCCAGGCCCTCGCCGAGACGCTCGGCCGCCACGTGTTCCCGGCGGGTGAAGTCCGCGTACTGCGGCGGGTCGGGCCGTGTGTGCGGGCGTTTGTCCACTGCCTCGGCGTACAGCTGGGACAGCTCGTCGGCGACGGTCTCCAGCGAACCGCCGTCGATGGAGATGTGATGGAACGTCAGCATCACGGTGTGGTCCTGCGGGCCGTGCCGTACCACGAGGGCGCGTGGCAGCGGACCGGCGGACAGGTCGAACGGACGGCGGGCTTCCTCGGTGAGGACAGGGAGGCCGTCGCCGTCGCTCTCCACCACGACGACCTCCATCGCGTCGGGCGCGGCGAGCACCTCCTGGTAGGCCTCGTCGCCCTGCTGCCCGTAACGGGTGCGCAGGATGTGGTGACGGCGGACGAGCCCGGTGAGCGCTACGGCCAGCGCGTCGACGTCGAGCGGACCGCGCAGCCGGGTGGCGAACGGCACGCTGTACAGCGAACCGCCCTGGCCGAGACGGTCCATCAGCCACATACGCCGCTGGGCGTGCGAGAGCGGCGCGGGTGACGGCTCGCGGACCGCGGAGGGCGCGGGAGCGGCCGGGCGGCTGCCGGCGCGGGCACGTGCCCGGCGCAGCAGCTCCTCCTGGAGCGCGGCGGAACTCGGCGTCATGTCAGTGGCCATGGGTGTCGTCCTCGGACGTGTCGGGGTGGAGGTCGCTGTGGTCGGCCAGCAGCGCGCGTTCCACCAGCGCTGCGTGTCCGGCCACCGTGGGCGCGGCGAAGAAGTCGGGCAGGGACAGCTTCACCCCGAGCTCCTCGCGCAGATCGTCGGTGACGACGAGAGCCAGCAGCGAGTGCCCGCCGAGGGCGAGGAAGTCGGCGTCCGGCCGGTTCACCTCGCAGCCGAGGCTGCGGCTCCACACCTCGGCGACCGCCTGCTGCAACGGGCTCAGCGGCTCGATCGTGCCGCCGTCGGCGGGAGCGCTGTGCAGAGCGGTGAGGGCGCGGCGGTCCACCTTGCCGGAGACGGTCAGCGGCAGCCGCTCCACGAAGCTCAGTTCGTCGGGGACCAGATGGGCGGGCAGCCGCTCGGCGAGGCGGGTCCTCAGCGTCTCGGCACCGGGCACCGGGCCGGGCGCGGCGACGACGAAGGCGGCCAGGCGTGCGTCGTCCTCGGCCGGTCGGCGCACGGTCACCGAGGCGTCGTCCACCTCCGGCTGTGCACGCAGGATGTGCTCGATCTCGCCGGGCTCGATACGGAATCCGCGGACCTTGACCTGGTCGTCGGCGCGGCCGTGGAAGTCCAGCAGTCCGTCCGGACGGGCCGAGACCACGTCGCCGGTGCGGTAGAGCCGTCCCAGGGACGCATGGTCCACGAACCGCTCCGCCGTCAGCTCCGGGCGCCCGGCGTATCCGCTCGCCAACCGGCTGCCGCCGATCCACAGTTCGCCGTGCTCGCCGGCTGCGACCGGCTGCCCGTCCGCGTCCAGGACATGGGTGACCGCACCCGCGATCGGGCGGCCGATGGGCACCGGGCCGTCGCAGTCCGCGTCCGTCACCCGGTGGGCCGTGGCGAACGTCGTGGTCTCGGTCGGGCCGTAGCCGTTGACCAACTCCAGCCAGGGGAAGGCGCGCAGCACCGCGCGGGCGTGCTGGGAGGACATCGCCTCGCCGCCCACCACGACCGTACGGAGTTGCGAGAACAGGCGCGAACGCCGCGCTGCCAGCTGGTGGAACAGCGCCGTGGTGAAGAACGCCACGCTCACACCGTGCCGTTCCACCTGCTGCGCCAGGTCCTCGAAGGAGGGCCGCTCGACGGTGCACACCACGACCGCCGCGCCGTTGGCCAGCGCCGACCACACCTCGAACGTCGAGGCGTCGAAGGTGGCGGGGGAGTGGAACAGCACCCGGTCGCGTGCCGTGACGGTCACATACGCAGGGGCGGTGACCAGACCCGCGATACCGCCGTGGGTGACGGTGACGCCCTTGGGCAGTCCGGTGGATCCGGAGGTGAACAGGACGAGCGCCGCCGCGTGCGGGGCGTGAGAGGCGAGGGCCGACTCCTCGCCCGTCAGCAGCGGTTCGTCGGGCAGGGCAAGGGTGGGACCGGCCGTGTCGAGCGCTTCGAGCAGCTTGCTGTCGCCGACGGTCAAGGTCACCCCGGCATCCGCGAGCATGGCGTCCGTACGGGGGCGGGGGTGGGCCGGATCGAGCGGCACACAGGCCGCGCCGGCCCACCACAGGGCGAGTTGGGCGACCACGGTTCTGGCGGAGCGCGGCACGAGTAGGCCCACCCGGTCACCGGGTCTCACGTCGTGCGCGCGCAGATGGGCCGCCAGACAGCGCGCCGAGGTGACCAACTGCGCATACGTCAGCGTGGTGTCGCCGTCCATCACGGCCAGGGCGTGCGGGGTCTCCTCGGCGTGCCGCGCCACGAGCGCGGGCAGGCCCGCGGCGGAAGCGGCGGACACGGAGTCGGCGGACACGAGGTGTTCCTCCGGGGAGTTCGGGCCGTGGGCGTGGGTGCGGGCGTGAGTGAGGACGGTCGACATCTCAGACCACCGCCGTCGTGGCGGCGCGGCGCTTGTCCAGCACCGCGGCCACCGCTCGCAGGTCCGGCTGACGCAGCAGTTCCGGTGCGCGCAGACGGACGCCGGTCTCCTTCTCGATCGCGGCCAGCAGCCGGGACGCCACGAGGGAGGTGCCGCCGGCCGCGGCGAAGTCGTCGCCGAGACCGGCCCCGGGGGAGTCCAGGAGATCGCGCACCAGACGCAGGACGAGACGCTCGCTGTCCGTCGCGCCGTCGTCCGAACCGCCGTCGTCCGAGCCGTCGTCGGCGACGTGTCCGGCGGGCTCGGACGCCGTACACAGCAGCGCGGCCCGGTCGACCTTGCCGTTGGCGTCGAGGGGGAAGGCGTCCACGATGCGCACGGACGAGGGCACGGCCTGTTCGGGCAGCCAGGCACGCACCGCGCTCAGGAGCGCGTCCGGGGCAGGGGCGGCGGCGGTGGCGACGACGAAGGCCACCAGGCGGGCGGTCCCGTCGGCGGAACGGGGCGCGGTGACGACCGCCCTGCGTACCGCCGGGTCCTGCTCCAGCGCGGCCTCCACCTCGGCGGGCTCGATCCGCACGCCGCTGATCTTCACCTGGTCGTCGAGACGGCCCAGGAACTCCAGCGTCCCGTCGTCGAGCATGCGCACCCGGTCCCCGGTGCGGTACACGCGCCGTGTGCGCTCCGGGTCGATCCCCGCGGGCGGTGCGGTGAACCGGCGGGCCGTCAGCTCGGGGTCCAGATAGCCGAGCGCGAGGCAGTCACCGCCGATGCACAGCTCGCCCGCCGTGCCGCGAGGCGCGATGCGGCCCTCTTCATCGGTGACGAGGACCGTGGCGCCGGGGATCGGGGTGCCGATCGACGGCGGGGCCTCGTCCCGCACGTCGTCGTCGGAGCGCATGGCGTGCGTGGTGGTGACCACGGTGGCCTCGGCAGGGCCGTACGCGTTGTGCACGGTCGCCGTGACGTCCGCGCCCGGGCGCCGGCGCATCCGGTCGCCGCCGACGACGAGGTGGCGCAGCGGCAGGTCCTGCGGCCAGGGCCGGTTCAGCACCGGCTCGGCCATCGGCGTCGCCGCGACGGACACCGTCACGGCGGCGTCGCGCCACCACGACGTGAGCTCGGCGGGATCCCAGCGGACCGCGTCGGGCGCGGGCACCAGGGCGGCGCCGGATGTCAGTCCCGCCCACAGCTCCATGACATGCGGGTCGAAGGCGGCGCCGATCAGCAGGGACTGACGGTCCCCGGGAGCGAGTTCCGTCTCGGCGCGATACCAGTCCAGCAGAGCGGACAGTGCGGGCTCGGCGACGGCGACCGCCTTCGGCCGGCCGGTCGATCCGGAGGTCAGCACGGCGTAGAAGGACTCCGGCAGGGCGGGCCGCGCTCCCGCGGCGGGCGGGGCGAACGCCGCGACCGTGGTCGGTGCGGCGTTCGTTCCCTCATCGGGCAGCGGCAGAGTGATCCGCTCGTCCGCCCGGTGGCGTTCCGGCAGCAGTGCGGGATCGCCGATCAGACAGGCGACCTCGACGTCCTCGGTGACCGCCTGGATCCGGCGCTCGCCCGGACGCGGTCCCAGCGGAAGATAGACAGCGCCCATCCGCGCCAGAGCGATCGCCGTGACGACCAGTCCGGCGGAGCGGTCGAGGCAGACACCGACCAGATCGCCGGCGCGCACGCGCCCGGCCAGTGCGCGAACGGTCTCGTCGGCCGCCGCGTCCAGTTCCCGATAGCTCCAGGTGCGCGTCCCGTCGACCACCGCGGGTGCCTCGGGGCTGCGGCGCACCCACTCCTCGTACCGGGAGAACACCCCGGTCGCGGCGGAGGCGGGCAGGGGGCGCCCGTGCATGACGCTCGGTGCCGCCGCGGGGGCGTTCGTCAGCGGCGAGGCCGTGGCGGTGTCGGTCAGCATGTCGGTCATCAGGACTCCTTCGGTGCGGTCGCGGCGGCGGGGACGGGTACGGCCGTCGGGACGAGCGGCTCGAGGGCTCGGGCCTGGTCGGCGAGTACGGGGTTCTGGAAGAGCAGTCGCATCGGCGGCCGTGTGCCGATCCGCGGCTCCAGCCAGGCCGCGAGCTGGGCGGCCAGCAGCGAGTGACCTCCGGCCCGGAAGAAGTGGGTGGACTCGCGGAAGCGGTCGTGGCCGAGCACCTCGCGCCAGCCCTCCGCGAGCAGCGCGAGCGTCGGATCGGTGAACGCCGCCGGGCTCATGGCCGGCTCCGTGATCTCCTCTGCCGGTGCGACCTGCTCCAACCCGGCTGCCAGACGGGTCAGTTCCGTACGATGGGGCTTCCCGCCCGCGAGCGTGGGCATCGCGTCCAGTCGCGCCCAGCGGCCCGGGACGAGCGCGGCGGGCAGACGCCGGCCGAGTTCGACGTGCAGGGCCTGCTCGTCCCACGGTTCGTGCGGGTCGAGGCTCTCCACGAAGCCGACCAGCCGCGGTCCGCCGGAGGCCGACCGGTCCAGGACGACGGCGCAGGAGCGGCCGCCGAGTACGGCCGACGCTGCAGCCTCCACCTCCTCCAGTTCGATGCGGTAGCCGCGCAGCTTGATCTGGTGGTCGCGCCGGCCGAGGAAGTGCAGCAGACCGTCGCGGTCCCGGTAACCGAGGTCGCCGGTGAGGTAGACCCGCTCGCCGCCCAGTGCGTCGACGTGGACGAAGCGGGCGGCGGTGGCGTCCGGTTTGCCGACATAGCCTTCGGCCAGACCGGCGCCGGCGATGGCCAGTTCACCGACCGCACCGGACGGCAGGGGCCGCAGAGCCGAGTCCAGGACATGGATCCGCTCGCCGGGCAGCTCGGTGCCGAGAGGCACCTCCGCGCCCTTCACCAGCCCGTCGCGGGTGATCTCGTGCACCGTCGAGCTGATCGCGGCCTCGGTGACTCCGTAGACGTTGAGCACGGTGGCATCGGTGTCGGCCAGGAAGCCGTCCAGCGCGTCCGCCGGGATGCGCTCGCCGCCGAGGACCAGCAGTCGCGGCGACCAGCGTCGCTCGCGCAGCACGGGCCGCAACTCCTCCCGCACGGCGAGGAAGTAGCTGGTCGGCAGGTTGGCCACGGTGACGCGCGCGGCGGCGAGCAGTTCGGCGAGCTCGGTGCCGGTCGGCACCTCGCGGTCCGGTACGACGAGGCACGCGCCCGCGTACAGCGACGGCAGCACTTCCTCCAGCGCGACATCGAACGACGGCTGCGCGAACAGCAGCGCCCGGTCCCCGACCGTCAGGCCGAACCGCCGTGCGGCGCCCATCAGATGGTTCTCCAGGGCCGCCCGGCCCACGGCGACGGGCTTGGGTATGCCGGTCGAGCCGGAGGTGTGGATGATGTACGCCGCTCCCGGGACCACCTCGGCCGGGCGCGCGGCGGGGAACGAGTCCGCGTCGATGTCCGCGCTGGGAAGGTGCGCCGGCAGGGAGCTTCCCCCATCGGCGGTCGTGAGGACCAGGGCGGGTCCCAGCCGGTCGAGCAACAGCTCGAGCCGCGACGCCGGGTCGGACGGCGAGAGCGGGCAGTACACGGCTCCGGTCCGCAGACAGGCCAGCAGCGCCACGACGGACGCGGCGCCGCGCGGCAGGACGGCGGCGACCGGCTGTCCGGCAGTCACCCCGGCGGCGCGCATACGCCGGGCGAGGGAGGAGACCCGCTCATCGAGGTCGCCGTAGGTGAGCCGGCGCGCGCCGATCAGCAGGGCGGGCAGCGAGGCGTCGTGAGCGGCCGCCGGGTCGAGCGGGTCCGCGTCGTTCACGTCCGCAACTGCTGCCTCTTCCACGGAAGTTGCGGGCAGAGCGAGGTCGGCGAGGACCGTGGCGGGGGCGTCGAGGTAGGCGCGCAGCAGGTCCAGGAAGCGGTCCGCTAGCAGCGTGGCGACCTCCTCGCCGAACAGGTCCGCGTCGTAGTCCCAGACCAGGGTCATACCGGGCGCGCCGTGGCGGAGGCTGACGCCGCGCCGGTCGTCGGGGAGCAGCACCACATCGAGGTCGAAACGGGTGGTGCCGGTGTTGAACCCTTCGAACAGGGTGATGTCCAGACCCGGTACGTCGATCTCGGGCAGAGAGGCGTCGTGCGCGCTGAACATCACGCTGAACAGCGGGTTGTCGGCGCCGGAGGTGTGCATCCCGAGCGCACGGGTCAGCTCCTGGACGGGCACATCCTGATGCGGCAGAGCACGGATCAGGGTGTCGGTCACCTCGTCCATGGTGTCCTCGGCCGGAGCCCGCGGGTCCAGGCGGAGCCGCAGCGGGATCGTGTTGACGAACATGCCCACGGCGTCCTCGTATCCGCGGGGGCGGTTGCCCACCGCGGTGCCGACGACCATCTGGGAGCGGCCGCTGTGGCGGCGCAGAAGCTCCGCGAAGAGGCCGAGCAGGGTGGAGAACGGGGTGAGTCCCCGCTCGCGGGCGTGCCCGCGCAGCCGCTGGGCGAGGTCGGCGCCGATCGACTGCCTCAGCTGTCCGCCGTGGTGCCTGCGCCGTGCGCCGGGACGAGCGAGGCCCGGCAGCGGCATGTCGTGGGAGGCGTCGCGCAGTTCGTCGGCCCAGAAGGCGAGGCTCTGCTGCCGCTCCGCGGTCAGGGCGTCGTCGGTCCGGGCCCGTACATGGTCCGCGTACGACGACGCGGGAGGCAGGACGACGGGCTCACCGAGGACGCGGGCACGGTAGACCGTGAACACGTCGGCCAGCAGGATCGCGAACGAGTGACCGTCGTGGATCAGATGGTGCTCGACATGGATGAGCCGGTGCTGGTCGTCGGCGAGGCGGACCAGCGTCCAGCGCAGCAGCGGAGCCTCGAAGGTGTCGAGCGGGGTCTCGGCCTCGGTGCGCAGCAACTCGAGGAACGCGGCCTCGGGGTCGGCCTCACCGGTCAGATCCACGGTGTGCAGACGCGGCGCGCAGCTGTCGGCCACCTGCTGGCCGGGCATCGCGCCGGGCACGGCGACGAGTTCCAGACGGAGCCCGGGGTGACGTTCGAGGGCCGCGGCGAGGCCGTGGCGCAGTGCGTCGGTGTCCAGGGTTCCCCACAGGTCGAGTGAGGCGGTGAAGTTGTAGGCGCGGCTGCCGGGCTGCACTTGTTCGTGCAGCCAGACGATCTCCTGGGAGGAGGAGAGGGGAAGCATGGGCGATCCCTGAGGTTGTCGGGTCGGGTGATACGGATGCGGGCCGGGAACGGTTGCGCTCCCTGCCCGTAGGTCGTCGGCCGGTCCGCGGATCGCGCGGAGCTGCCGTGCCGGGCTGTGGTGTTGTGCTGTGGTCTCGCGCCGGCGGTGCGGTGCTGCTGCCGCCGCCGTCGAGGTCCGGGCAGATGGTTCAGAGGGTGGTGTCCGGTGCCGGCAGCGCCCGGCAGAAGGCGGTGAACCCGTCCTCGGCCGCTTCGTCGTCCAGCACCGAGCGGTCCCACACCATGCGGATGTGCAGTTCCGGCCCCTGCGTGAGCGACACGGCGAACGGCGCGCGCACCGGGCGTCCGTCGACGTGGACCTCGCGGCCGGGTACCCCGCCGAGGGTCAGCGGAGGACGCCGCCGGGCGTCGTCCACGGTCAGCAGTCCGTCCAGCCGTCCGGTCCACCGGGAGCCCGCCGACCGGGCGGCGTGCACCACCTCGTCGAACGGGGTGTCCGCCCGGTCCAGGTCGTCCCACCAGGCGGTGGCTGTCGCCTCCGACCCGCCGTTCTCCGGGAGTTGCGGCGCGTCGTGCGTTCGGGCGGGGAAGACGACGGTGTTGAGGAAGCAGCCCAGCACCTGAGCCGCGGCTGCCGGGCGCCCGCCCCACGGATACCCGACCGGCGGCACATGGCCGGGCCCGTACAAGGCACGAGCCGTCGCTCGGCAGGCGTCGAGCAGCGCGGGGAACGGTACGCCACCTGCCGGGGCACTACGCCGCAACTCGGCCGCCCCGGTGGGCAGTACGCCGGGCGCCGGGTCCCGGGGCCGGGGCAGAGGCGCGCGTTCGTGGACCGCACGCAGCCGGTCGCCCCAGTACTCCAGCGCGGCCGGTGCACCGCCGCGCTGCTCGGCGTCCAGCTGGAGCTGGACCGCCTCGCGGTACGCCGCCAGTTCCGCCTCGGCGTCGGCGGGTGCGAGGTCATTCGGCCCCAGTGCGTCGCGGTAGGTGTCGCCCAGGTCGTCGACGACGCGTGCCAGCGACTGACCGTCGCAGGCGATGTGGTCGAGCACGATGCCGAGGATCTCCTCGTCGGCCTGTTCGTCATCGGTCAGATACAGCCGCATCGGAGATCCGTCCGCACTCCACGCGGACACCGCCCGGCGCAGCGCGTCGGCCGAGGTCTCCTCCGGCACGGGCCGTACGCGCTCCACGGGGACGTCCGCCGCTTCGAGTCGCAGCGCCGGAGTGCCACGGATCACCTCGGGACGGGCACGCAGCACCGGGTGACGGGCCGCCAGGTGGTTCGCCGCCTCCCTCAGCCGCACCGGGTCCACGGTGCCGCGGGGGAAGGCGAAGAACATCGGGACGGTGTCCGGCCGTCCGGCGGGGTCCATGGCCCGCACCAGGACGAAGCGCCGCTGCGCCCCGGTGACGGGCAGCAGTCCGGCCCCCGTGTCGGCGTCGGCGATACGTCGGAAGCGGGCCAGGTACTGGCCGGTGATGCTGGTGTGCACGTGATCCTCTCGGGCGTGGACGCGCGCGCGACCCACCCGATGACGCTCGGGTGGGACGGCGGCGACAAGTGGTGGGCGCGGGCAACGGGGTGAGCGTCAGGCGACGGTGACGGGTTCGGCACCGCTGCCGTGGCCGCTCGCGCCAGGGTCGTCCACGTCCTCGGGCGGAGCCGGCAGATCGCGCATCCGGCGCAGGGGGGAGCAGAGCAGCGGAATCGGTACGAGGAGGAATCCGAGGGCGCAGACCCACAGCGCGGCGCGCGCGCCGAACGAGCCCGCGACGGCACCGCCCACCACGGCGCCGAGCGGGAGGGTGCCCCACACGAGGAAGCGCAGGGTGGCGTTCATACGGCCGAGAAGCCGGGGCGGGCAGAGTGTCTGCCGGAAGCTGACCTGGGCGACGTTGTAGACGACCGCACCGAAGGAGACGACACCCGAGCCGACGGCGAACAGCACTGCGGAGGCGCCGTGGCCGGACAGCGGCCACAGCAGCGCGAACGGACCGGTCGCCAGCGCGGAGAGCCAGATGATGCGGGCCTGGCCGAGGCGGCCGGCCAGGGCGCCCGCAGTGATCGCGCCGAGGAGTCCGCCCGCGGCGGACACGGAGAGCATCAGTCCGACGGAGGCGGGCTCCAGACCCACCACCCGCACCAGGAACACGGTCTGAGTGGCCATCAGTATCGCCGTGAAGAAGTTGCCGAGACCGGTGGTGGCGGCGATGACCCGCAACAGGGGGTGGCCGAGCACGAAACGCAGGCCCTCTCCGATGTCCGCGCGCAAGGAGGCCCCCGGCACGGGCTCGGGCCGGGGCTCCGGCGGCCGCTTCATGGCCATCAGGAAGAGTGCGGACACGGCGTAGCCGATCGCGTCGGCCACGATCGCCAGATGCGCGCCCACCAGCTGGACGAGCCCGCCACCGAGCCCCGGCCCCGCGACCTGGGCCGACGAGCGGACGGTCTCCAGGGCTCCGTTGCCCGCCATGAGCTGTTCCTTGGGGAGCAGTTGGGGCAGATAGCTCTGGTGGGCCACGTCGAAGAACACCGTCGCCGCTCCGGTGACCAGCGCCACGACGTACAGCTGCGCCATCGTCAGGACGTCGGCCACGGCCGCCAGCGGCACACTGGCCATGGCGGCGGCGCGCACCACATCGGCCCGGATCATCAGCGGCAGCTTGCGCATCCGGTCGACCCAGGCGCCCGCGGGCAGCCCGATCAACAGAAACGCGGCTGTCTCGGCCGCGGTGAGCAGCCCCACCTCGAACGCCGGCGCCTTGAGCACGAGAACGGCCACCAACGGCAGCGCGACTAGGGTGACGTGAGCGCCGACCTGTCCGGCGGCCGCGCCGGCGAGCAGGAGACGGAAGTCGCGCATACCCAGCAGACCGCTGGAGGCGACGGGGGGTGAGGGGGCCATGCGGCAGACCTTCACCGCCAGGCCGATCACCCGTCAAAACGGAAACGTCACTTTCGGTCGATTCTTTGTCACTTCCTTCACCGGAACGGCAAATTCTTCGCCAGATGAGGGGAACGCCCGGATGAATGCATCACATGAGGGTGCCTGGGCGGGACGATCGCTGCCCGGAACGTATGGCCGATCCCGGGTGGATCCGGCCCAGGGCACGACGAATCGCACCTCTGACCGAAAATAGCCGTCCGCTCACACTCGGTGTTCGACAACGGAGTGACAGGCGCTATAGGCGTGACGGTCGTGCATGGTGCCGCGCAGGAGGCGGCCCGGTCGGTCGGCCGGCGCGGCACTCACGTCTCGTCAGCACCCACGAAGCCCGCAACGACCCAGGACGAGGAGCCCGGCCGCTCCGACGGGTAGTCGCTGTGCGTAGCGGGGGGTGTAAATCCGTACCCCGGCCGGCCCGGTACGGCGATCATGGGGCGGGACACCGACACGCAACTCCGAAGGAACCGCCCGCCATGCCCGTGCCTGCCGACCCGACGGTCCTCCATCCGATGCCCGAACAGCCGCGGGTGGTGCTGCTCAAGCCACTGGTGAAGTCCCCACTGATCGAGGTCGGGGAGTACTCCTACTACGACGACCCGGACGATCCGACAGCCTTCGAGACGCGCAATGTGCTCTACCACTACGGGCCGGAGAAGCTGATCATCGGCAAGTTCTGCGCGCTGGGCACGGGAGTGCGGTTCATCATGAACGGCGCCAACCACCGGATGGACGGCCCCTCGACGTTCCCCTTCCCCACCATGGGCGGGTCCTGGGCCGAGCACTTCGACCTGCTCACGGGTCTGCCGAACCGAGGGGACACCGTCGTCGGCAATGACGTCTGGTTCGGCAACAGCACGATGGTCATGCCCGGCGTGCACATCGGACACGGCGCGATCATCGCCTCCGGCGCCGTCGTCACGGGCGACGTGCCCGACTACGGCATCGTCGGCGGCAACCCGGCCCGCCTCATCCGCACCCGCTACGAAGAGCAGGACATCGCCCGGATGTTGGCGGTGGCCTGGTGGGACTGGCCCGCGGAGCACATCACCGAGCATGTGCGCACGATCATGTCGGGCAGCATCGCCGACCTGGAAGCCGCCGCCCCGGGCGCCCTGCACGGTTGACGCGCGTGCGGCCGTACGGTCCGGCTACGTCATGGCACGCTCGCCGGGTACGCGACCGTACACCGGCCCGGGGGGCATGGACACCGGCACCAGGCCGGCGGCCCCGCCCCGTCGACGGCGGCATCACCACGCTGCTCGACTTCTCCCCGACTCCCGGACCCGTGAGCCCTCCGAGGCGGCGATCGGGGCGCTGCCTCAGGAGTCCGCCAGCCACGCCATCAACCGGCCCTGCGACCAGCAGCGCCCGACGGCCTCGGCGCGCAGACCCGACCGTCGAACACCGCCAGGCCGATGATGCTGTGGCCGGAGGCACGGCGGTCCCCGAGCGTGGGGATCGTCGGCGCGACACCGACGCCCTCCGCCGACACCCACGCCACCGCCCGGCCGGACGCAGCCTCATCGAGCCGGTGCAGAAAGCGCAGGCGGCTCTCGAGCGAGAAGCGCGAGAGCGCCCAGGTGGTGGTGACAACAGGCAAGGCGTCTGCGGGCACACGCGCGAAGGCTTCAGACATCACCTCGACGGCGTCACCGCGCAGCAGCGACGGAGGGACTGTCACCGCCAACGCCGTCTCCGCTTCCAGCCTCGCGGCCTGCTCCGGCTGATCCGGCGCCAGACAGGCATGCAGCCATCGGGCCTCGTCCACGTCGGTGACATCGACCGGATCGAGGTCGATGCCGACCCTGGCGACGACCTGGGGCATCGCCCGCGCCGGGATGGGCCGGTCTCCCACGACCGAACACGGCATCTGCACGGGAGACGAGGGGTCGCCCAGCGACTGGCCGTTGCTGTAGCTGATGCCGCCGCAGCGTCGGAAGAAGCGGGAGTCCGGCTGCCCCGTAACACGCCGCCGGCCCGATGATGGGCTTGGGCGGACAGCCGGCCTGAGAGTTCATGTCGGATGATCCAGGTCCGTGACCAGCTCGACGAACCAGTCGTGAACGGTGTCGCTGCCCCAGCTCCTCAACGGCCGCCACCCGGCCCGGGAGGGACGCGACACGGGCGGCAAGGATGGGCACGATCACCTCTGAGCTTGCTCAAGTCCGCACTACCGCCGTGATCTTCAGGGAACGCTGGCCTCATGAGTGCTGAAATGTGGGTTGTGGTCGGCGCTTTCGCCGCGGTCCTCGTGGTGTTCGGCGCGATCCTGTGGGCTGTCGACGTGCGGCGCGATCGCGCCCACGGAAGTAGCAGCCGTTGGCACGACCCCGTCGACCCTGCCGACCACGGCGGTGGTGCGTCTGGTCAGGCGTGACGGAGGCGACCGTTGGAGCGCGTCTCGTGGCGTTCCGTCAGATGCCGGGGCTGACGTGCTCGGCCGTCGACCTGCTGTGGCGGGACCCGATGCGGCAGCGGCCGGTTCATGCGGAACAGGGTCGCACCGAACCACTTCTGCACCGGCCACAGTCCTGCGGTCGGCCGAGCGCGGGACGAAAGGTCGTCGTGCTCGGCGCGGTCGCCGTCCGGCCTGACCAGGCGGACCGTACTCCGGGCTGCTGACACAGCGGCCCAGGGCAGCCCGTGCGGCGCCCCTCCGCGACACCCGGAATGTCGAGCAGCAAGCCGCGGCCGGGCCTCCCGGTCGCGGCTTGCTGCTCACCATCACCACGCCCGCAGGCACCCGCCGCCCCAGCCACCGGGCCGCGACGCGGGAGACGGCCCCTACCCGACCACCCGTCACTCTCCCGCACCCCCCGGAGTGGCCCCGCCACGCATGCTGACCCTTTCCTGTTGGGAGAGGTCCGCCCCTATGGCGGGCGATCACGGACGCGGAGAGGGAGCGTGCGGCGCCCATGGAGAAACGACATCAGGCGCTGCGTACTCCGCGCGCCGCGGGCGTGGTGGGCGTCGTCTTCGCTCTGTTGCTCGGCACCGCCATCGTTCTGATGCGTCTGACGCTGCCCGAGGACCTGGACGATGTGAGCAAGGCGTGGATCTCCGACGCCTCACGGCGGGAGACGGTGCAGACGGCCCTCGGCATCATCCCGTTCGCGGGCATCTTCTTCCTCTGGTTCATGGGCACCGTCCGCGCACGCATCGGGGACGCCGAGGACAAGTTCGTCTCCACCGTCTTCCTGGGCAGCGGTCTGCTCTTCGTGGCGACCCTCTTCGGCGCGGCGGCGGCAGCCGGAGGCCTGCTGGCGGCGGCGAGTGCGCCCGGGACCGCATCCGGCTCGCAACTGCAGTCCTTCGGTCTGCACTTCACGTTCGGCCTGCTGACGACCTACTCGATGCGCATGGCAGCGGTGTTCACCCTGGCGACCTCCTCCATCGGGCACCAGCTCGGCGTCCTTCCCCGATGGCTGTCGATCCTGGGCTATCTCGTCGCCCTGACGCTGCTCTTCGTGACGGACAGCATCGCCTGGTCGGAGCTGGTCTTCCCGCTGTGGGCACTGATCGTCAGCCTGCACATCCTCGTGGGCAGTCTGCGTCCCCGGCCCACCGCACCCGCTCCCTCACCATGACCCCGATCCCGGTGTCGGTGGACCCATGACGCTTCTGGCCCTCTGTGCTCGCGACAACCGGACAGCAGCCGCAAGCTGGGCTCGGAACCACTGGAAGGGCGCCCTTTGATGAGGCTTGTCGTCGATCTGAACCGCTGCCAGGGATATGCGCAGTGCGCGTTCCTCGCACCCGACGTCTTCACCCTGCATGGCGACGAGGGACTGCTGTACAACCCGCAGGCCGACGCCGAGCAGAAGGACCACGTCGCGCGTGCCGTAGCCGCGTGCCCCGTCCAGGCCATCCTCGTCGAGGGTCTGGACGAACCGGCTGCCCCCGCTCAGGCCGAGGAGGCGTCCCATGGACGGTGAGCACCAGCTGGAATGGTTGAGGCGCGAAGGACGGATCGTGATCGTCGGCGCGTCACTGGCCGGTCTGAGGGCAGCGGAGACGCTGCGGGAGGAGGGCTTCGCCGGGTCCCTCACCCTCATCGGCGATGAGCCGTACGAGCCGTACGACCGGCCGCCTCTGTCCAAGCAGGTCCTGCTGGGGAAGGCGACCGCCGATCGCACCGCGCTTCCCCGGCGACGGGACCCGGACGCGCAGTGGCGCCTCGGGGTCGCTGCCACCGGTCTCGACATGGCGGCCCGGCGGGTGCGGCTCGCCGACGGCGACGAGGTGCCGTACGACCGGTTGCTGATCGCGACCGGTGTGCGTGCCCGTCCGTGGCCGGTCGAGGGCGAGGCGGAGCTCGACGGAGTCTTCGTCCTGCGCACCTGCGACGACGCCGCCCGGCTCCATAGCCGGCTTTCTCAGGGACCACGCAGAGTGCTCGTGATCGGGGCGGGATTCACCGGCTCGGAGATCGCGTCCGCGTGCCGCGAGCGCGAGATCCCGGTCACCGTCGCGGAACGCGCCGCCGCGCCCCTGGTCGGCGCTCTCGGCGGTGTGATCGGCGACGTGGCCGCACAGCTCCAGCGCGAGAACGGCGTGGATCTGCGCACCGGCGTCATGGTCACCTCGCTGGAGGGCGACTCCGCGGGACGCGTGCGAGCCGCCCATCTGTCCGACGGCAGCGAGATCGAGGCGGACATCGTCGTCGTCTCGCTCGGTGCCACCCGCAACACCGAATGGCTGGCCGGATCAGGACTGGGCGCGGGCCCCCGTGGCATCGCGTGCGACGCCGGATGCCGAGCCTTCGACATCCGGGGCATCGTGACCGACGACGTCTTCGTGGCCGGCGATGTGGCGAGGTCCCCGCATCCGCTGTTCGGGTACCAGTTCCTGTCCCTGGAACACTGGGGCAACGCCGTCTCGCAGGCCGAAACCGCCGCCCACAACATGATCAGCGCCGCCGCGGACCGCCGCCCGCACATGTGGGTGCCGGCCTTCTGGTCCTCCCAGTTCGGCGTGAACATCAAATCGGTCGGGGTGCCGTCCATGGGCGAGGAGATCCTCATCAGCCAGGGTGCGCTTGCCGAGCGCAGGTTCACCGGCGTGTACGGCTACCAGGGGCGCGTCATCGGCGCAGTGACCTTCGACAGCGCGCGATGGCTGCCCTTCTACCAGCGGCTGATCGAGTCGACCGCGCCCTTCCCACCGCCGTTCGCGACCCTGGACAGGCGGACCGACGGGCAGCGCCCGCTCCCGGCGGACTTCCCGGACCCCTCCGTGCCCTCCCACACGCCGACCGTCACCCTCAGCGGCTACTCGCCCGCCGACCGGCGGATGGTCTTCACCCCCGGCCGATGATGACGACCGCAACAGGCCGACGTCCGCACGCCGTACGACGAGTACCGGCCGTACGACGAGTACCGGCCGTGTGGCTGGTACCCGCCGCACGGCGACTGCCGACCGTGCGCCCATGGGCGGACGTACGACCACTGCCGGACGCACGGCAACTGCCGTCCGCACGAGGATCGCACGCCGTCCCGCGGCACCCCCGGTACGGGTCCGTCCGGAGGCCGGACCACTCCACCGCCCGAACCGTCTCCGGCAACGCCTCCCCGGCAGGCGCCCACGCCCACAAGGACCCGTGATGACGTCACTCCTGCAGCAGATCACCGATTACGCCAACCGCGCCGACCCCTACCCCCTTTACGCGGAGCTCCGGAAGACACCGGTCATCCACGACGAGGACGGCCCGTACGTCGTCAGTACCTACCACGACATCCTGGGCCTGCTGCACGATCCACGGATCAGCTCCGAGGCCCGTAATCTCTCCGCGTCTGTGGCCGACGACCTGCAACAGCCCGAGGAGACGAGCCTGCCGCCCAGCTTCCTGCGGCTCGACCCCCCGGAGCACGACCGGCTGCGTGGCATGACCAACCGACCCTTCGGGCCGCCGCACAGCCCGCGGCGCGTCGAGGACATGCGCCCCGAACTCGGGGAGATCGTCTCCGGTCTCATCGACGGTCTCACCGACGGGCTCGCGAACGGTGGCCGTGTGGATCTGGTCGATCAGTTCTCGTACCCCTTCCCCGTCACCGTGATCTGCCGGCTCCTCGGGGTGCCGCGCGAGGACGAGTCGCGCTTTCACACCTGGGCCGACACCCTCGCTGCCAGCCTGGACCCCGCTCCGAGCGAGGACCGCTCCGAGCAGGCCCGTGTCGCCGAGGAGGCCAAGACGCAACTGGGCATGTATCTGGCCGGGTTGATCGAGGAGCGGCGCAAGTCGCCGCGCGACGACATGCTGTCCGCGCTGGTGACCAACGTGGGACCGGGCGGACCCATGTCGACGATGGAGGTGCTCAGCACCGCGGCCCTGCTGTTGATCGCAGGCCATGAGACGACGGTCAACCTGATCACCAACGGGATGCTCACGCTGCTGCGTCACCCCGATGTCCTTCAACGACTGCGGGACGAGCCGCGCATGGCCGTGCCGATCGTGGAGGAACTGCTGCGCTACGAACCGCCGGTGCAGTTGCTGCCGCAGCGCACACCGATCTCCGACATCGAGGTCCACGGTGTCACCATCCCCAAGGGCGCGTCACTGTGGCTGGTGCTGGCGTCGGGCAATCGTGACCCGCAACGTTTCGAGAATCCCGACCGCTTCGACCCGGACCGGAAGGACATCGAGCACCTCGGACTCGGCAGCGGTATCCACGCCTGCTTCGGCGCTCCGCTGGCCCGCCTCGAGGCCCAGGTCGCCCTGGCCGAACTCGCCCGCAGACTCGACAACCCCCGCCTGGTGGAAGACCCTCCGCCCTACCGCCGCAACGCCGTCCTGCGCGGACCCCGCCATCTTCACATCGAGATCGACGGTTTGCGGCCGTAGGAGCCGGCCACGGGGATCGCGGTCCACAGCACAGCGCAACAAGCGCCGTTGATCCCATTGACGTGCTGAGTCTCGTTACGCAACCATGCCTCAACGTCGCGGACGAGGAGGCTGGACCATCGTGGAATGGACAGGCGCGCGCTACGCCGACAAGCCAACGGTCGAGGTACGGGCCCGGGTCGGCGCTCCACCGGACCGGGTGTGGGAACTGGTCTCGGATGTGACCCTGATGCCGACCATGAGCGATGAGCTCCAGTCGGTCGAGTGGTTGGACGGCGCCACTCGGCCCGCCCTCGGTGCCAGGTTCGTCGGCCGCAACAAGCACGATTCGTTCGGAGAGTGGGAAACCACCTCGCAGGTGATCGAGTACGACCGAGGGCGCGTCTTCGCGTGGGCCGTCGGGGACACGGAGAATCCCAGCGCGGTCTGGCGCTTCCGGCTGGAGCCGAAGGACGGCGGGACCGAACTGTCGCAGTGGATGCAGATGGGTCCCGGCCGCTCCGGACTGTCCTTCGCCATCGACGCGATGCCCGACAAGGAGCAGAAGATCGTTTTCGTACGCCTGCGGGAGTTCGAGCGCAACATGACCGGTGTCCTCGCGCACATCAAGAAGCTGGCGGAGGCGTGATGCGGACCGCGACCACGATCGAGGCGGCCGGTGGGGCCGAATGGTCCGACCAGACGGATTTCGTTGTCGAGGCCGAGAAACTCGGCCTCGACATCTGCTGGGTGGCCGAGGCCTGGGGCTCCGACGCCCCATCCGCCCTGGGCTTCTACGCGGCACGCACCGATCGGATGCTTCTCGGCTCCGCCGTGATGCAGGTCGGTACGCGGACACCGGTCGCCCTCGCACAGACGGCCATCACCCTGTCCAACCTCTCCGGCGGACGGTTCCTGCTCGGCCTCGGGCCCTCCGGCCCCCAGGTCATGGAGGGCCTGCACGGAGTACCGTTCGCCCGCCCTCTGGCCCGTGTCCGCGAGACCGTGGAGATCGTGCGGCAGGTGATGGAAGGCGGCAAGGTCTCCTACACCGGCAGCGAGTTCCAGATCCCGCTCCCCGGCGGAGATGCCGTCCCCATGCGGATCTCCCAGCGCGCCCAGCACCGGATTCCGATCCACCTGGCCGCCCTGTCACCCGCCATGCTCAGGCTGACCGGGCGCATCGCGGACGGATGGCTCGGCACCAGCTTCGTCCCCGAAGGCGCGGGCGAGGCCTACTTCGCCCCGCTGGACGAGGGGCTGGCCCGCAGCGGGCGCAGCCGCGCGGAGTTCGACGTCTGCCAGGGCGCCGAAGTGGCGTTCGCTCCCGACGAGGAGGCGCTCGGTGCCATGGTCGCCGACCGCAAGAAGGAACTGGCCTTCAGTCTCGGCGGGATGGGCTCGGCGTCGACCAACTTCTACAACCACGCCTACAGCCGCCAGGGCTGGGCGGACGTGGCCGCGGAGGTACGGGAGCGCTGGCAGACCGGCGACCGTGACGGCGCGGCCGGCCTGGTCACCGACGAGATGGTGCTGGCGACGACGCTGATCGGCACGGAGGACATGGTGCGACGACGCCTGCGTGTGTGGCGCGACGCGGGTGTGGACACCGTCCGTCTCTATCCGGCCGGTGAGACCCTGGATGCGCGGCTGGCCACCCTGGGCAGAGCGATCGAGCTGGTTCATGAGGTCGGCGACGAGTCATGAGCGCGCGCAAGTCCTTCGCGAACTGGCCCTGCTCGATCGCCCGCACCGTCGATCTCCTCGGTGACGCCTGGACGTCCCTGCTGCTGCGGGAGGCCTTCTACGGAAGCCGTCGCTTCGACGAGTTCCAGCAGGAACTGGGCATCGCCCGCAACACACTCGCCGACCGCCTGCGCCGGCTGGTGGACGAGGGACTGATGGAGAGACGGCTCTACGAGAGCGAGCCTCCTCGTCACGAGTACCTGTTGACCGAGAAGGGGCGCGACTTCTTTCCGGTCCTCGCCGCGATGGCGCGGTGGGGGGATCGGTGGCTCGCGGGCGAGGAGGGCGTTCCCATCACCCTCCACCACGACACGTGCGGCCACGACGCCCACCCCGAGGTGGTGTGCTCCGCGTGCGGCGACCCGATGCGGTCCGAGAACACGTCCGCACGGATGGGCCCGGGTTACCCGGAGAAGCTCAAGGAACGCCCCGACGTCCGGCGCCGCTTCGCGCGCTCGTAGGTGGGCGCGGTGGCGTCGAGGCCGACCGCGTCGCCAAGGGGCATCGGGCATGCCGCCGTGCACCTGCACGGGCGGCGGACGGCAGCCGGGCCGCTCACCGGTGACGCGTCCCGCCGGACGGCGACGTGTGCCCGCCCTGAGCGGCCACGGCCTGTCGGCATCACCGACCAGGGCTGCTCGGTGGCGTGTCCGTGCCGTCGTCGGTCCGTTCCGACCGCTCCTTGAGCTGCCGCTGACGTGCCCGCTGGCGTTGTCCGTAGGCCGCGTCACGTACCTGGTCGTGGGTTTCCAGGCTGGTGCCGAAGGCACCGCCGACCATCGCGATGGAGGTGATGAACCAGGCCAGGGAGACGTAGTCGTCGGCACCCGCCGGGCGTCCGGTGAATCTCTGGAGGGCGGGTGTGGTCAGCAACAGGAACGACACGGCGACCAGAACCGCGAAAAGGACAGCTGCCAGAACGACAACCGCGAGCGCGATGGTGAGCAGAGTGACCAGGTTGTAGGGGTAGAGGGGATTGTGGCGGTCAGGCAGGTCATCGGCCCGCTCCCACAGTCCGTGGTCGATGATGATCCATGCGGTGAGTGCCAGCGCCGCCACCGCCATGATGACAGCCTGCCGCCAGGCACCCAGCTGGGTGGCGAGAGTCCAGGTGGCGGTATTCATGAACAACACCGTCGCCGTGGCGAACACGCCGGCCATACCGCGTGACAGGGAGCCGAACAGCCGCCAGGGACGGTTGGCGCGGACCATTCCGGCGACGAGGCGAATGTGTCCCCGCAGACCGGGCACAACGTAGCGTCTCGTCGTGTCGGCAGCGGCATCGGTGCTGGGGACCGCCTCGTGAGGTGGGCGGCCGATGACCTCCGAGTGCTGCACTGCGTCTTCTTGTGTGACGAGCTGCCGGACGATGTCCACGACCGCTTCCCGAACCCGCCGACGGAGTCGGCGGGACCCCAGGGCGGGCAGGGAGATCATTGCGGCACGGTGTTCCCTGTCGACTTCCACGCTGATCGGGTACAGCTTCGCTCGCCGCGGCAGGTCCGTGACGAAGATGGCGATGTCCCACTCGATGCCTTGCAGGTGGCGGTCGATGGCGTCCGCGATGTCGGAGACGCCGACCTGCTCCGCACCGACCAGCGGAGCGGTGACGGTGTCCACCACCCACTCGACCCGGCTGCTCACTGTCCGGGTGAGGTGTTGGGGCAGACGGGGGGCCAGAGCCCGGGCGACCTCTGAGGGCACGCCGGGATCGGCTACAAGGACCAGGCGCTGCGGGCCGGGTGGCGGCGGCGTCATCGTGCGGCACACCGGACGAGCGGGACTGCTCGGGCGCATCTGCGCCGCGGTGGGAAGCTGACGACAGGTGCGGCCGAAGCAGAGCCCGCCGGCTGCGTCGTCGTCCCCAGGGACGTGAGGCAGCCCGTGGTCGGCACGGGGTTCATGATCTCTTTTCCTGCCACCGGACTCACGCGGTGAAACCAGGAAGGCAGCGATGTCGATCAAAGGGACGCGCCCGCGCCGGAATGGATCAGTGCATGCCGGCATGCCCGGAGCTGCTGGTCGGAGCTGGGATTCCGGTCGGAGACTCCGGTCGGAGATATCGCGAGCAAGGTATCTCCGACCTACCGCTCACCCGCGTGTCGCGAAGGGCGCCCGACCGGCATCACGCCTGGTCAGGCGCCCCTCTTCGCGCTTCTAGAAGAAGCCCAGCTTCTTCGGCGAGTAGCTCACCAGCAGATTCTTCGTCTGCTGGTAGTGCTCCAGCATCATCCGGTGGTTCTCCCGCCCGATCCCCGACTGCTTGTAGCCGCCGAACGCCGCGTGTGCCGGGTACGCGTGGTAGCAGTTCGTCCACACCCGGCCCGCCTGGATGGCGCGGCCCGCCCGGTACGCCGTGTTGATGTCGCGGGTCCACACGCCAGCGCCCAGGCCGTACAGCGTGTCGTTCGCGGTCGTGATCGCGTCGTCGAAGTCCGAGAAGGAGGTGACAGCGACGACCGGGCCGAAGATCTCCTCCTGGAAGACACGCATACGGTTGTCGCCCTCGAAGATCGTCGGCTGGACGTAGTACCCGCCGGCCAGTTCCCCGTCGTGCTCGATGCGCTGACCGCCCGTCAGGATCTTCGCGCCCTCCTGTTGGCCGATGTCGAGGTACGAAAGGATCTTCTGCAGCTGGTCGTTGGAGGCCTGGGCGCCGATCATCGTGTCGGTGTCCAGGGGGTGGCCGGGCACGATCATCTCGGTGCGGGCGATAGCCGCTTCGAGGAACTCGCTGTAGTGGCCGCGCTGGATGAGTGCCCGCGAGGGGCAGGTACAGACCTCGCCCTGGTTGAGGGCGAACATCGTGAAGCCTTCGAGCGCCTTGTCGCGCAGGTCGTCGTCGGCCGCCCAGACGTCGTCGAAGAAGATGTTGGGCGACTTGCCGCCGAGTTCCAGCGTGACCGGCTTGATGTTCTCGGAGGCATACTGCATGATCAGCCGCCCCGTCGTGGTCTCGCCGGTGAACGCGATCTTCGCGACGCGCGGGCTGGACGCGAGCGGCTTGCCCGCCTCCACACCGAAGCCGTTGACGATGTTGACGACACCGTCCGGCAGCAGGTCGGCGACCAGGCTCAGCCAGAAGTGGATCGAGGCCGGGGTCTGTTCGGCGGGCTTGAGGACCACGGCATTGCCGGCGGCCAGCGCGGGGGCGAGCTTCCACGTCGCCATCAGTATCGGGAAGTTCCACGGGATGATCTGGCCGACGACGCCCAGCGGCTCGTGGAAGTGATACGCGATGGTGTCGTCGTCGAGTTCGCTCAGCGACCCCTCCTGGGCGCGCAGCGCCCCGGCGAAGTAGCGGAAGTGGTCAATGGCGAGGGGGATGTCGGCGGCCAGTGTCTCGCGGACCGGCTTGCCGTTCTCCCAGCTCTCGGCGACCGCCAGCTCCTCCAGATGCGCCTCCATACGGTCGGCGATCTTCAGCAGGATGCCCGCACGGTCGCCCGCCGAGGTGCGGCCCCACGCGGGCGCCGCGGCATGTGCCGCGTCCAGCGCGGCTTCGATGTCGCCGGCGGTGCCGCGTGCCATCTCCGTGAACGGGCGGCCGTCGACGGGGCTCGGGTTCTCGAAGTACTCGCCGCGGGCCGGCGGGACGTAGCGGCCGCCGATCCAGTGGTCGTAGCGAGGGCGGTACGAGACGATCGCGCCGTCACTGCCCGGGCTTGCGTATCGGGTCATCTCCAGGGCCTCCCGGTGAGGGTGCCGCCCGCCTTTGGGCGGCGCCTGACGGGAGGCTAGGGGCCGGGAGGTTGCGAGGACGTTGCACGGGACGTGCGGCGGAGCCTCAGCCCGACTTGATCATGTCGGCGCACTTCTCGCCGATCATCATGGTCGTGATGCACGGATTGACCGTCGTCAGGAACGGCATGATCGAGGCGTCGGCCACGCGCAGTCCCGGCACGCCCTTCACCCGCAGTTGCGGGTCCAGGGGGGAGTCGGCGTCGTCGGCCGGGCCCATCCGCACCGTCCCGGCGGGGTGGTAGACGGTGTTGTGTGTCTCGCGGATGTAGGAGAACAGTTCGTCGTCGCTCTGCAGCGCCGGACCGGGGGCCAGTTCCGTGCCCGCCCAGTCCGCCATGGGCGACTGGGAGACGATCTCGCGGGCGAGACGCAGGCCGTGGGTCATCACCCGGATGTCGTGCTCGTCCGTGAAGTAGCGGGGGTCCACCCTGGGCTTGTCCCGGAAGTCGCGCGTGCGCAGCCTGACCGTGCCCATCGACCGGGCACGGGTCACGTTCGGCGTCAGACAGAACGCGTTGTCGGTGGTGGGGTAGCCCCGCCGGTAGGTGTTCATGTCGAACGGCACCGAGCCGTAGTGGAACATCAGGTCCGGCCGATCCAGGCCGGGCCGGGTGTTGGTGAAGATTCCGATCTCCCACCACTGGGTGGACCGGTCGACCATGGGCTGCTTGGCCTCCCACATGATCACGCCCTCCGGGTGGTCCTGGAGGTGGGAGCCGACACCGGGGGAGTCGACGCGCACATCGATCCCCACGTCCCGAAGATGACCTGCGGGGCCGATGCCGGACAGCATCAGCAGCTTGGGCGAGTCGATGGCGCCGCAGGAGAGGACGACCTCACGCCGGGCCGTGAGCGATCCGGTGTGGATGGTGTCGGGCTCCAGGTACTCCACCCCGGTGCACCCGCCGTCGTCACCGAACAGCAGCCGCCTGGCCTGGAGTCCCGTACGCACGTCGAGGTTCGGCCGCTTGCCGAGGACCGGGTGCAGATACGACACCGATGCGGACGAACGGACGCCGTCCTCACGCCGGTTGATCTGGAACCAGTGGGCGCCCCGCACCACGGTGCTTCCGGTGTTGAAGGGCGTGGTCGGGATGTCGGCGGCGGCACACGCCTCCAGCAACGCCGCCCCGCAGGGGTCCATCGGCGGCACCGTGCGGATGACGACCGGGCCCGTGCGCCCGTGGTGGTCACCGGGGGCGTCGTTGTTCTCCAGTCGCTGGTAGAGCGGGAAGCAGTCCTTCGCGCTCCAGCCCGTGCAGCCCATCGCACCCCACTCGTCGAGATCTTCGGCCGGGGCCCAGAACGCGATGCAGGAGTTGTGCGAGGAGCAGCCGCCGAGCACCCTCGCCCTGGCGTGCCGCAGGAAACTGTTGCCGTTCTCCTGCGGCTCGATCGGATAGTCCCAGTCGTATCCGGACTCCAGCAGAGCCATCCACTTGTCGAGCCGCAGGATGTTGTCGTCACCGACGTCGGAGGGGCCCGCCTCCAGCACACAGACGCTCACGTCCGGATCCTCGGACAGGCGCGCGGCGATGACGGCGCCAGCGGTCCCGCCGCCGACCACCACGTAGTCGAACTCCTGGTCGGGGCTCTGTGCGGGCATGGCGTCTCCAGAAGTCGTTCGTGGGGAGAGTCAGGCGGAGGGGACGGGCGGTTCACCGGCGCCTGTCGACGCGACGTAACGGTGCGACTCGAGGACACCGGTGCGGTGCCGCTGGACGAACCAGTAGTAGGCGAAGCCGCCGAGCCCGACGATGCCGATGAACACGAACGCACCCCACCGCAGGTACCAGTGCTGCGGACCGGTGGCGTTGTACACCTCGGCGCGCGGCCAGGCCAGGTTGATGGACATGGCCAGACCCCACAGCACCGCGAGGAGGTTGACGGGGAGACCGAACCTGCCGAGCGAGAACTTGCCCTCGGCAGGGGTCCACCGGCCCCGCAGCCGCTTGATCAGCATCGGTGTGGTGACCAGGAGATAGGCCACGTAGATCATGATGATCGCGATGCTGGTGATCACCGAGAAGATCTGCGGCTGGTTGATGTTGATCACCAGGATGACCACGCCCACCACGCCGATCACCACCGCAGGCACCACGGGCGTCTTGAAGCGGGGGCTGACCTTGGCGAGATGGGTGCCCGCCGGGAGGTTGTTGTCGCGCGCCATGGCGAACATCAGCCGGATACCGGCCGCCTGGACCGCCAGCACACAGACCGTGATGGCGACGACCACACACCACAGGAAGATCTCGCCGATGGTCGAACCGAGCGTCTCGAGGACCACGAACTGCAGTCCGGCCGTGGACAGTTCCTTGGACGCGAGGTTGGGGACCGCCATCAGGGCGAACAGCAGGATCAGACCGCCGATGAGGAACGAGGCGACCAGCGCGCGCAGGATCGCACGGGGTGCGTTGCGGCTCGGGTCGTGCGACTCCTCGCCCAGCGACGAGGCGGTGTCGAAGCCGTACATCACGTACGCCGACGCCAGTGAGGCCGTCAGGAACGCGCCGAAGTATCCCAGCGTCTGGCCCTGACCGAGCCCGTAGGTCTCCGTGAGCACGGTGCTCGGACCGCGGGTGATGTGCGCCGCCAGAAAGATGATCAGCGCCACGGCGGCGACCAGTTCGATGAACACCCCTGCCGAGTTGATGCGTGCCATGAGCTTGACGCCGAAGGCGTTGACCAGGGTGGAGAACAGGATGAGCACCGTGCCGAGGAGGACGGCGTTGGCCGCCGCGTCGTTCTCGCCACTGCCGTCACCCACGAACTGGAACCAGCTGTCGATCTGCGGCAGCGTGATCTGGTACGCCAGGGCCACGGCGGAGAGCGTCACCATGGTGGCCGTCATCATCATCCAGCCGCCGAGCCAGCCCACGTGCGGGCCGCCCATGCTCTTGGCCCAGTTGTAGACGGACCCTGCCACCGGGTAGCGGGCGGCCAGCTCGCAGAAACAGAGGGCCACCATCAGCTGCCCGACGAACACCATCGGCCACGACCACCAGTAGGCCGGCCCGCCGAAGGAGACACCGAAGTAGAAGAGCTGGAAGGTGCCGGTGAGGATCGAGATGTAGCTGATGCCGGCCGCAAAGGTGTGGAAGTTGCCGAGGGTGCGCTTCAGCTCGGGTTTGTAGCCGAGTGCGCCGAGCGCCTCGTCGTCCTCCTGGCCTTGGGCACCACCTTTGCTGCCGTCATGAACACTCATGAGAACCACCGCTGGGGACGTGGGCTGAGGTTGCGCCAGATGTGCTTGGCCTCCTGGTACTCCGCGAGACCCGCGGGGCCCAGCTCGCGGCCGAAGCCGGACTGCTTCATCCCGCCCCATTCCGCCTGGGGAACATACGGATGGAAGTCATTGATCCACACGGTTCCGGCGCGCACCCGGGAAGCCACCCGGTGGGCGCGTCCGACATCCTGCGACCAGACCGCGCCGGTCAGGCCGTAGACAGTGTCGTTGGCAAGGGCGACCGCCTCCTCCTCGTCGTGGAACCGCTCAACGGTCAGCACCGGACCGAACGATTCGTCACGGACGACGGACATGCCCGGAGCGCATTCGTCCAGCACGGTCGGCAGATAGTAGAAGCCGTCCTGCAGCGCCGGGTCGTCGGGACGCTTGCCGCCACAGCGCAGCACAGCGCCCTCGGCGAGACCTGCCGCCACGTAGGCCTCGACCTTGTCACGGTGCTGGGCGGAGATCAACGGTCCGGTACGGGCGTTCTGGTCGAAGGGGCCACCGAGCCTGATCTCCTTGGCCTGGGCCACCACCGCGTCCACGAACCTGTCGTGCAGATCGTCCTGGACCAGCAGCCGGGCACCGGCCGAGCAGACCTGGCCGGAGTGCAGGAAAATGGCCATGACCGCGTAGTCGACGGCAGCGTCGAAGTCGGCGTCTTCGAAGACGATGTTGGGATTCTTGCCGCCCAGCTCGAGCGCGACCTTTTTCACCGTGGGTGCGGCGGCCGCCATGATGCGCCGCCCGGTGACCAGACCGCCCGTGAACGAGACCATGTCCACCCGCGGGTCCTCGCTGAGCGGGGCACCTGCCGTGGGACCGGCGCCGAGGATCAGGTTGGCCGCGCCGGCGGGGACTCCCGCCTCGGTCAGCAGCCGCATCAGCATGATGCAGGTGTGCGGAGTGAGCTCGCTGGGCTTGAGGACGAACGTGTTGCCCGCACCGAGCGCGGGAGCGACCTTCCAGGCGGTCTGCAGCAGCGGATAGTTCCACGGCGTGATCAGCGTGCACACCCCGACGGGTTCGTGCACGACCCGGCTGTCCACCTCCGGGTTGCCCGTGTCGACGATCCGGTCCTCGCCCCCGGCGGCCGTCAGGTTGCCGAAGTACCGGAAGCAGTTCGCGATGTCGTCCATGTCGTACTCGCTCTCCACGAGCCGCTTCCCGGTGTCCAGGGACTCGGCTCGGGCGAACGCGTCCTTGTCGCGTTCCAGCAGGTCGGCGACGCGCAGCAGCACCCTGCCGCGGTCGGCGGCCGCGGTGTGGGGCCACGGGCCCCGGTCGAAGGCGTCGCGGGCGGCGGCGATCGCCGCCGCCGCGTCCTTCGGGCCGGCCTCGTCGACGGTGGCGACGAGGGTGCCGTCCGCGGGGCAGCGGATCTCACGCACCTGCCCGTCGAGCGCGGCAGTCCACTTGCCGCCGATGAAAAGCTCCGGCATGGCGTGCTCCTCCGGGTCGAACGGCCGGGCGACCCCGTCGCGGCGGGGTCGGACCTTGGTGCTCCAACCGACAGTAAGGAGGTAGCGCGGGATTCGCAGTACGGAGCGGTCATTCGGTCGCGCAACAGCGCCCGACGGGGTAAGCGAGGGCTGTCGGCCCGGCTCTCGTCAGGACCGCTGCCAGGCGTCCAGTTCCTGTACGCGTGCGAGGGCGGACGGCCGCTGGGCCGAAGGGAGCGCGCCGGCCAGCGCCCGCCACACCGGTAGATCGTCCTCGCCCCAGGGGCTGTAGGCCCAGTCGGCGAGCAGGCCCGGATCGCCGCGGGCGATCAGTGCGGCCCGCAGCTGACCCTCCAGACGCCGGCGCAGCCGCGCCACCGCCGGCGACTGGGACGCCGGCAGCAAGGGACCGGCGTACGCGGTGAGCGCCCCGGTCACCGAACCCGAGGCGAGCCGCCGGGCCACCGCGTCGAAGTCCGCGTCGACGCGCACGCCCAGCCGGTAGGGCCGGGAGAGCAGCAGATCCGGACCGAGCAGTCCGCGCAGCCGGGACAGTTCCGCCCGGAGGGTGACGGGGGTGACCGACTCGTCCTCGTACAGTTCGATCATCAGTTCGTCGCCGCCGACACCCTCCGGCCGGTGGGCGAGCAGCACCATGATCTCGCTGTGCCGGCGGCTAAGCCGCAGCTTGCGCCCGCCCGTCACCAGGAGCGCCTCGTCGCGTCCCAGCGCCGACAGCTGCACGCTCTGCGCGGACGGCGGTGGGGCGAGAAGTGCCAGCTGGGACTCGGCCGCCCGCGCGACGGCCCCGACGAACGCGAGGCTGTGCGGGTGCGCCAGCCGGTCGCCGCCGGTGATGTCCACCGCCCCGAGCAGCCGCCCGGTCGCGGGATCGTGGATCGGGGCCGCGGCGCACGTCCAGGCCTGGACCGGACGGCGGAAGTGCTCGGCCGCGAAGACCTGGACCGGCCGGTCGAGCGTGATCGCCGTGCCCGGGGCGTTCGTCCCGGCGACGGCTTCGGCCCAACGGGCGCCCGGCACGAAGTTCATCAGATCGGCCCTGCGCCGGGTGGTGGGTGGACCCTCGACCCACAGCAGCCGTCCGTGCGCGTCGCAGACGGCCACGAGGTGTTCGCCGTCCATGGCGTACGCGCCCATCAGCTCCCGCATCAGCGGCATGACCCGGGCCAGCGGGTGATCCTCGCGGCAGGCGGTGAGGGCGTCGTCGTCCAGCTCGACGCCGGCCGTGCCGTCGGGGCTGACACGGGCCCGGGCCGAGCGCTTCCAGGAGTCGGCCACCACGGATCGCACGGGCCGCTCGACACGGCCCGCGGTCAGATAGGCGTCGTAGGCCCTGCGCAGCGCGGCGATGCGCTCCGACGGGTCCGCGCCAGGTTCGAGAGCCACCCATGCGTCGCTCAACTCGGCCTCCCCGGCCCATCGTGGCTCAGGCGGAGGGGCGCGACAAGCGTCCCGGCGTCAGGTGAAGTTCACGAGGCGGATGTAGCGGCCCCAGTCCCAGAGCGGTCCGGGGTCGGAGTGCGTGGAGCCGGGGACCTCGTGGTGGCCGATGATGTGCGTGCGGTCCTTGGGGATGCCGTAGCGGTCGCAGATGGAGGCGGTGAGCGCCGCGGACCGCTCGTAGAGGACGTCGGTGAAGTACTCCGGCCTGTCGACCCAGCCCTCGTGCTCGATGCCGATGCTGCGGGTGTTGTAGTCCCAATTGCCCGCGTGCCAGCCCACGTTCCGCTCCCGCACGCACTGCGCCACATGGCCGTCCGCGGAGCGCACGACGTAGTGGGCGGAGACCTGCCGGGCCGAGTCCTGGAAAATGTCGATGGTGTCGCCGAAGGTCTCCTGCGTGACGTGGACGACGACGAAGTTCACCGGGTACGACGAAGGGCGGCTCGACGGGGTGAAGTTGGACGCCGTCGCCGGGAGCCACTCGGCGGTGGGGAAGTCGGTGTCATCGTCGGCGGCCTGAGCGCGGGCCGCGGGCAGCAGGACGCCGGTGGCGGCGACGGCCGCGGCGCCCTTGAGCAGGTGTCTACGGTCCATGGGGCCTCTCCTGGTGGGGGTGTCAGAAGCGGGGCAGTGCGGGGCGACCTCCCGCAGGTGAGGGGTGGAGGCCGCCCTGAGGATCTCCTGCCGGCAGCCGTTCCTTGCGGATCTCGGCGACGCGGGTGTGGTTGGTGTCGCAGACACCGGCGAGCGGTGCCTCACCCGACTGGTCGACCAGGTGGTGCGCATCCGGCCGGCACGGTCCGTAGTCCCCGGCCGGCCGCTGGACCAGGTCCAACCGGGAGATCCGGAAACCCGTCTTCGAGCGGGCGCGCGGAGTACGTTGACGTGATGTGTGAAATCGATACGCGGCCAGGGCGTCGGCACGCCCTTGGGCAGCGCGGCCACGACCACCGTGTTCATGCGCACTCGACCGCCACGCCGCTGGCCTCGCCCTTATCCCGCCGGGCGTGCCGTTCACCCGGGCTCGGCAGCGCGCCGGGCACGTGGAAGACCGGGTGGCAGGTGACGCCGGCGCGCATCTCGGGCGCGTCCATGGTCCCGCCGTGCGCGTCCGGGACCAGTGCGGACCGCACCGGGCGCGACGCCGACGGTCCGGGCATCCACACCACCGCGGGCAGTGGGTCCTGAAACGTGACCGTGGCGTGAGTGGCGGTGAGCGCCCCGAACAGCGGCATGGTCGTCGACGGCGTCCAGTCGCCGGCGCACGGTCACGATCCGCGGGTCGCTGATTGTCCGGTGCTTCCGTCCACTCTCCCGTCCGCCGGCCGGCGCGGACCGGCCGCGAGAGCACAGTACGGTCGGACACCGCGCGAGGGGCGGAAGACGTCGCGCGCGGTCAAAGGCCAAACGGGGAAGGGGCGTTGACCATCGGGAGCCACCCCCGCTCAGTGCAGGGGCGGCTCCCGATGGGGCGGGCTCAGCCGTGCAGCGGGCGCGGCAGACGCACGTACGTCACGGTCGTCTCGATGCCGCTGTCCACCAGCCGGCCCTGAGCGTCGAAGGCCTCGGGCCCGTCCGTCATGCCGAAGTCGTTGTCGTTGATGAGCGCGAGCGTATTCCGGCCCGTCACGGCGATGCACTCCACCTTCCCGGGGACACCCGCGACCTTGCCGAAGTCCGCGACCAGGCTCTTGCGCAGCACCGGGACCCCCGCTGCCGCCGGGTCCTCGATCTGCTCGTAGGAGGGGGAGGTCGCGGCGCTGTCCCAGCGGCTGCCGAGGATGCCCGCGCCGCGCGGCAACGTGACACGGTGCGCCCGGGACGAGGCATCCGTGCGCTCCTGGACGAGCAGAGTGTCGCGGCCGAGGGCGACCAGCGACGAGATCTTCAGCTCCGAGGGATCGTCCTCACCCGGGTCGACGACGTCCACCGCGTCGAAGCGGTAGGCGTACTCGGCGGTCACTGCGCGCTTTATGGGCGAGAAGCGGAGCAGGCGGGCGTTGCGCGACGCCTCACCCGCGTCCTCGTCCGGCACGGACAGCGGGCTGTGCACCGCGAGGACGAGATCGCCGCCGGGCAGCTGGGCCAGCCCCTCGAAACCACGGTTGGTTTTGCGCTGGAGCAGGATGGACGGCAGCGCCTCGATGACCGGGTAACCGGCGCCCCGCAGTCCCAGACCCTTGGGCACATAGCGCGCCAGTACCCGGCCGCGGGACGAGACATGGACGAGCGAGGGCCCGTACTCGTCGGCCAGCCAGAAGGTGCCGTCGGCCGCGCGGACGATGCCCTCGGTGTCCAGGCCGTTCGGGTCGTACGAGAGCGGAGTGGACGCGTCGTACGTGTAGGGGGCCTCGTCGCGGGACGGCTGGTTCGGCAGACCGGTGACGGCCCTGCCCCGCGAGGTGGTGATCGGCAATGCGGTCAGCACCTCCACCCGGTCGCCGGACACCCGCACCTTCACGATGGCCGGATCGAACCCGGGCACCGGGAACGTGCGGCGCTTCGTGCCGTCGATCTTGATCTGGCCGTTGGGCCCGCGGTCGGTCACCGTCCAGAACTCGCCCTCGCGGCCTGCGGGGAAGATGTCGCTGCCGATCCCGCCCAGGTCGACCCGCGATCGTCAACGACCGATCCCTTGAGCAGGGAATTGCTGAACCGGCCCAGCGCGATGTCCCCGAGCACGGCGGTGCCCGTCACGCGCGGAGCCGTTCCGTGTCCGCCGGCGTGACCGGGCGCGCCCGTGGCGGTGCCGGCCACGGCGATCGCCGCGACGAGGGCGATGGGCAGCCCCGCGGCAAGGGAACGGCGTACGGAACGCGGCAACACATGCGCAGACGGGGACATCGGGCCTCCTGGCCTACAGATCGACTGACAGCGGACAGAGTGTGCGTTCACGCCGAACGCCATGAGGCATCCGGATGAACGCGGCCTGACATACCGCCATCGCCCGTACGGGACTGGTCTGTTCAGCTTCCCCGGCCGGGTGGGCTGCCGCGCTCGGCCACGAGCGGTCGGCCGCACCCCCCACCCTCGGCCGCGCGCGAGAGCCGCCCGGCTCAGCCCTGCCCGGGCGGCCCGGCCTGGTCCAGCACCCCCGCGAGCGCCGCAGCGGGATCGTGGTCCGCGGGCCCGGCGGGGGCCCAGCGGCCGCTCTCCTTGCGATACGGCCACCAGCGGCCGTCACGTCCCAGACGCAACTGCGCACCGGAGCCCGGCACCACCCACCGTCCCGGTCCCGACACGCGCAACCGGGGCCGATCCGGCTCCTCCCAGGCCTCTTCCAACAGTGTCGTCGCCCGGGCGAGATCCGCCGGCTCCGGGTCCCACTCCTCGTCGAACACGGACAGCGCGGCCGGGCCTCCCGTGCGCCAGGCGCGCACCGCCAGATCCAGAACGGCGCGCTGCCGCACGGTGGCCGATGCGAGACGGGACGCGATCACCCCTGCGGGCGCCGACGACGCGAGGCGCACCAGGTCCTGCTCGGTCGTCAACGTCTCTTCGAGCGCCGGACTTCGATGATCCGGCGCGAGTGCCTCGGCGAGCATCCGGAGGGCTCGGGTGGCCGTGTCCGCGGCGAGGAACTCCAGCGCGCCGGGGTCGATGCCGGGCGGCGGTTCCGTCCCGGTGTCCAAGGACGGCGGCTGACCCGGCTCGTCCGGCAGCGGTGGGGGAGCGGGTAGCGGCGGGAGTATGCCTCCGGCCGCGAACGCCTCGTCGGCCCGCACTCCTTCCGGTGCCGGCTCGGTGTCCTCCTCGGGTGTGTCGCCCGAAGCCCGCGCCATGCTCCGTACCTGGAGCTCGTCCAGCAGCGGGCGCTCACCGCGCCCCCGCATCAGCAGCAGGACGAACGGGTCCTGGTCGAGAAGCCTCGCCACCTGATAGCAGAGGGCAGCGGTGTGCGGGCACAGGTCCCAGGCCCCACAGGTGCACTCGGGCTCCAAGTCGCCGATACCGGGCAGGAGTTCGAGACCCGCGGCGGCGGCGTCCTCCACCAGGACGGGCGGCATCTCCCGGTCGAGCAGCGCCGCGATGTGCCCGGCGCGGTCGACCGCCATGTCCAGGAACCGGTCCCAGGCGGCCTCGTCGAACTCCTGGAGCAGCACATCGCTGCGCTGCCCCGTGCCGTCCCGGTCCCGTACGACGGCGGTGATCCGTCCGGGGCGCACCGACACGGCACCGACCGCACCCTCACGCGCGTGCCGCCGGCCCTTCTTGAGCTGCCCGGAGTCGAGCGCCGTGTCCTCCAGTGCCTTGAGCCAGGTCCGGCCCCACCACGTACAGGCGAAGCCGCGGCCGCGCTCGGGCGGCAGCGCCGCGAACGTCCGCTCGTTGTCGTCCCCCACGCTCATCGCGCGCCCCCTCGCAGCTCCACCAGATCCGCCAGCTCGGCGTCGGTCAGTTCCGTCAGCGCGGCCTCGCCGCCGGAGCCGAGCACCGCGTCGGCCAGCTCCTGCTTGCGCGCCAGCATCTCGGCGATGCGGTCCTCGATGGTCCCCTCTGTGATCATCCGGTGCACCTGCACCGGCTGTGTCTGCCCGATGCGGTAGGCGCGGTCGGTCGCCTGGGCCTCGACAGCCGGGTTCCACCAGCGGTCGTAGTGCACGACATGACCGGCGCGGGTGAGGTTGAGCCCCGTGCCCGCGGCCTTCAACGACAGCAGGAAGACGGGGACTTCACCGTCCTGGAAGCGGTTCACCATGGCCTCGCGCTCCGCGACGGGCGTGCCGCCGTGCAGGAACTGCGTCCGTACACCGCGCGCGGCAAGATGCCGCTCCAGCAACCGCGCCATCTGGACGTACTGGGTGAAGACCAGCACGCACGCATCCTCGGACAGGATCGTGTCGAGCAGTTCGTCGAGCAGCTCCAACTTGCCCGAACGGCCCGCGATCCGGGGCTGCTCCTCCTTGAGGTACTGCGCCGGGTGGTTGCAGACCTGCTTGAGAGCGGTGAACAGCTTCACCACCAGGCCGCGCCGCGCCATGCCGTCGGCTTCGGAGATCGCCGCCAGGGTCTCCCGCACCACCGCCTCGTACAGCCCGGTCTGCTCGACGGTCAGTGACACGGCCCGGTCGGTCTCGGTCTTCGGGGGCAGTTCGGGTGCGATCCCGGGGTCCGACTTGCGCCGGCGCAGGAGGAACGGCCGTACCAGCGCGGCGAGTCGGCCGGCCGCAGCCGGATCGCTCCCGCCCTCCACCGCCTGCGCGTAACGGCTGCGGAAAGTGGCGAGCCGTCCCAGGAGCCCCGGTGTCGTCCAGTCGAGGATCGCCCACAGCTCGGAGAGATTGTTCTCGACGGGTGTCCCGCTGAGCGCAACCCGGGCCTTGGCGCCGATGGTGCGCAGCTGCCGGGCGGTGGCGGAGTACGGGTTCTTGACGTGCTGCGCCTCGTCGGCGACGACCATGCCCCACGCGGTCTGCCCGAGCCGGGCCGCGTCGAGCCGCATCGTGCCGTAGGTGGTGAGCACGAACTCGCCGGCGACGAGGTTCTCCAGACTGCGGGACGCGCCGTGGAACCGGCGCACGGGCGTGCCGGGGGCGAACCGCTCGATCTCCCGCTGCCAGTTCCCCATCAGCGACGTCGGACATACGACGAGGGTGGGACCGGCGGCCGATGCGTCGGTCTGCCGATGCAGATGGAGGGCGATGAGGGTGATGGTCTTGCCCAGGCCCATGTCGTCGGCGAGGCAGCCGCCGAGACCGAGGGAGGTCATCCGGTTCAGCCAGTTCAGCCCGCGCAGCTGGTAGTCGCGCAGGGTCGCCGTCAGCGCGGCGGGCTGTCCGATCTCCTGCGTACCGCCCTCGGGGTCGGCGAGCCGGTCGCGCAGCTGCGCCATCCACCCGGTTGCCTCGACGTCGACACGGCGGCCGTCGATCTCGGTCGAACCGGTGAGGACGGCACCGAGTGCGTCGACCGGCGAGAGCGTACGGTTCTGGCGGTCGCGGGCGCGCCGGGCCTCTTCGGGGTCGATGAGGACCCACTGGTCGCGCAGCCGCACCACGGGTCTGCCGGCCTCCGCGAGCCGGTCCAGCTCCTCGCGACTGAGCTGCTTGTCGCCCAGCGCGAACCACCAGTTGAAGGCGAGGAGGGAGTCGCCGGACAGGAACGAGGGCATTCCGGAGCCCTCGGCGCGGGGGATGCTGGGCCCGTCGTCGGGCGGGCCGACGACGGCACGTGCGGTGAGCCGGTGCGCCATCTCCTTCGGCCAGTGCACCTGGACGCCGCCGACCGCGAGCGCGCGTGCGGCCTCGCCGAGGAGTTCGGTGATCTCCTCGTCGGCGAGCTCGATGGCGTCGGGCACGGCGGCCTGGAGCAGCGGCGTGAGGGGACTCCAGGCACGGGCGGCCCGTCGCAGCGCGAGCAGGGCGTCCATCCGGGCCCTCGGTCCGAACTCCGTGCTCGATCTGCCGCCCGCCCAGACCTCGGCTGCGTCCACGACGACGGTTGGATCACTGACGCGGTGCATCTGGAGCACGGCACGGAAGGCCGGGCCTTCCGCCGAATCGGGCTCGGTGAGTTCGATACGAAGGGACAGGCGGACGCCGGCGTCGTGACCCGCGGCGACGTCGGCGGCCCAGGTCCGCGCGGCGGGCAACCGCTCGGCCTTGTCGGCGGAGAAGGCGGGACCGCCGACGGCCTGCGGAGCGGCAGGGGTGCGCGGCAGACCGTCCGCGACGGCGTCCAGGAACGAGCGCAACAGCCGCTCGGGCTCGTGCAGCAGGAGAGGTTCGGCCGCGGTGTCCAGTGGCACGGCGTGGGCGGAAGGCGGCATCGACGCGGCGAGTCGGCGGATGCGTTCCAGATCCTCGGGCGTCAGCGGCCCGACCCGCCAGGTGTCGTGATCGGTCGCGGTGAGCCCCGGCAACAGCAGCCCACGGGCGACGAGTTGGAGCGCGAGCACGGTGGCCGCGCCCCAGAACGCCGCGGCGGGCGACGCCTCGCTGCCGGCGCGCGCCCTCGTCAGGACGGGCAACGCCGTGCGCACGGGCAGGAGGACGGCGGGGACGGTGTGCAGGCGGGAGTCGTCCCCCACCAGGACGATCGGCTCGGCGGTTCCGGGGATGTCGGGCAGATCGGCGCCGTCCGGATCCCAGAACACGACGTGTCCCGCGCGGGCCGGATCGGCGGGCACGAACACCGCGGAGCAGCGTGCGAGTGCGGTGACGGAACCGGGGACCAGGGTGGAGGGGGAGCAGGGTGAGAGGGTCGGGGAGGACGTTGCCGCGGAGGATCGGTGCACAGCGAAGACGCATTCCTCAAATTTGACTACTGCGGGCCGGGAGTCGCCGAGGGTACCCCACGAAGTCGTACAACGTCGCTTCCCCCGCTGTGACCCCCCTCGCATCAACCCTTAAGGGTGTAGCTGGCAGCACTGCCGGCGGTGGGCTGTCCCCAGAGCGGTCCGGGTGGTGGCGCCATGGTCCGCGCGGGCCCCGCGTACATACGTTTTCTCAGGTCAGCGCAGTCGCAGCCCGCCCACGGCCCACAGACCGGAGACCCACATGCCTCAGGCCACCGCCACCCTCGCGGACCCGTCGTCCGCGCCGGCTCCCCCGGGAGCCGGCGCACAGCGGAGAGCGGGGGGCGACCACGCGGGAAGCGCATTCGCGCCTCTCCTGCGGACCGTCAGAGAACAAGGGCTCCTCGAGCGCCGTCCCGGCTGGTACGCCCGCGGGATCGCGGTCAATCTGCTCGCTCTCGCCGCCGTGATCACCGCCATCGCCCTCGTCGGCGGCTCCTGGTGGGTACTCCTGCTGGCCGTGCCGCTGGCCGTGTTCTCCACCCGCACTGCCTTCTTCGGCCACGACGCCGGACACGCTCAGATCACCGCGGACCGCGGCAGGAGCCGGCTCATCCAGCTCGTCCACGCCAATCTGCTGCTCGGCATGAGCCAGGAATGGTGGAACGACAAGCACAACCGCCACCACGCCAACCCCAACCACATCGACAAGGACCCGGACGTCGCCGCCGACATCCTCGTCTTCACCCAGAAGCAGGCGGTGGGGCGCGACGGATTCCACGGCTGGCTCACCCGGCACCAGGCCTGGCTGTTCTTCCCGCTGACCACCCTCGAAGGCATAGCGCTCAAGATCTACGGATTCAGGGCCGTGTTCTCCCGGGGCGGCCCGCACCGGTCCGCACGCTCACGTGCCGTCGAAGCCGCGCTGCTCTTCGCCCACGTCGCCGGATACGCCACGCTGCTGCTGATCGCCATGCCGCTCGGCCAGGCACTCGTCTTCGCCCTGATCCACCAGATGCTCCTCGGTCTTCATCTGGGCATGGCGTTCGCCCCGAACCACAAGGGCATGGAGATGCCGGACGAGGGCAGCGGGCAACGCTGGGGCCATCTGCACCGTCAGGTCCTCACCTCCCGCAACGTCCGCGGCAACCCGGTGACGGACTGGTTCCTCGGGGGCCTGAACTACCAGATCGAGCACCACCTCTTCCCGAGCATGCCGCGCCCCCACCTGAAGCTCGCCCAGCCGCTGGTACGCGCCCACTGCCGCTCCCTCGGCCTTCCCTACACCGAGACGGGGCTGGTCGAGTCCTACCGGCAGGCGCTGAACCATATGCACGACGTCGGCGAACCGCTGCGCACCGGCGCATAGTGGAACGGAGGCACGGACGCACGGACGCACGGCGGAACGGACGCACGGCGGATCCGACGCGCGGAGGAACCGTGCAGCGCGCCTGCGCGTTCCCACAGCAGGAGCGGCCCAGGCCGCGGAGGAGGCGTCATGTCGACACGTACGAAGCTTGTCATAGGGGGAGTGGCCGTCGGCCTGCTCCTGATGCCGCTGATCGGATTCTGGTTCGCGCTGCTGGTCGTCATCGGGGTGCCCGCGGTGGCCTACTTGATGCTCGACCCCGGCCAGCGACGCAGGCTGCGGCGGGTGTCCCGCAAGGAGATCGGCCGCTGAGCCCGGAGCTCTCCTCCGTGCCGGAGTAGGGTCGCAGATGATCACCGGCACGGACGAGGGGAGCGCCGCGCGATGAGCGGAACAGTCACGACGGTCAGCAGCAACACGGAGTACTCCTTCACCAAGCCCAACCGCGAGAGCATCACGCTGCTCGCCGGACTCGGGGTCGAGGGCGACATCCACGCCGGCGTCACCGTGAAGCATCGCTCGCGCATCGCCCAGGACCCCACCCAGCCGAACCTCCGGCAGGTGCACCTGATCCACGCGGAACTCTTCGACGAGGTCGCCGGGGCCGGCTTCGAGGTCGCCCCCGGAGACCTCGGCGAGAACATCACCACGGAGGGGATCGACCTGCTGGCGCTGCCGGTCGGCACCCTGCTGAGGCTCGGGGACGAAGCAGTCGTCGAGGTGACGGGTCTGCGCAACCCGTGCCTGCAGATAGAAGCCTTCCGGCGGGGCCTGCTGAAGCAGGTCGTCGGCCGGGACGCCGACGGCCGGGTGGTACACAAAGCCGGAATCATGAGCGTGGTGCGGACGGGTGGGGTGGTCCGGCCGGGCGACCCGATCGGCGTGGAGCTCCCGGCGGGTCCGCACAAGCGGCTGGAGCGGGTGTGAGCGGCCGGGAACGGGGTGGCGTCGTGGTCACGGTGCCTGTGGTCCCCGGCAGGAACTGACCTTCTCCACATACGAGGGCCCGGCTCGCCGGGCACCCCTGCCGATACGGCTCGGTGTGTGCGATCTGGCGAACAGCCCGCTCGGCGAAGACCGTCAGGACCGCCTGGGCCGTTGCGTCCGCCGCGGTCGGCCGTAGCGTCCTGAGCGGGAAGCCCCCGACCATCGCGAACGCCGACGGCAGTGCCTTACGCCGGCCGCACGGCCATCTTCTCCAGAGCTTCGAGCAGTCCCGGCAGTTCGGGCCCGCGTCCGACGGGCAGGACCTCGCCCGGCTCCTCGTCCAGCAGGAGGAAGGCGATGTCGTCCGTCCTCGCGACCATCGACCAGCCGGGGCCGTCGGCGCGGAGGGTCCGTGCGCCGCCCGGCGCGAAGCTGGAGCGGACCCGGCCGGCGGGCGGCGGGGACTCCACGTAGGTGCGGGCCGACTCCAACGCACGCCGGATACCGGGGTGCCTCTTCTTCGGCTCGCCCTCGGCTTGTGCGTCCGTGGAGGGGAAGGCCTCCTCGTCCTTGATCTGCTGCCGCCACTCGGCCCACTGGAGCGCGATCTCGTCCGCTCCGAGCCGGCGCTGCGCGGGCCCCCAGTTCTCGGTGTCGGGCGGCGCGAGCGGCGTCAGGTCCATGCTGTCCTCCGGGGCCGGGTCATGGGGTGCCGGCACTCCGGGAGCAGCGACCGCGACGGCCAGGGGCCAGCCGGGCAGGGCCGCCACGACGCTGCGTTCGTCGGGGGAGAGGTCGTACTCCATGCCGCAGTCCCACGAGGCGATGGCGACCGCGACGAGGGACACGTCGTCGACGACGACCGTCCAGCGAGCACCGTCGGAGTCCTGGCCCAGGACCAGCCCGTATCCCTCGGCGTACGGTTCCAGGTCCAGCGCCGCGCAGGCGGCCGGGAAGTCGTCGCCGAGCACGCTCGGGAACTGCGCCGGTGTCAGGAGCACGGCGGTCAGCACAAACAGCGCGTCCTCGTCGACGGCTTCTTCCGTCCCGGTCACATCACCCTCCCCATGTCCGATCGTCGGTCCCGGCCGATCGCTCGTCGGCGCACCTTAACCAGTGGGTAACCCGCACGTCGAGAGGCATCGCCGCGGAATCGACGCCGGCGTCGCCCGGAGGCCCGGGCCGCATACGACCGTGGCTCGTCTCGGCAGGCGCCGGGGCCTTGTGCCGTCAGGCCGCAGGCAGGCCGAGGAGGCTGCGGGCCACGGTGTGCGGATCCTCGTCCCGCTCACGGGCCAGGGCGATGACCGCGCGGCAGGCGAGCTCGCTGATCCCGAAGGACAGCGCCTCCGGCGACACCCAGCCGACCGCCTCGTCCATCTGGTCCTGGTCGTCCTGCGCGCACCCGGACACATAGGACGCCGCGGCCTCGAATATGTTGTGCTGGCGCGAGGGGGCCGGCGCGGTCGTCGTCTCCACCGGCCGGTGGGCGAGGAACTTGCGGAGTCTGCTGATTCTGTCGATCACCCGGACCACCTTCCCCAGTGCGGCATCTGCCGCCGATCTTTCAAGTCTGGCATTCCTGCGCTCTGTTGGCTCCAAGGCGTCGGCGAGGAGAACGGGACATTCCGCACCACCCGCCTCAGATGCGGTCAAGGCTGCGGAGGGTCGACCGCAGCCACGACAGTTCGGCCTCACTCGTGGCGCGGGCGATGGTGAGAATGCCGCGCCGGAAGGGATCGTCCAGCTCTTCGGCACGCAGAGGCCGGTCGCCTTCGTAGAAGAAGCTGGCAGGCTCGTCCAGGAACATGAGCCGACGGCGCAGCACCTTCGCCTGGAGGCCATGGTCGTCGAGGTGCCGAAGGAACGCCAGCAGCGTGAACCACCGGTTCTCGTCGGTGATGTCCTGACGTACGGGCTCCGCGAGGCGGCGCCGCAGCTCCTGCCGGCCCTCGTCGGTGAGCGTCAGCACATGGCGCGGCGCCGCGATCGCGCCGGGCTGTGTCTCCCGGGCCAGCCACGACGCCTTCTCCAGCCTCTTGATCGCCGGATACAACGTGCTCTCGGCGACCGGCTTCACATGTCCCGTGAGGGCGGTGATGCGTTTGCGCAGTTCGTAGCCGTGCAGCGGGCTGTCGCAGAGAAAACCGAGGATGGCGAGCTCGAGCATGCCATCCATTGTGCCGCAGCACAGTGGTACCGCCTAGCCGCTATACATCGGTTACGATGTATGCTGCTTCGCGTCGTTCGCGGTCGCTCGCGATCAGGGGCGTACAGGGACGGTGAGCAGGCGAACAGGGGGAGAGGCTTGTGCGGCAGGCTCGATTCGATGAACAGGGCAGCTTCATACGCTGGACCGAAGCGGCCGGCGCCTGTCCGCCGCGGATCTTTCTGCACGGACTGGGTGCCGCTTCCGCGGCCTACCACGCCCATATCGCCGCCGGCCCGGAACTGGCCGGGCGCCGCTCACTGTTCGTGGACCTCCCGGGCCATGGACTCAGCGACCGGCCCGCCGACTTCGGCTACACACTCGAGGACCACGCCGCGGCCCTCGCGGCCGCTCTCGACAAGGCTGGCGTGAAGGGCGGCGAGATCGTCGGGCACAGCATGGGCGGTGCTGTCGCCATCGTGCTGGCGGACCGCCGCCCGGACCTTGTGGCACGGCTGGTCGTCACGGAGGCCAACCTGGATCCCGACCCTCCCCTCACCGCGGGCAGCAGCGGCATCGCGTCGTACGGCGAGGAGGAGTTCGTCACGGGTGGCGGCTTCGCCCGTGTCCTCGCTCGCGTGGGGCCGACCTGGTCCGCCACCATGCGCCTGGCCGACCCGCTCGCCCTGCACCGCAGCGCGACGGGCCTGGTGCGCGGCACACGTCCCACGATGCGGCGCATGCTGATGGAGTTGTCGCTGCACCGCACCTTTGTGCAGGGCGCGCTGAGCGGCGAGTTGTCCGGCCGGGACGAACTGACGGCCTCCGGGGTCAAGGTCGTCACGGTCCCGGGCGCCGGCCACAACGTCATGTTCGACAACCCCGCGGCCTTTATCAGTCTGCTGGCGGCAGGTCAGTCCTGACGTACGGCCAGCGCGAGGAAGCGGCTGTCCTCGTCCACGTACGACGTCAGCTGCCAGCCCGAACCCTCCAGCAGCGGGCGGAGGTTGGCCTCGGCGCGCAGATCCTCCTCGGTGATCTGCCGGCCCTGCCGGGCTGCCAGCGCATGCCGCCCGATGGGGTGAAACAGCGCCAGCACACCGCCCGGCCGCACCACGCGGGCCAACTCCAACACGTCGGCTTCAGGTTGGTGCAGATGCGCGATGAGCCCCGCGGCGAACACGGCGTCGAGTGACTTGTCGCGCAACGGCAGCCGCGCCACATCGGCGAGCAGCAGGGTTCCGTCCGAGTCCCGTCCCGCACGAACAGCCGCTTCGAGCATCGCGGGCGTCAGGTCGGCCCCGAGGACGGTGCCGCTTGTTCCCACGGCGGAACGCAGCGCAGGCAGTGCACGCCCCGTACCGCAGCCCGCGTCCAGTACCGCGTCTCCCTCCGTCAGACCGAGCTCGGCGACGGCGGCCGCGTACCCCGGGCCGTCGTCCGGGAACCGCGAGTCCCAGTCGGCGGCGCGAGCGCCGAAGAAATCCTGCACATGTGTGTGGTGGTCGGACATGGGGACATGATCCCTCAGCGTCGTATCCGTCGCGTAGGCGACCGGGCTGTGCACACGTTCGAACTCGGCACGATCGTGCAGAAACCTCTCTCTGTCATATTCCATCAGCTTTCGAACTGCGCCCCTGGCGTACGCCCCGAGCAGGTCTAGCGTCCCTGACCCATGGGACACCTGGACCACGCCTCCTTCGGCTTGCTGACCCCCGCGCTGTCGTACGCGATGGCCGTCATCGGGGCTGCCCTGGGACTGCGCTGCACCGTACGTGCGCTCGCCACGAGCGGGCGCTCCCGCCGCAACTGGCTGATCACCGCCGCTTCCTCGATCGGCACCGGCATCTGGACGATGCACTTCGTCGCGATGCTCGGCTTCTCCGTCCGCGGCACGGACATCCGCTACAACGTGCCTCTCACCATCCTCAGCCTCCTGGTCGCCATGCTTGTCGTCGGTCTCGGTGTCTTCTGCGTCGGCTACGGACGTGACCGTGTCCGGTCTCTGCTGATCGGCGGGCTCACCACCGGCCTGGGCGTGGCGAGCATGCACTACCTCGGCATGGCCGCCCTGAAGCTCCACGGCTCGGTGCACTACGACCCGTTGCTCGTGGCGCTCTCCGTCGCCATCGCGGTGGTCGCCGCAACTGCTGCCCTCTGGGCGGCACTCAACATCAAGTCGCCCGTCGCGGTCGCCGGCGCCTCGCTCCTCATGGGCGCTGCGGTGAGCAGCATGCATTACACCGGGATGCTGGCAGTCCGTGTGCACATCGCCCCGTCCGGCGGGGATCTGCCCGGGGCGACGACGATGCAGTTCATCTTCCCCCTCGCGGTCGGTCTCGGCTCCTATCTCTTCGTCACCTCCGCCTTCGTCGCGCTTTCTCCGACGGCCGACGAACGCGGTGCGTACACCGTCGCCGAGCAGGTGGTCGAGCCGTCCGACGGGCATCCTGCGGACCGGTCGGCCGACCAGTCCGCAGCCCAGGGTCATCCGACACTGCTCGGTGAGCCGGCTCCTGCCGGTGAGGCCGTCCATCCGACCCCGGCCGCCACGGCCTAGCCGCCCGATCGCACGGCTGTCGCACCACCAGCCCCGTACCCGGAACGAGGAGGCCATGCGCACACCCCGCAGGAACCAGGGCGCAGCCCCGCCGCCGCACCCGCTGCCTCCCCCAGCCGCGAAGCCACCCCGCGGACGGCGCGCCCACGCAGGGCCGCCCGCTGTCGAACACACCGGTCACAAACCGCGCCCCGAGGAGATACCGCAACCGTCCGCCGGTTCGGGCACCGCGAACGGCGGCCGACTGCTGCGTCCCCGAACGGTACGCGCGAAGATCATCTCCCTTCTGATGGTTCCGGTCGTCTCCTTGCTCGCCCTCTGGGGCTTCGCCACCGTCTCCACCGCTCAGGACGTCGCGCGGCTGCGGCAGCTGCAGACACTCGACACCCTGGTCGGCGCTCCGGTGACCGCCGCCGTCGCCGCCGTCCAGGCCGAGCGGCGCGCCGCGATGCGTCAGGTGGCGGCCCCGTCCGACGAACGCGCAACCGCTCTGGAGCAAGAGGGCCGTCGCACCGACGAAGCCGTGCGCAAGCTCCGTCTGGACGGCACGACGACCGTGGCCACCGGAGACAGCGCCCCGCACGTAGTGGGGGTGCGCGTCGAGCAGTTCGTCACCCGTGCGGAGAAGCTGCGTGAACTCCGCACCGCGGTCCTCGGCGGGAAGGCCGCATGGGACGCCACTTACGCGCAGTACACCTCTGTCGTCGCCGATGCCCTCGACGTCTCGGGCGCACTCGCAGGAATCCAAGACGCCGGACCCGCCTCCGACGCCCGTGTACTCCTGGAATTCGCCCGGGCCGGCGAGATGCTCGCCCAGGAGGACGCTCTCCTCAGCTCGGCACATCTCAGCAAGTCGATCGCCACAGAACGGCTTCGGATGTTCACCGGAGCCGTGGCGACCCGTAGGACCTTCACCGTATCCGCCGGGACCGACCTGCGGGAGCCCGAGGCGGCTGCTTGGCGAGAGCTCGCCAAGCAGCCCGCGTACCGGCGATTGGAGACCGCCGAGGACAAGGTCGTGGCCGCGTCCCCGGGGCGCAAGGCCGCGTCGGTCGTTCCGGCTTCGGACTGGGACGCGGCCCGCGCAGCCGTCGGCGAAGGCATGCTCGCCATTGCCGGCGACGCCCGCCGCAGCGCGGCCGAGCGCGCCGATCCCGTCGAGGACGGGCTCCTCACCTCCGCGGGTGCCGCCGTTCTCCTCGGCCTCGCGGCCGTCGTCACGTCCCTGGCCATCTCGGTGCGCATCGGCCGTGGTCTCGTCGTCGAGCTGACCAGTCTTCGCAACACCGCTCTCACGATCGCCCGGCAGCGACTGCCCCAGGCGATGCGCCGGCTCCGTAGCGGCGAAGAGATCGACATCCAGGCGGAGGCACCGCACGGACGACCCACCGACGACGAGATCGGCCAGGTCGGGGAGGCGCTCGGCACAGTGCACCGGGCAGCCCTGCGGGCAGCCGTCGAACGCGCCGAACTCGCCGGCAGTATCTCCGGTGTCTTCGTCAATCTCGCCCGCCGCAGCCAGGTCCTCGTCCACCGCCAGCTGACCCTGCTCGACACGATGGAACGCCGCGCCGACGACCCGAGCGAACTCGGTGACCTCTTCCGTCTCGACCACCTCACCACCCGTATGAGGCGACACGCCGAAAGCCTGATCATCCTCTCCGGCGCCGCGCCCGGCCGCGCATGGCGCATGCCCGTCCCGCTGACCAGTGTCGTGCGGGCCGCTGTCTCGGAGATCGAGGACTACACGCGCGTGGAGGTCCGGCAACTGCCCGAGACAGCCGTCGTCGGTGCCGCTGTCGCCGACGTGACGCATCTGCTGGCGGAACTCGTGGAGAACGCAGCCCAGTTCTCACCGCCGCACACCAAAGTGCGGGTCAGTGGCGAACCCGTCGGCAACGGCTACGCCCTCGAGATCGAGGACCGCGGCCTCGGCATGGGCAAGGACGCACTGGCAGAGGCCAATCGCCGCCTGGGTGAGTCCGAGGCCCTGGACCTCTTCGACAGCGAGCGGCTCGGTCTGTTCGTCGTCAGCCGGCTCTCCGCACGCCGGGACATCAAGGTCCATCTGCGGACGTCTCCGTACGGCGGCACCACCGCGGTCGTGCTGCTGCCGACCACTCTGCTGCAGAGCGCACTGACCGCACCGGCGGGCGCGTGTCCCGAACCGGACCCGCGCAGCAGGCGCCAGAAGCCACCGACCGATGCGGCGCAGCCCGCGAACGGCGCGCCCGTGGCAGCCCCCGCCCAGCGCCCCGTGCTCTCGGCACAGCCGCAAGGGCCTTCTTCGCCTCCGGGGGTGAGCGCCGTGCGGTTGCGCAGCGCGCCTCCGCTGCCCCCGGACGGGGAACTCCCGCGCCGGGTCAGGCAGTCGCACCTCGCCCCGCAGCTCCGCGAAGCCCCGTCGCCGGACGAGGCCGAGGACTCCTACGAAGGTCGCGAGGACAACCCGGAGCGTTCCCCCGAGCAGGTGCGGGACCGTATGACGGCGTACCGCAACGGCTGGACCCGAGGCGGCGGCGGCGCGCCCGGCTCCTCCCAAGGAGCCGCGACCGGACCGTCCGCCCGAGGGTCCGTGACAGGCCCGTCCGGCCGGGGACCCGTTCCGCGGCCCACGCGGCGCGACGTGAGCCCCGGCGGCGGCACGCCCACGGGAACGTCCGCGTCCGGCACACCAGAACCCGGCCACGAAGGAGAAAGACCATGACCATGCACGAGGCAGCCGCTGCGGGCCCTTTCACGGGGGATCTGGACTGGCTTCTGGACGATCTCGTCCTTCACGTCGGAGAGGTACGCCATGCCGTGGTGCTGTCCAACGACGGCCTGCCGGTCGGTGCCTCCCATGGACTCACCCGCGAGAACGCCGAACACCTCGCCGCGGTCGCGTCCGGGTTCCACAGCCTCGCCAAGGGGGCGGGGCGTCACTTCGGCGCCGGGGGCGTACGCCAGACGATGGTGGAGATGGACGACGGCTTCCTCTTCGTGGCGGCCGCGGGGGACGGCTCCTGTCTCGCCGTCCTCACTTCCGTCGTGGCCGACATCGGGCTGATCGCCTATGAGATGGCCCGTCTCGTCAAGCGTGTGGGCGAGCACCTCCGGACCCCGCCACGCATCGCCGCGCCCTGACGAACGGCCGGGCGACAGCCATGAAGGGGGCGACAGCCCATGAGTGAGGCAGTAGACACCGACATCCCGGGCAGCGAGTGGTACGACGCCGACGCCGGTCCTCTCGTTCGCCCGTACGCGATGACGGGCGGGCGCACCCAACCGGGCCCCACTCATGTGCGGTTCGACCTCATCGCGCTCGTCGACATCGCAGCGGACGCACCCGACGAGACAGAGGAATCACTCCTCGGGCCCGAACACCGCTCGCTGCTCGGCCTGTGCCGCACGGAGACGCAGTCCGTGGCGGAACTGGCCGCTGATGCCGATCTGCCGGTGGGCGTCGTCCGTGTGCTGCTCGGTGATCTCCTCGAAGCCGGCTTCGTCAGGGTCAGCCGCCCGGTACCTCCCGCGCAACTCCCCGACGAGCGCATTCTGAGAGAAGTCATCGATGGGCTCAGGGCTCTGTGACCGCGCTATGGCCGTACGCCATGTCCGGGCGCCGGTCCGCCGGTTGCCGCGGCGCCCATTTCGCCGTCGGCCGGTCCTGGCCGGGCGCATTCGATGGGACCGCGTTTCGGGAACCTCCGACGACATTCGGCCAGTCTCCGAAGAAGGGGCCGGGACGGGTCGAACAGGCTTGGTGAGGAGATGGGGGACTGGACTTTCCTCCAGCCGCCTCACGAGGGGCCGCAGTTGCTCCTGGCGACGAAGGCGATGAGCTCGGAGGGCCGTTGATCGACGCCCGCGCGCGGGTCTGTGTGCCCAGACGCAGGACCCGGGCTGCGGCCCAGGAGCACGGCTCCGTGCCGCCCCCTCGCTGTGGTCCTCGCGCGCCCACGAATCGTGGCCGCCGTCCGGTCGCGGGAAATCACCCGGAGAAGGGCATGGGCCGATCGGCGGGAATGGCCCGCAATACGTTTTCCTCTGCTCGCGTACGACTCCGGAACGATTGAGAGAGAAGTGAAAGATGGTCTCCCAAAGCTCTGCCGCCCCCGAAGGGGACAACGCGGCTCTGGCATTGAAAATCCTGGTTGCGGGCGGCTTCGGTGCCGGAAAGACCACGCTTGTCGGCGCGGTGAGTGAAATCAGACCCCTGCGCACGGAGGAACTGCTCAGCCAGGCGGGCACCGGGGTCGACGACACCGGAGGCGTCGACCAGAAGTCCACCACGACGGTCGCGATGGATTTCGGGCGTATCACTATTCGTTCTGGTCTGTCCCTCTACCTTTTCGGTACCCCGGGGCAGGATCGTTTCTGGTTCTTGTGGGACGAACTGTCTCAAGGAGCCCTCGGGGCGGTGGTTCTCGCCGACACGCGGCGACTCGGCGACTGCTTCCCCGCCGTCGACTACTTCGAGCACCGGCAGATCCCCTTCGTGGTGGCGGTCAACTGTTTTGCCGGAGCGCGAACATATGGCGCTCACGAGGTTTCCCGCGCCCTCGATCTGGAACGTGGAACACCGGTTGTCCTGTGCGACGCGCGTGACCGTGACTCAGGGAAGGAGGTGCTGGTGCGGCTCGTCGAATATGCCGGACGGATGCACACAGCACGTCTGCTCGATTCCGTCGGCTAGTTGCACCTTGCCGAGCGGTCCTGTGTACGAAAGGCTTACGGCCCACACGGGGAACGCATGAGCGGGGAAGGATCAACGATGTCGTTGGACAAGGGACTTGACTGGCTGCTCGACGACCTCACGAAGAGGATCGAGCACATACGGCACGCGTTGGTGCTGTCCAACGACGGGTTGGTGACAGGCGCCAGCACCGGCCTGGCTCGCGAGGACGCCGAGCACCTCGCCGCGGTCTCGTCAGGCCTGCACTCCCTGGCTCGGGGTTCAGGGCGGCACTTCAGGGCGGGGAAGGCCCGTCAGACCATGGTCGAGTTCGACGAGGCCCTGCTCTTCGTCACAGCGGCGGGCGAGGGCAGCTGTCTGTGCGTGCTCAGCGACGCCGAGGCGGATGTCGGCCAGATCGCCTATGAGATGACGTTGATGGTCAACCGTGTCGGTGAGCACCTCGGCGTCGAGGCCAGGCAGTCCGGCGTGAACGGCATCTGACCTGCGCCGATTCTGTTGAGCCGGACCCGGCGCGGATGGTTGTCCACAGGCCGGGCGGGATGTCACAGCTTCGGGCTACGGTCGTCACCGAGAGTATTCGCACTCACGGGGAGACCGAGATGACCATGCAGGACACGACCACGCAGGACACGGTGACGCAGGAAACGAGGACGCGCGCCGTCGCTCCGGGCCGCGCCGCCGGCGAACTGGAGTTGAAGCGGACCGAGTTCGAGCTTGCCGTTCAGCTGGGACACATCCGCACCACGGCCGGGGCGAGTGAGGGGCCGCCGCGGGTCGCCCAGGAGGAGATCGCGCGGCTGCGGGCGGCCGAGGGTTTCCCGGAGACGTTGCGCGAGCGTGTACGGACGGTGGGCACGGTGGAGGGTGCGGAACTCCTCTCGATCAGCCCGGCCCGCTTCACCCGTCTCGCGCGCACGGGCCACGTCACGCCGATCCGCTTCTACCTCAACCGCTACCGGGCCGTGGTGTGGCTCTATCTCGCGGAAGAGCTACTGGGCTTCGCCCGGGCACATCCCGCGCTGCTGACCGGTAGGACACCACCGGCTCTCCGGTCGCTGCTCGAAGAGGGCGAGGACCGGCGAGCGCGGAACTGGGGCGGCAGGCGCCTCGGGATGCTGCTGAGGGTGACAGCCGATCCATGGGAGCGGGCGGCGGCGATCGCTTCTGTGCTCGACGCGGTCACGGTGGCAGAGGTCGTCCCGGATCCCTACGAACGATCGCGGCTGAGGGTGCTGCGACCCGAACTCGTCCCCGCGCGGCCGGAATCGCCGGCTTCGCATGCGGTGGTCGAGCACCTGCTGCTGGCGGACCACCCCGACGAGATCCTGTGGCATCGGGTCAACCTGTCGCAGGCTCTGCGAGAGGCGCGGGAGAGCTGCCCCGCACCCCGGCCGGCCGCCAGGACGGGGCAGGCGGGGCAGGCCGGACGGCCTCGGCAGGCCGTTCCGCGAGGCGGGCATCCGCTGCCGAAGCGCCGCAGTCCGTACGGGCGCGGACTGCTCCGGCGGCTCCGTTTGCGTCGACCGGGAGCCGTGAGCTGAGGCCGGCGGCGTCCAGGAAGGCGGGCTTGGACACCGGGCGGGGCATGGGTGCGGACTCGCCCTACCGTCAGTGGGTGCCGCGTGTGCTGCGCCTCAGGCGCACAAAAGCCCGGCGAGATCCGAACGGGAAGCGGTGGGGGCGCTTCGTGGGCCATCGCTTGAGCTGAGACTGAGATGAGGCTGAGGTTGCGGTTGGGGGAGGCAGTTGCGACCAAGGACGGCGGGGACGGCAGTTGCGACCGAAGACGGCCGGGGTGACTGGTGCGGTAGTGACCGCTGTTACGACAGGTGGTGAAGACGGTACGTGCCAGGGGCAGTTCGGCCAGAGCGGCGCATCCAGGGCTGTGCGCCAGACCCTCACAGGCTTCATAATTCCTCTACGCACAAAGCCCCGGTGGAGCAAGAGGAGGAGGGCGGGGCCTTCTCGCCGCAGCATGGCGGCGTACGTCGACGTGGCCCCCCGCTGACGGGGGCACCAATGGGGACACGGGTTGTGCCTTGAAGATCCTTGTGGTGGACGATCGTGAGGACAACCTCTTCGCGATCGAGAGTCTGTTACGCCCCGTGGGGCGTCCGGTGGTCCGTGCGCACAGCGGGGACGAAGCCCTGAAGACCGTGATGCGTGGCGGCATCGCGGTGGTCGTCCTCGACGTGGTGATGCCTCGCATGGACGGTCTCGAAGTTCTTGCCTACCTCAAGCGGCTGGACCACACACGCAATCTGCCCGTGGTGCTGATGACCGGTCTCGGCCGGGACGACGATCTTGCCGCCCGTGCCTACGAACTGGGCGTCTCCGACTTCATGTTCAAGCCCGTCGACCCCTGGGTCGTCCGGACGAAGGTCAGGGCGCTCGCCGACCTGTACGTCGAGAACCAGAGTCTTCGAGCTCAGCTCGGCGCGCTGCCACGCCATGGTGCCGAGGGATCAGCGGCGAATCTGATCGGCGCGCACGTGCCCCGCCAGCCCGGTGGAGGGGCGCCGCACGTGCGTCGATGATGATCTTCGCGCCTCAGGAGGCGTTCTGCGTCCCTCGCACGTTACGAGGTCTCTGCGGCAAGGAAGGGACGGTGGCCGGTCCGCCCTCCTGCACCGCCTGTACCGCGGCCTGATGCAGGCTGCGGCTGTCGTCCTCGGACTGACAGGGCGCGGGACTCCCTGTCATCGTGAACCAGTCGGAGGCCCCGCTGTACTGCACCGCGACGCGGGCCTCTCCGCCCGCCCAGGTGGTGTGCACGGTGAGGTCACCGCTCAGCACGCCCACCTCGTCGGTGAGCACTCCTCCACGGCCGGAAAACACGCCGGCGGTCGTCCATGATGCCCAGCTCATCCTCCCAGGCTCGCACTCCGGATCCGCAAGCGCGACTGTTGCGGCGATGATCCATGTGGCGGGTGCCCGAATTGCCCCTCGAGCCGTTGGCGTTTATATGCCCGGAACCGCTTGTCCGGGCGGACCGCTAGCATCACCCTCTTCTGCCGCTGCCGCTGCCGCTGCCGCTGCCGCTGCCGCTGCCGCTGCCGCCGCCGGCTCAGCTGTTGAGGACTGGAGTGATGTGGACGTGTCCCGACCGCGCGTAGGTGTGGCCGTACTGACCATGGGGACCCGGCCCGCCGAGCTGCGGGCCCTGCTGGACTCCGTGGTCAAGCAGCAGGAGCCGGCAGCGCACGTGGTGGTGGTCGGGAACGGGTCGGTTCTGCCGGAGCTGCCCGAGGGCGTGATCGGGGTGGAGCTGGAGGAGAACCTCGGCGTGGCCGGCGGGCGTAATGTCGCGCTCGCCAGGCTCCGTGCGACAGAGGATGTGGACATCCTGGTCGACCTCGACGACGACGGCCTGCTGATCGACGCCGACGTGTTCGCCAGGATCGCCGACCTGTACGCCGCCGATCCGCGGCTCGGCATCGTCAGCTTCCGCATCGCCGACGAGACCGGCGCCACCCAGCGGCGGCACATTCCCCGGCTGCGGGCGGGAGACCCGATGCAGCGGGGGCTCGTGACCACGTTCCTCGGTGGTGGCCATGGGATCTCGATGCGGATGCTCGACGAGATCGGGGACTGGCCCGACGACTTCTTCTTCACCCACGAGGAGACGGATCTGGCCTGGCGGGCGCTCGACGCGGACTGGAAGATCCTCTACGAGCCCGCCCTGGTCCTTCAGCACCCCCGCACCTCGCCTGCCCGGCATGCGAACTTCTACCGGCTGACCGCCCGCAACCGGGTGTGGATGGCCCGGCGTCATCTGCCCGCGCTGCTCGTGCCGGTCTATCTGGCGACGTGGATCGCGCTGACGGTGGCCCGTACTCGTTCTCTGCCCGGCCTGCGGGCCTGGTGCGGCGGTTTCGCCGAAGGGGTTCGCAGACCGTGCGGGGTCCGCCGCCCCATGCGGTGGCGGACGGTCTGGCGCATGACACGCCTCGGCCGCCCGCCGGTCGTCTAGCGCTGGAGGATGCCGACCGGGCCCGGCTCCGGCTCGGATCTCTCGCCCCTGGCCCGCCACGCCCCTCCGTCACTCGCCCAGCGGCCCACGCCCCCCAACGGCCCTCCGTCACTCGCCCAGCGGCCCACGCCCCCCAACGGCCCTCCGTCACCCGCCCAGCGGCCCACGCCCGCCCGACCCACCGCCCCCGGTCCCGTTCTACCGTCCCGATGTCACGCCTGCCCCCCTCCACCCGCTGTCATCTCACTCCGACAGAAGGTCCACGACCGCGTGCCCTCGCTCCGTGCGCGTGAGCACGACATGGCGGCCGCGCCGTTCGCGTTCGAGGAGGCCGGCGTCCTGGAGCTGGGTGCAGTGGTAGGTGATGTTGGCCGGGCTGCAGCGCAGATGTGACGCCAGCTCGCCCATCGTCATCGGGGTCGCCGACGCCCGCAGGATCGCGGCACGCAGCCGGCCCGCGATCAGCGTCAGGGGGTCACGGCTGATTTCGGCCGGTTGTCCGGTCGCCGTGCCGCCGTCCCACAACTGCCCGATCCCGGGCAACGGATAGCCGATCCACACCAGGTCGGGCCGGTCGAAGGCGAACATCGAGGCACCCATTCCCGAGACAATCGGGACGAGGACAAGCCGGCGGTCGCCGAGGTCGAAGGTCCCGGCCTGCTGATCCGGCAGATAGAGGCTGGTGCCCCGCAGCTTGAACCGCGGGCTGATCCCCGGAAGCACGCTGTCCAGGCATCCCCGTACCGTCGCGCTGCCGATACGTTCCGCCTCGCGGTGGAACAGCCGGTCGGCCTGCTTCCACACCGGCAGGAACTCCTGCCACACCTCGGCCAGAAGCCCGGCGTACGCCTGAAGCCAGTCGCGCGGGCGGTCCACGACCGGCTGCCACTGCCGCGGCACACTCTGGGCGAACTCCGTCTCCATTTCGGCCAGCAGCGTGTCCGGCGACAGATCCGCCAGCTGCTCGAACTGCGTGGTCGCGTCGCCGTCCGGCATACACGCCGTCGGGGTCAGGCAGTCCGGAATGATCGAGTAGTCGGGCGCGAAGAGCGGGCGCACCACTCCCGGCGCGGCCCGGGGAGCGGCGGATCGGACGATGCGCTGCCAGTGCGCCGGAACGCCCTGGTTGCGTCCCCCAAGCGCGTCCGCGACGAGCGACAGAAGTGTGGCTCCCGGATGAGGAGCGACGGAGACCCGGACCTGGTCGAGTGGGCCGAGCCGGAGTTCGGTGAAGCCGTGCACTGTGCGGTCCCCCTGCCGTACAACGTGCCGTGCCGAGCCGTGTGACGGGCCGTTCTTTCATGGGTGGGGACGCGGGACAACTTCATGCCGGTTCAACCACTTCAGGCCATCCTGGACGCCTGTTCACACACGCCGCATGAAGCTCTCCTGTTGCCCTGCTGAAGAAATCCTCGATGGACTCCGCGGGCCGAGCTGGGCAGATTGGTGCAGGTCCATGGACGTACGCTGTCATTGTTTGTCCTGGTTGCCGCAACTGTCGCAGTCGTCGCAGCTGTCCTCGGTCTTTTCGACACCATGCACTGGAGCCGCCCCGATGAAGGCCCTTGTCAAGCAGCATGCCGAGCCCGGCCTGTGGCTCATGGACGTGCCGGAGCCGGAGACGGGATCCGGCGATGTGCTGATCAAGGTGCTCCGGACGGGCATCTGCGGCACCGATCTGCACATCCGGTCCTGGGACGGCTGGGCCCAGCAGGCGGTCGACACGCCGCGCGTTCTCGGCCACGAGTTCGTCGGCGAGGTCGCGGCGGTCGGTACCGAAGTCGCGGACATCGCGGTCGGTGACATCGTGAGCGGCGAGGGGCACCTCGTCTGCGGCAAGTGCCGCAACTGTCTCGCAGGCCGCCGTCACCTGTGCCGCAGCACGATCGGCCTCGGGGTCGGCCGGGACGGCGCGTTCGCCGAGTACGTCACCCTGCCCGCCTCCAACGTGTGGGTGCACCGCACGGAGGTGGATCTGGACATCGCGGCGATCTTCGATCCCTTCGGCAACGCCGTCCACACCGCGCTGTCCTTCCCGCTCGTGGGTGAGGACGTACTGATCACCGGCGCGGGTCCCATCGGCATCATGGCCGCGGCGGTCGCCCGTCACGCCGGCGCACGCAATGTCGTGATCACCGACGTCAGCGAGCCGCGCCTCGCCCTCGCCCGCAAGGTCGGTGCCACGCTCGCACTCAACGTTGCCGAGCACGACATCGCGGAGGCCCAGCGCCGACTCGGTCTGAAGGAGGGCTTCGACATCGGTCTCGAGATGTCCGGCCGTCCCGAGGCCATGCGGGACATGGTCGACAACATGACGCACGGCGGCCGTATCGCGATGCTCGGGCTGCCGACACAGGGGTTCGCCGTCGACTGGTCGAAGATCGTCACGTCGATGATCACGATCAAGGGCATCTACGGCCGGGAGATGTTCGAGACCTGGTACGCGATGACGGTCCTGCTCGAAGGCGGCCTCGACCTCAGCCCTGTGATCACCGGCAGCTACGGGTACCAGGACTTCGACGCGGCCTTCGACGAGGCGGCGCAGGGCCGCAGCGGCAAGATCATCCTCGACTGGACCCGCTGACCCGCTGACCCGCTGACCCGCTGGACCGCTGGCCCCGGAGTCGCTGACCGCCGGCCAGCAGCCGGCCGGCCCGCCGTCCGCCGCCGCGTCGGCCCGCTGACGACACCGCCGACCCGCTTACCACCCCTCTGCGCCCCGGGGCACCGCCCCCCGCCCCGCCCAACAGCCCGCAGCCACCGCCCAAGGGAGCCCACCTCATGTTCGAGTCCGTCCGCGATGACCTCCGCGTCACCCTCGACGAGATCCGCGACGCGGGCCTCTTCAAGCCCGAGCGGGTCATCAGCACCCCGCAGAGCGCGTCCGTCTCCGTCCCCTCGGGTGAGGTGCTCAACTTCTGCGCCAACAACTACCTCGGCCTCGCCGACCATCCCCAGGTCGTCGCCTCCGCCAAGGAAGCGCTGGACCGCTGGGGCTACGGCATGGCCTCGGTGCGCTTCATCTGCGGCACCCAGGACGTGCACAAGGAGCTCGAGGCCCGCCTGTCCGCGTTCCTCGGCCAGGAGGACACGATCCTCTACTCCTCCTGCTTCGACGCCAACGGCGGCGTGTTCGAGACACTGCTCGGCCCGGAGGACGCCGTCATCTCGGACGCCCTGAACCACGCGTCCATCATCGACGGCATCCGCCTCTCCAAGGCCCGCCGTCACCGTTACGCCAACCGCGACATGACCGAGCTGGAGCAGCAGCTCAAGGAGACCCAGGACGCCCGTCGCCGGCTCATCGTCACCGACGGCGTGTTCTCCATGGACGGCTACGTGGCCCCGCTGCGCGAGATCTGCGACCTCGCCGACCGCTACGACGCCATGGTCATGGTCGACGATTCGCACGCCGTCGGCTTCGTCGGTCCCGGCGGCCGGGGCACCCCGGAGCTGGCCGGTGTGATGGACCGCGTCGACATCATCACCGGCACCCTCGGCAAGGCGCTCGGCGGAGCCTCCGGCGGCTACGTCGCGGCCCGCGCCGAGATCGTCGCCCTGCTGCGCCAGCGCTCCCGCCCGTACCTCTTCTCCAACTCCCTCGCGCCCGTCATCGCCGCCGCCTCGCTCACGGTGCTGGACCTGCTGGAGTCCGCGGGCGACCTGCGCGAGAAGCTCACCGCCAACACCGCGCTCTTCCGGTCGAAGATGACCGAGGCCGGCTTCGAGATCCTGCCCGGCGACCACCCCATCGCGCCCGTCATGATCGGCGACGCCGCCGAGGCCGGCCGGATGGCAGAGCTGCTGCTGGAGCGCGGTGTCTATGTCATCGGTTTCTCGTACCCCGTCGTGCCGATGGGCGCCGCCCGTATCCGCGTCCAGTTGTCCGCCGCGCACTCCACCGAAGACGTCGAGCGGGCCGTCGCGGCGTTCATCGACGCACGCCAGGCGCTGAAGGGCTGACCCCACCTGGCAAAATGGCCGGGTGATCGACCCTCGGCGGCTGCGCATCCTGCGAGCCGTGGCGGACCACCGAACGGTGACCGCCGCGGCCGCCGCGCTGTATCTGACCCCCTCGGCCGTCTCCCAGCAGCTCATCGCGCTGGAGCAGGAGACCGGCCACGCCCTGCTGATCCGCAGCGGCAAGGGGGTACGGCTCACGGCCGCCGGGGAGATCCTGCTCGCGCACACCCATGCCGTGCTCGCCCAGCTGGAGCGGGCCGAGGCGGAGCTCGCCGCGTACGCGGGCGGCGCCGCCGGTGAGGTCACGGTCGCCGCTTTCGCCACCGGCATCGCCGAGGTCGTCGCCCCCGCCATACGCCGTCTCGCCGCGGATCACCCGGGAATCCGGGTCCGCGTCCGGGACGCCGAGGGTGACGAAAGCCTGCCGCTCGTTCTGGACGGCGAGGCCGATCTGGCCGTCGCCGTCGAGTACCGCGGAGCTCCGGGTGAGGGCGACCGCAGGCTGGCACGGGTGCCGCTGTACGCGGAGCCGTTCGACGCCGTGCTGCGCGCCGACCATCCCCTCGGTACGGCGACCCGGGTGGAACTGGCCGAGCTCGCCGACAGCGACTGGATCGGCCCCTACCCCGGCAACCCCTGCCACGACATGGTGCTGCTCGCGTGTGAACTGGCCGGCTTCCAGCCCCGTCTCGTGCACTGGTCCGACGACTTCCGCGCCGTCGTGGCTCTCGCCGGAGCGGGCGCGGGAGTGGCGCTGGTGCCCCGCTCCGCGCTGCGCGGCATGGAACTGACCGACGCCGTCGTCCTGCCCGTCTCCGGTCCTGCCGCGACCCGCAGGGTGTTCGCCGCCGTACGACGGGGAGCCGAGCAGCACCCGCTGATCAGCCCGGTGCTCGATGCGCTCGCCGCGGCCGCGGACGGCCTCTCCACCGACTGACGACGGTACGGACCGCAGACCGGCACCCGCACATCGCCTGGACCCGTGCCAGGAAGCACCAGGCCTCGGCCGCCCCGACGGCGCTCGGACCCGCGCCGCGAAAGCACCGGGCCTCGGCCGCCCCGACACGGTTCGGACCCGCGCCGCGAAAGCACCGGCCCCGGCGCCGCTCACGAACCGGGATCCCGCGGTCAGCCGAAGCGCGCCGCCATCGGAGTTGCTCAGCGCCACGGCCGGGTCGGCGGTAAGGCCCCGTTGGTATGCGCTCTCGTACGACTCGCACTCCTCGTCGTCCGCCGCTGCCGCGACACGGGCACAGTCATGTGTGCTTGGGAACTCTCAGGAGCCGGCCGGGGCCGACTCCATCACCTTCTTGAGGTTGCCCAGCGTGATCGCGATGTTCCTGCGCTGGAAGTCGGCGAACGTCCGGCCCCGTGTCGCCACCCTGTCGAAGGCACCGGCCATCGCGTCGGGCCACGAGCGACGGTCGTCGGTCCAGGTCTCGGTCACCCGCGTGCCGCCGTCGACGGCCTCGAAGCGGTACTCCCAGGAGGCGATCGGCGCCTTCAGCACGGGCTTGCGCCAGCCGATGGCGTGTACCCGGAATGCGAAGCGCTCGCCCGGCTCCGCGGCCGTCACCGTGCAGCGCGTCGTCCATCGAATGGGGCCGCGCTTGTTGTGGCCGTCGAAGACCATGCCCACATGGGCGACGCGGCTGCCGTCCGCCACCGTCGCGCCCCGGTTCTCCGGGCTCCAACGCCCCATCAGCGTCGGATCGCTGACCTGGTCGTAGATCGTCGCCGGCGGGGCGTCGACGACGATGCTGTCCGAGACCGTCATGGTGCGTTTCATGGGTACGGCTCCGCTCTCGTGGGTGCCCGGGACTCCGCGCGCGATCATCTCGCTGCAGAGGTCGCTCCGTTCGCTGTGCACGCAGTTCTCTGTGCACTCGGTTGTCGTGGCCGGATGTGCGGATCGTGCTCGGGCGGACGGCCCCGCGACCACGCCGCGGGGCTGCTGCCCGGACGTATCAGTACCGCGCCGCCGAGGTGTCGACCAGGATCGCCGCCTCCGCCGCCTCGTCGTCGAAGTCCTCCTGCCGGCGCACACCCGTACGGCTGTTCGTCAGCCGGGTGGCGAGCCAGCCCGCGAGGAATCCGACGGGTATCGAGACGAGGCCCGTGGTGGTGTACGGGAACCAGGTGAAGTCCTGGTCCGGGAAAATGGCTTGGGGGGACCCCGAGACCAGTGTGGTGCCGGTGATGAGGATCAGGACACTGACCGCGCCACCGATCATCGACGCCAGCAGACCCGCGCGGTTGAAGCGCTGCCAGAACAGGCTGTAGACGAGCGCCGGGGCGATCGCCGAGGCGCCCAGACAGAACGACAGGGTGACCATCGCCTGGAGGTTCCAGTGCCGGGAAGCTGCCGCGAGGACGATCGCCGCGAGGCCGACCAGCGCCGCCGTCGCACGGGCGAGCATCATCTCGGTACCTGCGCGCAGCTGTTGCCTGCGCCGCAGGCCGTTCGTGATCAGGTCGTGGGCCAGGGAGTTGGCGCAGGCGAGCGTGATGCCGGCGACGGAGGCCAGCAGCGTCAGGAAGACGGCCGTGGCCATGGACGTGAAGAGCAGCGTCTCGAAGCCGGACACGGACTCGCCCATGACGGCCTGGCTGACGAGGAGGATCGACGTCTTGCCCTGCGGGTCGCCGAGCATGATCTGCTGGCGGCCGACGATCGCCGCCGCCCCGAAGCCGATCACGGCGCTGAGCAGACCCATGACGACGACGGTCGAGACGGCCCAGCTCATCGAGCGGCGTACGGCGGGCGCGCTGCGGGAGCTGAACATGCGCATGGTGATGTGCGGGAGGCACGCTGCGCCCAGGACGACGGTCAGCTGCGAGCTGATGAGGTCGAGCCCGTCGCCGCCGAACTGGAGACCGGGGGAGAGATACGCCTGGCCCGCCCCACTGCCGCGTGCCGCGGCGTCCAGAAGCGAGGGCACGCTGAAGTCGAAGCGGTTCAGCACGAGGGCCGCGATGGCGACGGCCGCGGCCAGCAGCACCACGGTCTTCACCAGTTGGATGAACGCCGTGCCCTTCATGCCGCCGATGGCCGCATAGATGATCATCAGCAGGCCGAGGAGCACGATCGAGCCGGTCTTGAAGCCGGCGGCGTCGATGCCGAGGACGAAAGCCAGCAGATCGCCCGCGCCGGCGAGTTGGAAGATCAGCAGCGGGAAGAGAGCCACCAGCGTCACGATGCAGGCGGTGATGCGTACGGCGGGGCTGGGCGCGCGGCGGGTGAGGACGTCGCCCATGGTGAACCGGCCCGCATTGCGCAGTGGTTCGGCCAGCAGGAACATCAGCAGGACCAGGGACAGCGCGGTACTGAGTGCGAGTACGAGCCCGTCCTGGCCGACGAGTGAGATGACGCCGATGGTGCCGAGGACGCTCGCCGCGGAGATGTAGTCGCCGGCGATGGCGAGTCCGCTCTGCATCGGCGACAGGGAGCGGAAGCCGGTGTAGAACTCGTCCAGGTCCTCCCGGTCCGGCCCCGTCATCACGCACAGGAGCAGGGTCACGGTGATCACGGCGATGAACGCGACCAAGGACATGGTCTGGGCTTCGGTGCTGAATCCGGTCATCGTCGGGCTCCCTGCGGGGACGAGGCGGCGTTGCGGCGTACCGCTTCGGTGAGGGGGTCGACCCGGCGGCGTGCGGTGCGCTCGTACCAGGCGACGGCCAGTGCGGTCACCGGGAGTTGCAGCAGGCCCAGCAGGAGGCCGGTGGTGAGGCCGCCGGTGACCCTGTTCGACATGAGGTCGGGGGCGTAGGCGCACAGCACGAGGAAGACGACGAAGTACCCGAGGGCGGAGAGCGTCGCGACGCGGCGCAGCCTCTTGTAGGCGGTGCTCAGCGCGCGCACGTCACGACGATGGTCGGCAGCGGACTGCTGGGGCCGTGGGGTCGGGTGAGGATGTCCCGGCTGCTCGGGGAAGTCCGGGAACTCGGGATATGAGGGCTGTGAGCGGTGGTACGACATCGCGTTCTGGTCCTCGAATGCCTTCGCGGTCGGCCTGTGACGGCCGGCGCCTGCCGATGGAGCGGCACACGTTACCCGCCAGTAGAAGTGTCGCGGCATTCACATCTGGACTGATCGGTCGGTCAGTTGACCCGGTCTGTCCGGAGTCGCGGCTCTCGCGTGGTACCCGCGGGCGGCGCGTCGACCAGCGGCGACAGCGAATTTGTCCCTTTCTGTCTGCGTGTCAGGCCGACGCCGATGAGGACAACCAACATTCCGATAACGACGCGCGGAGTGAGCGACTCGTCGAGGACGAGCGCGCCGAGGGTCAGGGAGACCACCGGCAGTAGATAGCCGACCGTGGCAGCGTTCGTGGCGCCCTCGTCCGCGATGAGCCGGTAGTTGAGCGCGAACGTGAACCCGGTGGCGAACACCCCGAGGGCGATGACGGCCAGCACCCCGACGAGCGTGATGTCCGAGGTCGACGTACCCGCCACGGGCAGCGCGAGGGTGCTCAGACCCGTCGCGGCGAGGAGCTGGGCCGCCGAGAGCGCGATGGGTGCCGAGCCCTTCCCGGTGAGCTTGCGTCCCATGTAGGTGAACGCCACCGCGTAACTGGCCGCCGCCGCAAGGATGGCGAGCGCGCCCCAGCTGGTCAGCCCGCCCTGCTGCCACGGCGCGAAGATCAACAGGGTGCCGGCGAAGCCCAGAAGAAGTCCGGCGAGGCGGACCGGGCGGATCTTCCGCTCTGTACCGATGGCAAGTCCGATCAGCAGCGACCACAGGGGAGTGGTCGCGTTGAGCACGCCCGCCATCCCCGAGTCGACCGTCTGCTGGCCGATGCTGAAGAGCGCGAACGGCAAGGCGTTGCAGAAGAAGGCCGCCACCGCGAGACGACCCCAGGTCGTGCGGTCGCGCGGCAGGCGCTTACGGGCCCAGGCCGCCATCACGACCAGCACCAGCGCGCCGAGCGCGCAGCGCGCGAAGGTGATCTGCGCGGGGGACAGGCCGTGGTCGAGCGCCACCTTGATCCAGAGGAATCCCGATCCCCACAGCAGGGCGAGTACGCCCATACGCATGAGAGTTCCTCTTCCGCCACCGACCACGTCCGTCTCCTCCAGGCCTCGTCAGGCCCTCCCGTCGAGGCCCTCCCGAACACCGTGCCGCACCCGACCTGGCAGCACCAGTGAAAAGTTGTGGGGTCAGCGTTAAGCTCTGCTACATGCTCGATGTGCGCAGGATGCAGGTCCTCAGGGCGGTCGTCACCAGTGGCTCGGTCACTGCCGCGGCCGCGAACCTCGGCTACACGCCGTCCGCCGTCAGCCAGCAGGTCGCGGCCCTGGAGAAGCAGGCCGGTGCCGCGCTGCTGGAACGCGTCGGCCGGGGAGTCCGGCCGACTGCCGCCGGACGGCTGCTCACCGAGCACGCCGACGTCATCAGCAGGAACATCGCCGAGGCGGAGACCGCTCTCGCCGATCTGCGGGAGGGTCGCACGGGGCGGCTGGCCGTGCGGTACTTCGCCACCGCCGGGGGCACGATCGTCGCGCCGGCGCTCGCCGACCTGCGCCGTACGCATCCGGGGGTGCAGATCGACCTCAAGCTGATCGACCCGGAGGACCCGCTGCCCGAGGTGAAACACGGTCGCGCGGACCTCGCCGTCGTCGTCCAGTTGCCGGGCCAACCGCGCGAGGACGTCCGGCTCGTCCATCTCCTCGACGACCCCTACCGTGCCGTCCTGCCCAAAGGGCACCCGCTCGCGGCCCGGAGGGTCATTGATCTGGCCGACCTCGCAGGGGAACGGTGGATCGGCAGCGAATGGCCGGGGCCCTGCCTCGATGTCGTCCTCGGAGCCTGCGCAGCGGCCGGATTCACGCCCGACATCGTGGTGCAGAGCGAGGACTACGCCACCGCCCAGGGCTTTGTCGCCGCCGGCCTCGGCGTGGGGCTCATGCCGCTCATCGGTCTCGGCAACCGCCACCCCGGCGTCGTCGTGCGCAAGGTCCGCAGGCCCGAACCAGTACGGGCGATCCACGCGGCGGTACGGGAGAGCTCACTGTCCCAGCCCGCCCTTCGTGCCCTGCTCGACGCCTTGCGGCAGGCGGCGCAGCAGTAGGCCCGGGCACCCCTCCGAAGGGGACCCGGGCCCACTGGGCGAGCTGTCGGAGCGTCAAGGCTGCGCGGTCAGCTGGAAACTCTGCGCCGCCGAGTTGTCGCAGGCACGCTGCACCAACTGCACACTGTTCGCTGAACCGCCCGTCGTGCTCAGGCATTTGCCACTGTGCCGGGCTGTGAAGTGGTAGCGCCCGGGCGCCTCCCGCACCGGCAGCCACTGCTGATTGCCGCCGCCGCTGTAGGACCACAGCTGCACCGGCGCGTTGTCCGCCACCGACACACCCGTCACGTCGATCACCTGCTGGGGATTGCCCCGTATCCCGATCCTCGTGTAGCCGCTGTCCGTCGTACGGAACTGGAACTGCTGAGCCGCGGTCCCGTTGCAGGTGTACTGCTGGATCGCGGTCCCGTTGGCCGTGGCGGCCGACCGCGCGTCGGCGCAGGCGCCGTTCGCGTTGTTGGTCAGCGAGTACCACGCCGTCTCGGAGATCGGATCGGTCGGTGCCGGATCGCCGCCCGCGCCGCCGAGCCACTTCAGCCCGTCGATCAGGAAGCGATTCTGTGTGGCGCTCGCGAACGTCGACGACAACGGCTGGTTGGTGGCGTAGTCCATCGCGTTGTGCCCGAAGTTCGCGTACAGCATCTTGTACTGGGTGTTGGTCCACAGGATTGGGTAGTAGCCGCTGTACCAGGTCTGGTTGGGGTCCGTCCCCAGCGGGAAGCTCGACGGGTCCACCGATGCCAGGACCTTGATGTTCTGGTTGTTGCGTAGATCGTTCGACCAGCTGTACCACTCGCTCACCGACGAGGTGAACGTCGCGGGCAGCCCTGTGGTCGAAGGATGGGTCCGGTCCTCCGTCCGCAGCACCGAGGTCGTCGGACCCCAGGTGTTCGACCGGAAGTTCCCGCTCCCGAGGAACTGGTTGTAGTACCAGGGCCACGCGGCCGCGTTCGTGGTGAACGCCGAGACATGGAAGCCCATCCAGCCGCCGCCCGCACGCATGTAGCGTTCGAAGCCGGCCCGCTGGGCCGCCGACTGGGGTGCGTCGTCCAGGAACAGCACCACCTGGTACTCATTGACCCCGCCGTTCGCCAACAGTTCCCAGTTGGTGGTGGCCGTGTAGCTGAAGTTGTTCTGCGCGGCCGTGCGCGGGAACCACTCGTTGGCTTCCTTGACGAAGTTGATGTGTGCCGCGTCCCAGGTGCCGTTGTAGAAGGCGATCACCTTGAAGGCGGGGGCCTGGGGGCCGGCGTGTGCCGGGACGGTCGTGACCCCGGCCAGCATCGCCAGCAGAATCAGCAGCCTCGCTCCGAGCCGCCTCACGGGTAGCTCACCAGGTTGGCCACGTTGGTGGACGAGTTGGACGGGCCGCCCCTGTCGTTGATGACATGCCGGATGGTTCCGGTGCCGCCGAGCGAGACGGTCACCATGTTCTGGAACCGCACATTGGGGTTGTTGGGAACCTCGAAGGCGCGCTCCGCGGTCACGCTGTTGTTGACGTTGAAGAAGCAGTAGCTGCCGAGTCCGTAGGCCTGGTGGCTGGTGACACTGTTGGCGACCTTGTACGCCGCGTAGCCTTGGGTCGAACCGTTCATCCAGGCCGCCTGGTTGGGCGGGTCGTACGGCATCTCGTTCTGGTAGAAGTACGTCCGGCCGCCGTTGCCGTTCCAGATGGTCTGGTGCTTCTGGTAGTGCTCCACGAACAGGCCGTACATGGTCACGTTGTCGCCGTTGACGACGAGTCCCGTGTCCGCGGTGTTGGTGTTCCAGCCGATGCCGCTGCCGTGGTCGCCGCGCCAGATCCACATGTGGTCGCCGATGACGTGGTCACTGTTGACCACGAGGCTCGTCGTCGCCTTGCCCACGGCCGCTCCGCCGACACGGAAGTAGACGTCGTGCAGGGAGGTGGGGTTGGCGGAGTGGTTCGCCGCGGCGCCGGCCGGGCCGACCTCCATCAGGGTCTGCGAGTTGGTCGTACCGGCGTCGAAGAGGACACCCGCGACCTTCACCCCGTCGACATCGGCGACCGTCATCGCCGTGATGCCGTTGTCCGGGATGAACGTGGCCAGGCCCAGACCGAGGACGACGGTGTCGGGACGGGTCACCCGAAGCGTCTGGTTCAGGTGGTAGACACCGGGGGTGACCAGGAGGTTCTTGCCCTCCGCCAGTGCGGCGTTGATCTGCGCGGCGGTCGCTCCCGGCTTGACGACGAAGAACTGGTCCATGCCGAGCGAGCTGCCTCCGGCGCTTCCGCCGGCCCAGGTGGTGGCGGAGGAGTTGGACCGCAGGGAGGGGACGAACACCTTGTAGGCGCCCGCACTGTCCACGTACAGGAACGGCTTCTCCCGGACCGTCGGGGTCTGGTTCACCGTCGTGTAGGGCGGGTTGGGGAAGCTGTTGCCCGGCACACCCTGGCTGCCGACGAAGACCATGTTCCAGTTCGACCCGTTCCAGCTGCCGAGCTGGGAGTTGCGGGTCAGCCACTGTTGCTGGGTGCCGGACCGCACCTGGCCGTCGACCTTGCTGTCGGCCATGAATCCGCCGCTGGCCCAGCCGCCGTCGTCCAGCGCCAGATTGCCGCGGACGTGCATGCGCCGGTAGGCGGAGGCCTGGGACACCGCCCACCGGTCGGTGCCGCCCGTCGGGTTCACCGACAGGTTCTCGGCGCCGCGCCAGAAGTTGTGGGTGGCGTTCTGCGGCGGGAACCAGTCGGCCTCGACGTGCACCGCGCCGTTGATGGTCACCGAGTCGGGCGACTGGCCGAGACCGAGGACCTGGGTGTAGAAGCCGACGTTGACGTCGTTGCTGTACGTACCCGGCTTGAACATCACCGCGTAGCGCTGCGGTCCGAACTGGTTCTTCTCCTGCTGCTGGAAGATCGAGTTCAGCCTGCTCTGAATCGTCGACGACGGCATGGACGGGTCGAAGACGACCACGTTCGGACCGAGATCGACATCACCGGGCGCGGTGCTCACAGGTGCCACCTGGAAGCGCTGTGCGGCCGTGCCGTTGCAGGTGTACTGCACGAGTTGAACGCCGTCGGCCGTCGAGGCGGACGGGACGTCCAGACACTTGCCGCTGTGCCGGTTGACGAAGTGGTAGGCGCCGGCTCCCTCATCGACGGCCTGCCACTGCTGGTTGTTGCCGCCGCCGTACGTCCACAGGTGCACGGCCGCGTTGTCGGCGGAGGAAGTGTCGCTCACGTCCACGACCTGACCGGCGTCGTTGCGGTGGTTGATCCGCACGAAGCCGTCGCTCGTGGGTGTGAAACTCCACTGCTGCGCGGTGCTGCTGTTGCAGGCGTACTGCTGCACGGCGGTGCCGTTCACGGTCGCGGCCGAGCGCGCGTCCAGGCACTTGCCGCTGCCGCCGTTGACCACCGTGGACCAGCCGGCCGGCAGTGCGGCGGCCGCCTCGGCGGCGCGGGGAGTGGCGGCCTGGGTGGGCTGGACCGCGGTGAGGACCGAGGCGGCCGAAGCCGCGACCACGAAGGCCGCGACCCAGGGTCTCGTGACACGGGCCGGGACGGGACTGCGGCGATCCGCTCGGGGCGTTCGCAGGGATCGGAGCACGGTTTCTCCTGTGCCGACTGCACGGCGTGGGTGGGGGGTCGATCAGGGGAGGGGAAGGTCAGCCGTTGTACTGCGCGAAAACGCGGGTGAAGTCCCACGGCTGCTGGGACACGCCCGAGCAGGTGTCGGCCCCGCCGCCGGTGCAGGGGCGGTCACGGTTGACCGACCAGAAGGTCAGCCGTGCGAGATGCCGTTGCTGGGCGTAGCCGAGGATGGTGCGGAAGTCGGCGACGGTCACCGTCTCGTTGTTGTCGGTGATGCCGTTCATCGAGGAGATGCCCGTGTGCCGGTACGCCTGGTCGTCGGAGTAGCCGTAGGCACTCTTGACCGTGTTCTTCAGGCCCTCGGCGGCCCGGACGGTGAGCTGGCCCATGTTCTGGCCCGCGCCGCCGAAGTTGAAGGGCATGATCGCCCAGCTGTCCACGGTCAGGCCGGATGCGGCGGCCTTGCGGATCAGACTGTCGTCGGGGCCGTTCTGGCCGGTGCCGAAGGTGACGAACACCTTGATGCCGGGGTTGGTGGCCTTGACGGTCTTCAGCGCGTCGACCGTGCGCTGCTGGACGGTCGGACTGTCGTACGCCGCGGCCTCGATGTCGATGTCGATCGCCTTGAGGCCGTAGGCGTTGATGACCTTCTGGTACGCCGCGGCCAGCTCACCCGCGCTGCCGCAGGAGCTCTCCAGCTTGTTGCCGCTCCATCCGCCGAAGGACGGGATCACGTCTCCGCCGGCGCCGCGGACGGTGTTGATCGTCTGCTGGTCCACCCCGCCGGTCAGCGGCCTGCCGCCGTCCCACTGCGGGTTGCAGTAGCCGTTGCTGAGCACGAAGGCCAGCGTGAACCACTTGACGCCGGTCGCGTTCATCACGGTGGTCGGGCTCGGCGGGCTGCCCCAGCCGTTGTAGAGGTACGGCGCCACGGCCATGGGCCCGGTGGGCGCCGGGTTCTCCCCGCCTCCGGGCGCGGTCCACTTCTGGTTGGCGGCGCCCGTGCAGGTCCATATCTGCAGGCGGGTGCCGTTGGCCGAGCTGTTGCCGGTGGCGTCCAGGCACTTGTTGGCCTGCGGGTTGACGATGTCACGGGCCGCGCCGACCGACCACTGCTGGGCCGCGCTGCCGTTGCAGTCCCACAGCTGGATCCGGGTGCCGTCGGCCGTGCCCGCGGAGGTGATGTCGAGGCATTTGCCGAGTGCGCGGATGGTGCCGTCCGTGCCGACGTTCCACTGCTGGGCGGCGGTGCCATTGCAGTCGTAGAGCTGGACGGCGACGCCGTTGGAACTGCTCGCGCCGGCGACGTCCACGCACTTGCCGCCGATACCGGTGATCTGACCCGTCGCGGCGGGGGCGCCGCTCGCGGGACTACCGGTCAGTCCGGTGACCAGGGCCGCGGCCGCGGCCGTGCCCAGCACCCCGCGCATCGCGGGCCTGCGGAGAAGTCCTGTGGTCATCGGGTCACCGCCCACTTCTGGTTCGCCGTGCCGGTACAGGTCCATATCTGCAGGCGGGTGCCGTTGGCCGAACTGCCGCCGGCGGCGTCGAGGCACTTGTTGGCCTGGGGGTTGACGATGTCCTGGACCGCGGGGACGGCCCATTGCTGGGCCGCACTGCCGTTGCAGTCCCACACTTGGACGGGAGTTCCGTCGGCGGTGCCTCCGGACGCCACGTCCAGGCACTTGCCGAGTGCGCGGATGGTGCCGTCGGAGCCCACGGTCCAGCGCTGCGCGTCGCTGCCGTTGCAGTCGTAGAGCTGGACGGGAGTGCCGTTGGCGTTGTTTGCGCTGGGCACGTCGACGCATTTGCCGCCGACGCCCGTGATCGGACCGCCGCCACCCGGAGCGCTGTTGTCGGTGCTGACCCGGACGTAGTCGACGAGGAGCTGCTGGGGGAAGACCGTGCTGCCGTTGGGGTCCCCGGGCCAGTAGCCGCCGACCGCGAGATTGAGGATCAGGAAGAAGGGCTTGTTGAAGACCCACTGCCGTCCGCCGAGGTCGGCGGGCGTGCGCCGCTGGTAGACGTTGCCATCGACGGACCAGGTGATCGCGTTCGGGCTCCAGTCGACGGCGAAGGTGTGGAAGGCGTCGGCGAACGCCTGACCGCCGGGCAGCGTGTACCCGGCGCCGATGCCGCCCGATCCGGAGTAGCCCGGGCCGTGCAGGGTGCCGTGGACCGTGGACGGCTCGAAGCCCACGTTCTCCATGACGTCGATCTCGCCGGAGTTCGGCCAGCCGACCTGACCGATGTCGTTGCCCAGCATCCAGAAGGCGGGCCACATGCCCTGCCCGCGCGGGATCTTCATCCGCGCCTCGACGCGGCCGTACGTCGTGGTGAACTTGCCGGCGGTGTTCAGCCGGGCCGAGGTGTACTCACAACGCCCGTACCAGCACTGGTAGTTGCCCGGGTTCTCACGGCGGGCGGTGATGGCCAGATGGCCCTGTCCGTCGAGAGCGGCGTTGCGGTTGCCCGCGGTGTAGTACTGCCGCTCGTGATTGTTGACGTTGTCGCCCGTCTCGATCTGCCACTTTCCGCCGTCGACGGCCGCGCCTGCGGGTCCGTTGAACTCGTCGGAGAAGGTGACGGCGGCCGCTGAGGCCGCGGCGGCGGGAGGGGCGGGCGGCTTCGCTGCGGGCGAGGTCGCCCCCTGCGCGAGTCCGGTGGACAGCGACGCGAAGGTGAGGAGCGAGGCGACGGACAGCACCAGTCGCCGGGATAAGCGCGGGGAGTCCATGACTCTCCCTTCCGGGAGCACGACGAGGGGAGTGTCTGCTATGGCATGCATATGACAGACAGGGGCGCAAGTGGAACCGAGTGGTTGCTGCGCCGACCGGGGGTGGGGGGTAGCAAGTGGAGCTGGGGGGTGCTTAGTTCACTACGTGATTTAAGAAGTGAACAAAGGCCCTGTCAAGGGCTTGGTATGGACCACATTCATGAACGGAAGCGCGACTCGTGGACGGGAACGAGGCGGGTCTGTGCTGGCGCCGATATAGCGCGCTTGCAAGTAATGGCGGTTGCAATTATTGTGGACGCTCGTAAGGCGCAGAAGCAATCGTCCGGAGGTTCTCCCCATGCCACTCGCGCTGCTCGCCCTCGCCATCGGAGCCTTCGGGATCGGCACCACCGAGTTCGTGATCATGGGCCTGCTGCCCGAGGTCGCCGCGGACTTCGGGGTCTCGATCCCGACGGCCGGGTTCCTCGTCACCGGCTACGCCCTCGGTGTCGTGATCGGCGCCCCGCTGATGACCGTCCTCGGCACGAAGGTCTCCCGCAAGCGGATGCTCATGGTGCTGATGGGCCTGTTCATCGTCGGCAACGTGCTCTCCGCCGTCGCACCCGTCTTCGGCGTGATGCTCGCCGGCCGCGTCGTCGCCTCGCTCGCGCACGGCGCCTTCTTCGGCATCGGCTCCGTCGTCGCCGCCGACCTGGTGGCCCCCCAGAAGAAGGCCGGCGCCATCGCGATGATGTTCACCGGTCTGACCGTCGCCAACGTCGTCGGCGTCCCGCTCGGCACCTTCGTCGGCCAGAGCGCCGGCTGGCGCGCCACCTTCCTGATCGTCGCCGGCCTCGGCGTCCTCGGACTGCTCGGCGTCGCCAAGCTGGTACCGGAACAGCCCAGGCCCGAAGGCGTACGGCTGCGCCACGAGATCGCCGCGTTCCGCAACGTCCAGGTCCTGCTCGCCATGGCAATGACCGTGCTCGGTTTCGGGGGCGTCTTCGCCGCCATCACCTACATCACGCCGATGATGACCGAGGTGACCGGCTTCGCGGACTCCTCCGTCACCTGGCTGCTGGTCCTGTTCGGGCTCGGCATGGTCGGCGGCAACCTCATCGGCGGAAAGTTCGCGGACCGCGCGCTCATGCCGCTGCTCTACATCTCGCTCGGCGCGCTTTCTCTCGTGCTCGCGCTGTTCACCCTCACCGCCCACAACCCCGTCACCGCGGCGATCACCATCGTCCTCATCGGAGCGCTCGGTTTCGCGACCGTGCCCCCGCTGCAGAAGAGGGTGCTCGACCAGGCCGCGGGTGCGCCCACGTTGGCCTCGGCCGTCAACATCGGCGCGTTCAACCTGGGCAACGCCCTCGCCGCCTGGCTCGGCGGCATGGTGATCGCGGCCGGCTTCGGCTACACCGCCCCGAACTGGGTCGGCGCCGCCCTCGCCGCCTCCGCGCTGGCCCTCGCGGTCCTGGCCCAGATCCTCGAACGCCGCTCACCCGTCACCGGCCAGGTCGTCGCGGCCTCCGCCCCGGAGACGGTCGCCGTTCCCGCCGGACGCCACTGAGCCTCGCGGGCGCCCGGCCGCCGGCAGGCAAACTGATCGCTGCCGATCGCCCCTGACCCCCGCCGGTCGCCCGTGGTCGCCGCCGGACACCACTGAGCCGGTCGCATGACCCCTGGACCACAGTCCCCACCACCGCAGCATCGCCCACCACCGCAAGGAGCCACCCATGACCACCCGCACCACAACCACCGCCGTCGCGCCGCTGACCACGCAGGACGCGGAGATCCTCGTCGAGGCCGCCCGCAGCGCGGCCGAGTCCGCCGGCGTCACCGTCGCGGTCTCCGTTCTGGACGCGGGCGGCCATCCGCTGGCCTTCCGCCGCGACGACCGGGCCGTCCTCATCGCCGGTGAGACCAGCACCCGCAAGGCGTACACAGCCCTCCAGCTGAACGCCCCGACGGCGGACCTCGTCGACGCCGTGCGGCCCGGCGGCCTCTTCCACACCCTTCCGACCGCTCTCGACAAGCCGCTGTTGTTCATTGCCGGAGGTGTCCCCGTCCAGCGCGACGGTCGTCTGATCGGCGCGATCGGTGTCGGCGGGGGAGCGCCGGAGCAGGACCACGGTTTCGCGACGGCGGCCGTGGACACGCTCGCCCGCGCCTCGACAGCGGCGGTGGACGCACTCACCCGCGGGTAACCGCCGTCGCGCGCGGTACGCACATCGCACCACCGGTGCGGGGTCGCGGGCCGCACCGCTCACCAACGGTGCGGGTCGCGGACCGTTCTCCGAGCGGCGGTTGACGAGGACCCGTTCAGATGGGGCTTCTTGCCCAGCAGCGCGTCCATTCCGCTGACGCGCAGGGGTGGTTGTCGAGCCTCAGCAGTGAGGTCGTCCCGTCCGCGGGCCCGCCGGGGAAGCGGCTCCAGAAGTCGAAGCCGAGCGGCGGCGGCGCGGAACCGTTCGCGGATTCGCGTCCGTGTCCCGGCGTCCTCGCTCCACTCCATCGCACAGTCCGCGAGGGTGACGTCGTGGGCCGGGCCCCAGGAGAAGCAGGTCGCACAGGGCGTCCGGGCCGGATGGCCACCTCGGACCGCGATGGGCCGGTCACATCGGGGCGCGGACGACGCCTTGCGGGCGCGCCGGGTGAAGCCGCCCCGCCGGGTAGCCGGCGCATGGCGGGCCCGTCACCGGGCCCGCCATCGCGCGGTCACGGCAGGGCCGGGACCTCGGGGGCGACCGCGGTGGCGGGCAGCGCGGGCGTCGCCGGGAGCGCGGCTGTCTCCGCCGGTGCCGCGGCCGGAGCGCTGATGCCCGAGAGCAGACCGGTCACCGTGCCGAGCACGGTGTCGAGCAGACCGGTGACGACACCCAGCAGCGAGCCGACCAGGTCCGTGAGGCCGGACGTGACGGCGCCCAGCAGATCGTCGAGTGTCTTCTGCAGATCGGCCAGGGCGTCCTCGACCGCGTCCGCGCGGACGGCACGGTCCGTACGGTTCATCTCCAGAGTGGCCATGGCCACCTGCAGGTTGGTCTTGTGCTTGATGGCCGTCGCGAGCGGCATGCGCCCGGCGTCGGTCGCCAGCACATCGGTGAGGAAGTCGGTCATCGCCGGCGGCACGCCGTGCGTGTGACGCATGACCTCGACCTGCCGGCTCAGCTCGGTGGCGCCCGGGATGGCGGACTGGGCCGCGGCCGCGGCGGGGACGGTATCGGGTACGGAGGTCACTGCGGCCGCGGGGCCGACCGCCGTGAAAACAAGTGCAGCACACAGGGCGGGCGGCACCAGAACGCGGGTCACCGATGTGAGACGCATGCAGGGTTCCTTCCAGAGATGGGACTGTCTCTCGCTCACCGTGTAAAGGCGCTCGACCCCGCGCAACCGCGAACCGTACCGCCGATCGGGCGGATCCGAGCCCGTAGGCAGGCTCTGACCAGCGGTTTTCCATTCGCTCGCCCCCGAGTTGCGCCTGCTGCATCCGTGTGAGTCCGCCGTCCCGCTGCTCAGCCGAACGTCGGCTCGGGCGCCACCCCCGGGAAGTACGCCTCGCCTCCGCCGAGTGCCGTCTGCGTATAGGTCATCCACATCCCGGCGGGGTGTCCCTCCCCGGCGTTCGGCAGCGGTATCTGCTTGTGCGTGGTGGCGTTCTCGCCGAACAGCCCGATCGTCGTGAGCAGTTCCTCGGTCGAGCCGACGAACCACTCGGCCTTGCCGTCGTCACTGCGGCCGGACTTCTGTACGACCTCCTGCCGGCCGTCCTCGGTCCACATCGACGGCACGGCATCACGCCGGCCCGGAGCCCGGCTGAGGACGTCGGTGACCGTATCGGCCGCCAGTGAGCTGATGGCGCTGCCGCCGACCGGGTCAGGCAGCGGTGTGACCTCGCCGTCCCGCTGGGCCGACTTCACGATGGACGGGGTGACCTTCTTCCCGTCGTGCCGGAAGGCGGCGTAGACACCCGCGATCTTCAGCGGACTGGCCCCCATGAGACCGAGGGACAGGGCCTTCGGCGAGGCGACATCGCTCGGCTTCAGGTCCATGCCGAGGGCGTTCGCGGTGTCCACGACCGCATCGTCGTCCGCCGGTGGGCGCTCACCGGCCTTGGCCTCCATCGACGCCGCCACGGCGACGGGCTCGAACAGGGGGCCGACCTGGTAGTCGGCGCGCGTGGCGTTGCTGATGTACTGCCGCATGTAGTCCCGACCGCCGTAGAGGGCGACGACATGGCCGTTCCTCGGGTCCATCGACACCGCTCCCGCCTGGATGTTCTTGTCCAGCGCAGGCCCGCCGGGTGCGCCGCCCGCCGCGGAGACCGTCTTCTCCAGGGCCTTCTGCTTGCGGGGGTCGACGGTGAGCGTGATCCGCCAGCCGCCACCGGCCAGCTCCTGCTCGCTCACCCCGGACGCCATCAGTTCGCGCCGGGCCGCTTCCACGAGATACCCGGTCTGCCCGGAGAGCCCAGCCGTCGGAGAACCCGCCACGGGCACGGGGAACTTCATCTGTCCGCGCACGGTTTTGTCCAGCCAGCCCTGGCCGACCATGTTGTCGAGCACGTAGTTCCAGCGCTGGGTGACGAGGCGCTTGCCCTCCGGGCCGGCGATCGCCCAGTCGTACTGGCTCGGAGCCTGCAACAGCGCGGCGAGATAAGCACCCTGTTCCACCGTCAGCCGCTCGACCTCCCGGTGGTAGTAGGCCCGGGCGGCCGCCTGGATGCCGTACGCCTGGCGTCCGTAGTAGCTGCTGTTCAGATATCCGGCGAGGATGTCGGACTTGGAGTTCCGCTGGTCGACCTTGAGCGAGATGATCAGTTCCTTGACCTTGCGGGTCACGGTCTGTTCCTGGCTCAGGTAGTAGTTCTTCACATACTGCTGGGTGATGGTCGAACCGCCCTGTGTGCCACGGCCGGTGACGGTGTTCAGGATGCCGCGTGCCGTGCCCGAGAAGGAGACACCGGAGTCGGTGTAGAAGTCCTTGTTCTCGGCGGCGACGAAGGCGAGCCGGACGTTCTCCGGCACCCGGTCGATCGGGACCGTCTCGCGGTTGATCTCGCCGGTCCGGGCGAGCCGGCTGCCGTCGCTGAAGAGGTACACATTGCTCTGCGCCTTGGCCAGGTCATTGGCCCGCGGAATGTCGATCGCGGTGTACAGGACGGCGAACGCACCTGTGAGCAGGGCGCATACGGTGACGAGAGCGGCGAGCGCCTTCCGCCACGTGAGGAGCCGGCGCAGCCCGCGCCGTTTGCCTTCCTTCGGCCGCGGGGACCGGTTCCGGCACCGCCGCGTGAGCGCCCGGCCGCGCCGCCGTGAGCGCCGGCCGGATTCCTCCGCGACCGCTCTGAGCGAACCTGTCCGGTCGACCTCGCCCGCGTTCCGCAACTCCGCTGTCCGGTCAGGACTCCCACTGGTTCGCATGGCGCCATCCTCAGCGCCGAAGATCTTCGGAAACCCAAAGCGAGCCATCGACTCTGCCTCGGAGATGTATCAGCCGTGTATCGGCCCCTTCGGAGGAAGGTGCAGGGTCGCCACCGCACCGCCGTCGGCAGCGTTGGCGAACGCCAGTTCCGCCCCGATCACATGGGCCTGGCCGATGGCGATGGTCAGTCCCAGGCCATGGCCGGTACCGCGCTCGCGTGCGCCCGTGCGGAACCGCTGCGGACCGTCGTCGAGCAGGGTGTCCGGATAGCCGCGTCCTCGGTCCCGTACCGTCACGGTCCGTCCGTCCGCGGCGACGGTGACCGTGACCGGACGGCAGCCGTGCCGGTGCCCGTTGACGATCAGATTCGTCAGGATGCGCTCCAGCCGGCGCGGATCGGTCCACATCTCGGCCGTCGGTGCACCGTCCTCCACGACAAGTTCGACCGGCTCCGTCGGCAGCCCGTGAAGCGTCGTGATGTCCTCGACGAGGCAGCTGAGCCGGCACGGCGACAGATCGGCCTCCTCCGCCCCGGCGTCGAGGCGGGAGATCTCCAGCAGATCCTCGACGAGGGCGGCGAGAACACGCACCCGGTCGCGCACGAAGGAGGCTGCTTCGCCCTCGGGGAGCAGTTCCGCCGCCGTGACCAGACCCATCAGCGGGGTGCGCAGTTCGTGCGCGACGTCCGCCGTGAACCGCTGCTCGCTGCGCAGCCGTTGTTGGAGCGCCGCGGCCATCGTGTCGACGGCGGCGGAGATCTCGGCGATCTCGTCCCTGGGCCGGGGCGGCGCCTCGATACGGGCGTCGAGGTCCCCGGCCGCGATGCGCCGGGCCGTGCCGGCGGCGGACCGCAGCCGCCGGCTCATGCCCCCGGCGATGATCACGCCGAGCGGCAGCACGGCCGCGGTCGTCAGCGCGCCGGCCCAGGCGATCGTGGTGTCCAGCGCGCTGATGTCCCGCAGTGTCGTCGTCATGTCGATCCGTACGGAAAGCACTTGCTCGCCCGCGGGACGAGCGGCCCACATGGCCGGACCCGTGGGCCGGGTGGAGAACTCCGTCCCCTGGTGGCCTCGGTCCGCGATCCCCCGTAGCCCGGCGGGCAGCCCGGGAGCGTCGAGCACGGCGCCCGTGCCCTCGACCGTGCCCGTACGGGCGTAGGTGACCGCGGCCCGGTCGAGCGTGGTGCGTGCGGCGTCACGCGCCTGGGTGAGTTCGCGGTCGCGCGAGGCGTGATGCACGAGGACACCGACCGCGGCGGCGACCGAGCAGATCGCGGCGGCGACCAGAGCGGCGATACGCCATCTCAGCGGCATGTCAGCGCCGGAACTTGTAGCCGAAACCGCGGACCGTCTCGATCCGGTCGGACCCGATCTTCGCCCGCAGCCGCTGCACATGGAGGTCCACGACCCGGGTGTCGCCGTGCCAGGCGTGGTCCCACACCCGGCTGAGAAGCGTCCGGCGTTCGAGCACCACCCCCGGGGAGGCGGCGAATTCGAGCAGCATGCGCAGTTCGGTGGGGGTGAGGGCGACGGGCTCCCCGCCGCGGAGCACATCCATGCCGCGGGTGTCGATGGTCAGTTCGCCGAAGACGAGCACCGCGGTCTCCGGAGTCGTGTCGGGGACCGGAGTGAAGGAGGCACGGCGCAGCAGGGAGCGGATACGGGCCACGAGCACCGCGCTCTCGCAGGGTTTGACGACATAGTCGTCGGCGCCGGCCTCCAGTCCCGAGACGACGTCGAGGGAGTCGCCGCGCGCGGACATCATGAGGATCGGGGCGAGGCTGAACTCCCGGATACGGCGGCAGAGTCCGATGCCGTCGAGGTGCGGCAGCATCACGTCGAGGAGCAGCAGATCCGGCTTCCGGTCCCGGAAGATCTCCAGGCCGGTCAGGCCGTCGGCGGCCGTGGAGACGGTGAAGCCGTACCGCTCCAGCAGCATGCGGAGGGTGCTGCGGATGACCTCGTCGTCCTCGACGAGCAGCAGATGCGCCTCGTCGGCCGTGCCGGGGGATATGTGGGGGCTGCTCATCATGGCGTCCTGGTCGGGGGGATCGGTGTCGCGGGGTTCGAGGGGACCGGTGTCGCATCGGCCGGGGGCTGGGGTGTCACGGAGGACTCACCGTCGCCGAGCGCGTCCTGCGGTGCGGTCGCGACGAGTTCGGTGCCGTTCCAGCGGTAGCGGGTGGTGAAGCGGCCGTCCTTGCCGGTCGAGGAGAGGATCAGGTCGTTGCCGAAGGTCACGCCCGTGGCGCCGATGGTGTTCCAGCTGATGAGGATCGGCCGCACGGACGTGCCGAACGCCCGGTAGACCTGGACCAGCGTCAGGCCGCCGACCGGATCGTCGAGGGCCACCACCAACTCGTTCTTTCCGTCGTCGGTGAGGTCCCGGTACACGGGTGTGCGCAGGCCGCAGCTGCCGCCGGGACAGTTCCGGAGGGCGGTGCGCACGAGTTGGGGGACGTTCGGGTCCTGCTCCAGCAGCCGGAGGACGGAAACCCGCCGGAGGTCACCGGCGGGCACGTCGATGCCCTTGACGTTCACGTAGCGCCGGTAGGGGGCGGTGCTCTCGCCCTCCTCGGGGGTGGGTCCCGAGTACTGGGGCCACAGCGGTGAAGCGGAGACGGGCGGCGCCACCTGGGGGGCGGCGCCGTCGTCGCGAGCGCCGGTGTCGGCCGCGCACCCGGCGATGCCCGCGGCACTCGCGCAGACGGCGAGAGCGGCCAGCACCGGGCGCCGGAAGCGGTGGAGGCCGGTGCGGCGGGGGGAGTGGCGCATAGGCCCATCACCCTACCGGCGGGGACACCGGGCCCCTCCGGTAGGTACGGGAGGGGCCGGGGTACCGAGGGCTGCCGGCGCCGGTTGCCGATGGTCCGTGGACGGGGTGCCGCAGACGGCCGTGCGGCCGTCTGCGGTCGGAGGTCGCGCGGCCGAGGGCTGCGGGCGTCAGTACCCGATGGTCCGTGGACGGGGTGCCGCAGCGGCCGTGCGGCCGGTACCGCCGGCGGCCGGGAGCCGGGTTACCAGCGGTGGTGGACCAGCGCGCGGATCCGGCGGTCGTACAGATCGCGCACCGCGTCCAGCGTGACCTGCGGCAGTGGGTTCAGTGCCGCCGCCGCGGCGTTGGAGCGCGCCTGTCCCGCGGACCTGGCGCCCGGGATGACGCTGGTGACACCGGGCTGCTGGATGATCCACCGCAGGGCGGTGCCGGCCGGTGTCGCTCCCTCGGGAGCGAGCGCGGCGAACTCGGCCGCGGCCTCGACACCCGTGCCGTAGTCGACGCCGGAGAAGGTCTCGCCCTGGTCGAAGGCCTCACCGTCCCGGTTGTACGTACGGTGGTCGTCGGCCGCGAAGACCGTGTCCTTGGTGTACTTGCCCGACAGCAGACCGGACGCGAGCGGCACCCGCGCGATGATGCCGACACCCGCCTCCGCGGCGGCGGGCAGGACCTCTTCGAGAGGCTTGAGCCGGAAGGGGTTCACGATGATCTGGACACTCGCCGTGCCCGGCCGTGCGATGGCGGCGAGGGCTTCGGCGCACGTCTCGACGCTGACCCCGTAGGCCGCGATCCGCTTCTCCGCCACCAGGGTGTCGAGCGCGTCGAAGACCGCGTCGGAGGAGTACACGGACGACGGCGGGCAGTGCAGCTGCACCAGATCGAGGGTGTCCACGCCAAGGTTCCGGCGGGAGCGGTCGTTCCAGGCGCGGAAGTTGTCGAGGACGTAGTTCTCGGGGAGCTGGTCGGCGCGGCGTCCCATCTTGGTGGCGACGACGATGCCGGCGTCCGGCCGCTCCCGCAGCCAGCGGCCGATCAGCTGTTCGCTGCGGCCGTCGCCGTACACATCGGCCGTGTCGAAGAAGGTGACGCCCTCGTCCACCGCGGCGTCGAGCACGGCAAGGGCGTCCTCCTCGCGGACATCACCCCAGTCGGCGCCGAGCTGCCACGTGCCCAGCCCCACGACGGAGACGTTCCGACCGGTCCTGCCCAAGACGCGCTGTTCCATGGGCGCCATCCTATGGAGCCGGTTTCGCAGTCAAGCGTCCCGGGGGGTGGGCGGGCACCGGGTATCGGAATCTACCGCTCCGGATCACTACACATAAGGAACGGATAAGGGCAAACTGGAGGAGCGCGGCTCTGCCCGCGCAGTGCGGTCCGACTTGCAGCGAGAAGAAGGAGGCGAGTCGCATGGCCGACGTCTCACACAGGGGAGACCTCGCGGGTCATCCCGACATCAGCGAAATGCAGGACCGCTACGCGCGCATGCTCGGAGGGCGCGATGTGGCCCTGGTGGACGGCCCGGTGTTCCTGGTCGGCCTCGCCTGCGCAGTGTCCCCCTGGGTGGTCCACTTCGCGGGCAACCAGCCGGCACTCGCGATGCACAACCTGATCATGGGCATAGCGATAGCGGTGCTCGCGATCGGGTTCACCGTCATGCCGGAGAGGATGTACGGCCTGAGCGGGGCGATGTGCGCCATGGGCGTGTGGATGATCATCGCACCCTGGATCGTGGGCAGCAGCCCGGACGCGGGAGTGATCTGGACCAACATCATCCTCGGCGGGCTCACGTTCCTGCTGGGGCTGGTCTGCACGGTCGTCGCGATGAGGAGCAGTCGCACCTCGATCTGACCCACCTCCCCGAAGGATGTGCTCAGAGCGCCGGTCGATCCGCCCCGTGGCGGGTCGACCGGTTTTACCGTGGACGGCGCCGGGGTTCCCGGCGAATGGCCCAGTCGAAACGAGCCCAAGTGGCCAGGGTTATGGGCCATTCGGCTTCCTGTCCTGGGCGCTTTGTTCCTCGGGGCCGGACTGGCAGTCGAACCCGCGGGGCACTGGGCAGAAAGGGCTCGGACGGCCGTCGCGTATGCCGTATGACGGACCGTGTCAGTCGCATCACGACCGGGCCAGTGGCACGGCGGCAGGTCACCTACGGTCAATGGCCCGCGTCAGTCGTCCACCATCAGTTGCCGAGCCGTATCCAGACCGGCGCGTGGTCGGAGCCCGTGGCATCGCGGCGCTCGGTGGGGATCTCGTCGACCGACGGCAGCGCCGGTGGTTCGGCGGCGCCGACGATGCCGGTGCCCGCCGCCGCGACCCGGTCGAGGAGCTGATGGCTGATCATGATGTGATCGATCAGCTCGGGCCGTCCGGCGTGGACACGGGAGTAGCGCCGGTCCTCGGGTATCCACGGCGCCACGTTCCACAGGCGCACCGCATCACCCTTGTCCTCGCGCAGGAAACCTGGAGTGCCGATCTCGGAGCCCGGCGGACCGTGCAGGATCTGCGTCGTGGCGGCGGACGGCTCGTCGTTGAGGTCGCCCAGGACGACCACGGCCCTCTCCTTGCCCTGTTCCTCCAGCAACTCGTCGGCCATGGACCGCATGGTCACCGACTCGGCGCCGCGGCGGAACAGCGCGTAGGCCGCGTATCGCGCGCGCTCGCCCTCGTCGTGCGGCTGGAACCGGTCACCGGGATAGGTGAGCAGCTTGGACTTGAGATGGCAGACGGCCATCCACAGTTGCGGCCCCTCGTCCGGCTCGACGCGTACGGCGAGGGCCCCGCGGCCCATCGTGGCGGTCGGGTCGGCGCTGTCGTCGCCCTGCACGGCCCGCAGGCGCTGCGGGAACGTCTGGGTGTCGGAGACGACATCGAGCGGATGCCTGCTGAGGAATCCGACCCGGATGCCCCGGCCGTCATGATGCTTCGACAGCGCCGTGTGCCAGGTGCCGGGCAGCAGGCCCGTCAGATCCTGCAGCGCCTCGGGATCGCCGACCTCCTGGATGCCGAGGACCGTCGGTGCGAGCGCTTCGACCGTGGTGGCGAGCGCGGCGAGCTTCGCTTCGTAGACGACCCCGTCACGCGGCCCGTAGGGCCCTCCGGGCCGGTAGAGGTTCTCGAGGTTCCATGTCCCGAGGAGCATGGCCGGCTCCCGTCCTGTGACTGCCCGGACTGCCATCGTGACAGTGCTGGGCGGGAGCGGCCAGTGCACGGACGCGGACCGTCCGGCCCCGCTCGGGGCGGACGGGCCGGGTCGGGGAGCGTCGGTCAGGACGCTTCGACGGCCTTCTTGATCCGCTGCCCGAAGGCGTCGGCGTCCTTGCGGGCCGCGCCCACGGCGATACCGGCGAGAGCCTTCCCGATGCCGTGGCCCTCCAGCACATTGAAGATGCGCACCTTCGTGGTCCCGGGGCCGGTGGACTCGAGGTCGTACCCGCCTTCCTTCGCGGTCACGAGGTTCTTCGACGTCTCGGCCCAGCGGATTCTGGTGGGAGCCGTGAACTCGGTGATGCGGAACTCACGCTTGGTGGTGAGTCCGGCGTCCTTGACCGTACTCGTGAAGACGGTCCCGACCGTCGTCGGTCCCGGCGGCGTCTTGTCGATCTTCTGCACTCGTGGGCTGAACTCGCGGTCGTTCGTACCGTCGCCGAGGAAGGCGAACACCTCCTCGATCGGGCGGTTGACCTCGACTGTTGCCTCGAACTGACCGGCCATGATTCCTCCACTGACTGCTCGTGACGAGCTGCGGGGTTCCGGGCAGCTCTCCAGGCCCACGAGCAGTGTCCCAGCAGGGGCGCGGGCCGTCGCCGTGACTGAGAATCCGCTCTGCCATCGGGGTGAACACCGCGGCGGGCCCGCGCGTAATACACGGCAGGCCGCCGGGCCACCAAGGAGGTCTGCCGAGAATGACCGCGCATCGCACCGCCACCGTCGCCGCGCTGGCCGGCGTCGTGCCGCTCGTGCTTACGGCGCTCGCCGCCGGGCCGGCGCAGGCTCATGGAGCGCCGACCGACCCGCTCAGCAGGATCGCCGCGTGTGGTCCCGAGGGGATCCGGCAGGGATCGGCGGCCTGCCGCACGGCCGTCGCGGCCAACGGCGGCACGGCCCTGGGCGCATGGGACAACCTCCGAGTGGCCGACGTACGGGGCAGGGACCGTCAGGTCATCCCGGACGGGCAGCTGTGCAGCGCGGGACTGCGTGACTACCGGGGACTGGACACGACACGTGCGAACTGGCCCACCACACCGCTGAAGGCGGGGGCCGGCCTCACGATGACCTATCGGTCGACGATCCCGCACCGGGGCACGTTCAGCCTGTATCTCACCGAGGAGGGTTACGATCCGGCTGCTCCGCTGCGCTGGTCCGACCTGCGGAGCGAGCCGTTCGCGAGGGTGACCGATCCCCCGCTCAGGGACGGGGCGTACCGCATCCGAGGAAAGCTCCCCGCCGGGCTGACCGGGCGTCATGTGCTGTACACGATCTGGCGGAACACCGATACGCCGGACACCTACTACTCCTGCTCCGACGTGGTGCTGCGGGGCGAGGAGGACACCCCGCCCGCCCGGCCCGCGCCGGAGGAGGCGGCGGCCCCGCCTCCCCAGTCGCAGCCGCCCACCGCCGAACCGCCTGCGGACGACGCTTCGGCGGCCGGGCAGGCCCCGCCGCCGCAGGCGTCCACGCCACCGTCCGTACCGGAACACCCCGTCGTCGGGGGCGCGGCGCGGCCGCAGGCCGTGGCGGACACGGGTAAGGACAACTCGACCGTCCTCATCGGCGCCGTCGCCGCCGTGCTCGCCTTGCTCGCCGTGAGCACCTCCGTGCTGCTGCGCCGACGCAGGTAGCGGCAAAAACGCCGCCCCGGGGATCGGTGCGGTGGCGCTTCCTCCGTTCAGCGCTCCGGCCCGTTAGGGATGTCCGCGGCGGGGTACCTCTGCGCGGACCGGACAGCGCGACGGGGCGAGGAACTCATGAAGATCGGGTACAAACTGGCGGCCGAGGCGTTCGGCCCGGCCGAACTGGTACGGCAGGCGGTTCTGGCGGAGCAGGCGGGCTTCGACTTCGTCGAGATCAGCGACCACTACCACCCCTGGCTGGACAACCAGGGACACTCACCCTTCGCCTGGACCGTCCTCGGTACCATCGCCGCCAAAACCGAGCACATCGAGCTCGCCACCGGCGTGACCTGTCCGACCATCCGCTACCACCCCGCGATCATCGCGCAGGCGGCGGCGACGCTCGCCCTGCTGTCGGACGGCCGCTTCACGCTGGGCGTCGGCTCGGGGGAGCGGCTCAACGAGCACGTCGTCGGCCGCGGTTATCCGGCTGTCGCCGAACGCCACGAGCTGCTGCGCGAGGCGCTGGAGATCATCCGGCTGCTGTGGCGCGGCGGCTACCGGTCGTACGAGGGCAAGCACCTGCGCCTCGAGGACGCCCGTGTCTTCGACCTCCCCGACGAACTGCCACCGATCGCGGTGGCCGTGAGCGGGAAGGCGTCGACGGCGATCGCGGCGGAGCTGGGTGACGCGTTGTTCGCCACCGAGCCCGACCCGGAGATCGTCCCGCAGTACCGCGCCGCCGGTGGCAGCGGGCCGGGATACGCGGAGGTCCCTCTCGCCTGGGCACCCGATGAACACACCGCCGCCCAGGCGGCGCTGGAGACCACTCGCTGGGCGCTGACGGGCTGGAAGGTGATGAGCGAGCTGCCCAACCCGGTCAACTTCGACGCGGCGACCGGCACGGTGCGCGAGGAGGACATCCTCGAACACTTCGCCTGCGGCTCCGACCCGGAACGCCATGTCGCGGTGGCGCAGCCGTACGTCGACGCCGGCTTCGACCGGCTGGTCATGATGAACTCGGGCCCGGACCCGGACGGGTTCATCGACTTCTACCGTCAGAAACTCGACGGCCGTATGCGGCAGTTGAAGCCGAGCGGCGCCTGAGGTGCCTTGGCGGGATTGACGGGTTCACGAGTCGCTCAGCAGCCGGCTCCGCGGTGAGCGGTGCCGTGCCGCGTTGAGCAGCGCGTGGATGCGTACGCCGGCCTGGTCGATGTCCTTGACGGGCGAGGGGAACGGCAGGCGGGCGTCCTGGTGCGAGCGCGCGTACTCCAGACGCAGGATGATGCCGTACCGGTCGATGGCGACGGGCAGGACCCGCCGCACGCCCAGCGCCAGGCGCGGTTTCACCAGGCGCAGCAGCAGTTGGACGATGTCGCCGTGGTCGTCCACCAGGTGCGTCAGCATGCCGGCCTCGCAGGTGGCCAGGGGATCGGTGTCAGCTTCCATCAGCTCTTCGAGGCCGACGGTGATCCGCTCCCCTCCCGTGTCGAGGACGGCGTGGGCAAGCGCCATGCACCGGCTGCCCGTCGGCGCCGCGTGCCGGGAGGCCGTCAGCAGCCGTCCCGCCAGGAGGACGCGGGCGCGGACCCGGTCGCGTACCGGAGTGGGTGCGACGTCGGTGAACTCCAGCGTGGCACGCGTGTGTCCGTTCGTGGTTCCGTCCGTGCCGCCGCCGGCGCCCGTCGGGGGGTGGAGGTGGATGTGCTCGGTGGCGCCGGACCCGTACAGCCGGGAGACCTCCGTACGCCCCTCGTCCGTGACGATGGTCATCGAGTCGGCTGCCATCAGGATCGACCGGATTCGTTCCGCGCTGGTCGGCTGCGCTATGGGGGTGGTGAACAGGCGCATCCAGATCTCCGCTGTCGAAGGTACTTAGGGTTGCCTAACCTAATCACTCTCCGGCTCTGTGCCAAGCTCGCGCGCCGCGACCAGGAGTGGCCGAAACTTGGCCCGAGGGGCAACGCCCGGCCGGGCGTGGGCAGACGGAGGGCGCATGGAGCCGATCGACGGCGTGGAGGTCCTCTTCTTCGAGGACGACGGCCGACTGGAGGCCTGGCTCGCCGAGCATCACGGCCTCGCGGCAGGGGTGTGGCTGAAGCTCGCCAAGAAGAGCTCGGGGATCCCGTCCGTGACGGCCGGTCAGGTCATCGACGTCGCCCTCTGCTACGGCTGGATCGACGGTCAGCGCCGCTCGCTCGACGCGTCGTACTACCTGCAGAAGATCACCCCTCGCCGCGCGAGGAGCCAGTGGTCCCAGGTCAATGTCGGCAAGGTCGCGGCGCTCGAAGAGGCCGGGCGGATGCGGGACCCGGGCCGGGCGCAGGTGGAGGCGGCCAAGGCCGACGGCCGGTGGGAGGCGGCGTACGCATCCCAGAAGACGGCGAGTGTGCCGCCCGACCTGGCGGCTGCCCTGGACGCCGCCGAAACGGCGAAGGCCTTCTTCGACCGGCTCAACAGGACTGACCGCTACGGCGTGATCCTCCAATTGCTGCGGGCGCGTACGCCCACGGCGAGGGCGGCGAAACTGGAGTCGGTGATGGCCCAGCTACAGGCGGAGCGCAGGCCTCAATAGACCGTCCACCGCGCGCTGTTGAGCGGGCACCGGCCGACGCGCGTCCGACCGCATCGGCGGGTGCCCGGCCCACCGGCTCTGGGCTCGCTCCCCTCGGCGGGCGGGCACAGGCGATGTCCCGCCGTACCCGTCACGGAATGAGCAGCGCCTTGCCCGGGACCGAACGGGCCTCGATCGCACGGTGGGCGTCGGCCGCCCGGGACAGCGGGAACTCCCGCGCGATCACCGGGCGCAGCCGCCCCGCCGCGGCCTCGGCCAGCGCCTTCGTCGCCAGCCGCACCACGTCCGGCGGTCCGAACTGCACATCCGCGATCCCCCGCAGGGTGATGCCCCGCGCCCGCGCGCTCTTCTCGTCGAGCTCCGCGAACCCGCCGCTCGACGCGCCGTGGGCCGACACGCGGCCGCCGTCCGCCACCAGGGCGAAGGCGCGTGCGCCGAGTTCGCCGCCGACGCCGTCCAGCAGGACGTCCACGTCCCGTCCCCCGAACGCCTCACGGACCTCATCCGTCCAGCCGTCCCCGGTGTAGTCGACGACGGTATCGGCCCCCAGGCGCTCCACCAGCGCCAGCTTCTGTTCCCCGCGTGCCGCCCCGACGATCCGTGCCCCCGCCGCGTGCGCGAGCTGAACCAGCAGTGTGCCCATGCCGCCCGCGGCCCCCAGGACGAGCACCCGGTCGCCCGGCGCCATGCCTGCCACCTCCGCGATGCCGATGCCGGTCACACCGTCGTGGGCGAGCGCGGCTGCCTCTCGCGGGCCGAGGCCGTCGGGAACGGGCACCAGCCGGTCGACCCCGGTGCGGACGAGTTCGGCGTACGTACCTCTCGTGCCCGGCCCGGCCAGCACCCGGCGCCCGGTCCACGACGGGTCGACCCCGGGGCCGGTGGAGACGACGATTCCGGCCGCGGCGCCTCCCGGCACGTACGGCGGGGTGATGTCGAACGCCTCGCCCCAGCCGCCACGGATCTGCGTCTCGACGAAGATGGTGTCGATTGCCTCGGCCCTTACGACGACCTCCCCGTGCCCCGCGACGGGGTCCGGCCGCTCCACCGGCACGAGCACCTCGGGACCCCCGTACCCGTCTACTCGGATCGCGCGCATGCGGTCACACCTCACCTCGGTTGCGGCCGGGAGCCCCGGCGCTGTGTCTGGTTGAGTCTCGAACGTCAACCGCGCTTGAGGTCAAGGCACCCTCTCAGCGCCTCCCGTATCCGGGACGCGGACGCCGGGCGGTGAAAGGAGGGTGCGAGCAGAATGAGCATGCGAGTGGTGGGCGCTCCTCGACCGTGATCCGCTGGGTGAGCGCCGAGAAAGGAAAGACCATGTCCCATGACTCCTCCGTGTCGCCCGAGGCCTCCGATTCCCCCGACGACAAGGTTCTCTTCCTCACCTTCGGGGATCCCAGCCACGCCTACGAGGCCTTTCACCTCGTCACCGAGCTTCCCGGGGTGGACCAGGCGGCGATCATGGAGCGCTCCCCGGCCGGCTTTCTGTCGGTGCCCGAGAGCTATACGTCGTCCGCCGGCCGCTCCACGCTCCTCGGCGGATCGATCGGCGCGCTGCTCGGCCTGCTCGGTGGCCCGGTCGGGCTGCTGTTCGGCTGGGGCGCGGGAACCATGATCGGAATGGTGGCCGACAACGACGACGCCACGGACTCGGTCGACAGCCTCACCTACTTCAGCCGTGGTGTCGCCGACGGCACCAACGTCCTGATCGTCGGCATGACCGAGCCGGACCCCGCCGTCGTCGACACCATGGCCGCGCGCCTCGGCGGCACGGTCGTTCGGATCCCGGCAGAGGAGGTGACCGCCGAGGTGAGAGCCGCCCAGGACGCCGCCGCCACGGCGGTGCGGGAGGCGCGCAGACAGCATCGGGAGAGCCGGGGCACGGAATTCCGGGAGAAGGTCGGCGCGCTCTTCCACCACCAGGGCTCCTGACGGCAGCCGCGCCCCGATGCCTACCGCGGCGGACCGGGACGACGGTACGCGCCGACCGCGCCCCGTCGAGCGTCTTGCCGCGTCCGTCGCCCTGGTGGCGCTGCCCGCAGCGCTGATCATCCTCGTCGTCGGAGCCTTCAGGAACTGGGCAGCCCTGCTGGCGGCCGTCGTGGCGCTCCTCGTCGCCGTGATCGCCGGCTGGCACGTCGTCACACGCAAGGGCCTGCGGCGCGCCGCAGCCGGCCTGGTCGCCGCTCTCGCGTTCGTCGTCCTGCTCGCCGCCGGGATTCTCGCGGACCTCGACCTGTCGCGCGTCGCGGTGATCCTCGTACTGATCGCGCTGTCCGCGGCGACGGCGCGCATCGCACTGCGCCGACGTGCCAGGACCGCGACGGTCACCCGCCCCGCGCCGCGGCCTGCCCGGCCGGTCCTGCTGATGAACCCGAGGTCCGGCGGCGGCAAGGCCGAGCGGTTCGGGCTGGCGGACGAATGCCGCCGCCGCGGCATCGAGGCAGTCCCGCTGCGGCCCGGGGACGACCTGCGAGAACTCGCCGAGGAAGCCGTCGCGCGAGGCGCCGACGCGATCGGCATGGCCGGCGGGGACGGCTCGCACGCGGTCGCCGCGGAGGTCGCGGCACGGCACGGGATTCCGTACGTCGTGGTCCCCGCGGGCACACGCAACCACCTCGCGCTCGACCTCGGACTGAACCGTGACGACGTGGTCGGCGCGCTCGACGCGTTCAGCGACGGGACGGAGCGGCGGATCGACCTGGCGAGCGTCAACGGCCGCGTCTTCGTCAACAACGCCTCACTCGGCCTGTACGCGCACGTGGTGCGGACACCGCGCTACCGCGATGCCAAGCTCAGAACCGCCGTCGAGGCGATGCCCGACGTCCTCGGCCCGGACGCCGTCCCGCCTGATCTGCGGTTCACGGGACCCGACGGCACCGAGTTCTCCACCGCGCAGCTGATCCTCGTCTCGAACGGCCCCTATCTGCTCGACCGCCTCGAAGGCCTCGGCACGCGTGAGCGCATGGATTCCGGGCGTCTCGGCGTGGTGACGCTGACGATCCGCGACGCCTCCGAAGCCGTACGGTTCACCACCCTCCAGGCGACCGGGCAGATCCGGCGGTTCCCGGGCTGGCGCCAGTGGACCGCGGACCGGTTCGAGGTGCGCTCGGACGGCCCGCTGGACGTCGGAGTCGACGGTGAGGCGGTGACGTTCGAGCCGCCCGTCGTCTTCGCCGTACTGCCGGGTGCTCTGCGCCTGCGGGTGCCCCGGCACGCGGTCGGCGTCTCACCTGCGGGCCGGGCGGTCCATCTGCTCTCACGGTCGACCGTCGCCGCGCTCGTCGCGGTGTGCGTGGGCCGTGCGCCCGACGGGAGCGGCGAGAAGCCGTAGCCGGGGCGTGCCGAACGCGGCGGTGCGCCGGTGTAGCGCTGTGGATTCCTTGCGGGGACGCGGAGTCCGGCCTCTGCGCGAGGCTCGTCACCGTCACGCCACCAGCGGCCGGTCCTGAGGTGCCACCGGGGCCGGCAGCACGGTGGAACCGCTCAGATAGCTGTCCGTCGCCGCCGCGGCCGAGCGGCCCTCCGCGATGGCCCACACCACGAGGGACTGCCCGCGCCCCGCGTCGCCGGCGACGAAGACCCCGTCCGCCCGTGAGCGTGCCGGCTCGGTCCGCTCCACTGTCTCGGCCGCGAAGCAGGCGTTCCTGGCGAAGTTGCCGCGGTCGTCCAGCGTCAGCCCGAGTTGCGCGATCAGGCCGCTGCCCCGCTCGGGACCGGAGAAGCCCAGGGCGAGGAGGACGAGGTCCGCGGGGATCCTCTGCTCGGTGTCCGGGCGTGGCTGTCTGGCCGTCGGCTCCACCTCCGTCAGATGCAGCGCGCCCACCTGCCCCGCCCGGCCCTCGTCGAAGCGCAGGGTGGCGGAGGAGAAGACACGCGGGTCCGTGCCCTCACGACCCCGGGCCTCCTCGTGCGCGTGGGAGATCCGGTACACCTTCGGGTACACGGGCCAGGGTTCCGTGGCACGTCTCGCCTCGCCGGGCTCCGGATTGATGTCCAGCTGTACGACCGAGGCCGCGCCCTGGCGCAGGACCGTGCCCAGGCAGTCGGAGCCGGTGTCCCCGCCACCGATGATCACCACGTGCTTGCCGGCGGCCGTGACGGGAGGTGCGGCGTAGTCGCCCTCGCAGACCCGGTTGGCGAAGGTGAGGTAGTCCATCGCCTGGTGGATGCCCGACAGCTCCCGGCCGGGGACGGGCAGCTCACGCTGCTCGCGCGCCCCCACGGCGAGGATCACGGCGTCATGCCGCCTGAGGAGTTCGGTGGCGTCGAGATCGCCGCCCACGTCCACGCCCGTACGGAACTTGGTCCCCTCCGCCCGCATCTGGCCGAGCCGCCGGTCCAGGTGCTGCTTCTCCATCTTGAACGCGGGGATGCCGTAGCGCAGCAGTCCGCCGATGCGGTCGGCGCGCTCGTACACGGCGACGGTGTGACCGATGCGCGTGAGCTGTTGCGCCGCCGCCAGCCCCGCCGGCCCCGAGCCGACCACGGCCACCGTCTTCCCGCTGAGACGCTCGGGCGGTTGCGGGGTGGCGTAGCCGCGGGCCCAGATCTCGTCGGCGATGGCGTTCTCGACATTCTTGATCGTCACCGGGTCGGCGTTGATGGTCAGTACGCAGGCGTCCTCGCAGGGCGCCGGGCACAGCCGTCCGGTGAACTCCGGGAAGTTGTTCGTCGCGTGCAGCCTTTCCGCCGCGTCGCGCCAGCTGCCGCGGGCCGCGTAGGCGTTCCACTCCGGGATCAGGTTTCCGAGCGGGCAGCCGCTGTGACAGAACGGTATGCCGCAGTCCATGCAGCGTCCGGCCTGCTCGGCGACGAGCGGCAGCTGTGACTGCCCGGCGTACACCTCGTCCCAGTCGTTCAGCCGTTCTGTCACGGGGCGCGGGGGGACGGGCCGGCGGGGAATTTTGAGGAAGCCGAAAGGATCGGTCATGCGCCGCCTCCATGCGCACACGCGGTGCATTACGGCCTTCTCGCCAGCGTACGCCTGCTTTGTGCCGCTTTCAGCTGTCCGCCGCCCGAAAGCCGGAAGGGCGACACGGCCCGCGGGGCCCGGCCGTGAAGGCCGGGCCCCGGGGGCGATCTACCGCCTCGGCCGGAGCTACGCCCGGGCGAACGGATCCGGAGTCGTCCGCGGCCGGGTCGGCACGGTGCCCACCACCGGCTGGTGGCGCGCGAACTCCGTCTCCAGCACCCCCTCTCCCCGGCTCAGGGCGGGCAGTTGCCGGTGCAGCGCGTGCACGGACGCCGCCGGGATCTCGCCCTCCAGTACGTAGGACATCCCCCGCGGCACAGGCGTGTTCAGGTTCGCCCGCAAGCGGCCCAGCACCGGCAGAACCTGCCCCAGCAGATCAGCCGGGAATTCGAGCCGGAACCGGTGCATCGGCTCGTACACCCGCGTACCGGCCTCGTGCAGGGCGCTCATCACAACCAGCGGCGTCAGATTGCGGAAATCCCCCGCCGTGCTGGACATGCCCTTGTCGAAAACTGCGTGGGAATGGCTCTGCCTCGCCCAGTAGCCGGAATGCGTCATCGTGACCGTGCAGTCGGTGACCTCCCATCCGTGAATCCCCTCCCGCAATGTCTCAGGAACGGTTTCCTCGACCGCCGTGATGAAGGAATAGGGCAGCGATCCGAGTTCGATCTCCAGCCGGAATTCCACACCGGATCCGATCGGCGCCGGGTCGATCCGCAGACCGATCGTCGCCAGGAAAGGGTTGGGATCCTTGTCGATGATCTGAAGTGCGGAGCCCGCGCCGGCCGGTCGTTCGAGACAGATGGTGGTCGTTTCGCGGAAGGTCACGTCGACGCCGAAATCGGCGGCCAGCGTCGCCTGGACGACCTCCTTCTGCACTTCACCGTAGAGCGAGACCGCGACCTCCTGGCGCAGATCGTCCTGGCGCAGACCGATCAGCGGATCCTGCTCGGCGAGCCGGCTGAGCGCCGCGTGCATCGCGCCCTTGTCCGCGGCCCGGACCGGCACCACAACCGTCTCCAGCGTCGGCGGGGCGAAGTGGTGGCCGCTCGCGGGGGAGGCGGGCGGGGAGCCGATCGCGTCACCGATGCGGACGTCGTGCAGACCCCACAGCTTGCCGATCTGCCCGGCCGTGACGGCAGGGCCGCGTACGGCCGGCCCTCGGTCGAACACCTCGATCGCGGTCACCTTGCCCTCCGCGCCGGACCCGACCGGCAACCGGTCCCGCGTCCGCACGGTGCCCGACAGCATCCGGACGTACGCGATCTTCTCGCCTGCCGGGCCGCGCTCCACCTTGAACACCGTGCCGGACACCGGCCCGTCGCCGCCGCCCTCGCCGGCCGGCAGCAGCTCGCGCACCCCGGCGATCAGCGCGTCCACACCGGTGCCCGTGATGGCCGATCCGAAGAACACCGGATGGACCTGTGCCCGTGCGGTCTGCGCGGCCAGTTCTGTACGGAGCAGGTCGTAGGACACCGCTGTCTCGTCTCGCACATACTCCGCGAGCAGTGCGTCGTCCTGCCCGGAGAGCAGATCGACCAGCCGGGTCGTGAAGGCAGGGTCGGCCGCCGTGCACGGGGTGAAGGAGACGTCACCCGTGCCCGCAGCCCCGACGACCCCCATCGGGATCACGGCCTCGGTCAGCTTCTCGCAGACGTCCCGCAGCACCCGCCCGGGAGCCGCGCCACCGCGGTCGATCTTGTTCACGAAGACAAGGGTGGGAATGCACAGCCGTCGCAGGGTCCGCATCAGCACCCGCGTCTGCGCCTGGACCCCTTCCACGGCGGAGACGACGAGCACCGCTCCGTCGAGCACGCTCAGCACCCGCTCGACCTCGGCGATGAAGTCCGGGTGGCCGGGAGTGTCGATCAGATTGACCGTGATGTCGTCCACGGCGAAGGAGACGACGGCGGATTTGATGGTGATGCCGCGCTGCCGTTCCAGGTCGAGTGAATCGGTCTGGGTGCTGCCGTCGTCCACGCTGCCGATGGCGTCGATGACACCGGCGGCGTGCAGAAGCCGCTCGGTCAGGCTGGTCTTACCTGCGTCGACATGCGCCAGAATTCCCAAGTTCAACGTACGCACGAACTGTCATGCCCTCTGGGTAGATGGAAATTCCCTTCTCGATGGACATGAGAGTTCCGCGCATAACCGTCTCCTCGGTCGTTCGGTGTCGACGGCCGTTCGACCGTCGTTCGCCGGGCAATTCCAGCAGCGGCCGGTGTCGTCGGGCAACCGATTTACGCGGTGGCGCCACGGGCACAGGACGAAGTGGCCCGGGGGCCTGTTCCCACCGCTTCAGATGTCCCATGACACTTCGCGTGCCCGTGACACCGTCAGATCACGCACCCCGGAACGGTGCTCTC